>NZ_JBIVXL010000010.1:0-161726 GCF_044769225.1 Paenarthrobacter sp. NPDC090522
TCGATCATCATCCCTGCCATCCCAGTCGTGGATTCAGACACGGCCGTCTCCTTCAGATCAGGCCAGACCCCACACACCGTTATTCAGACAGTCCCACTTCCGCGGCCGGACCCGTGGGAAGTGAGAGAGCGTCGGGTTTTAAGGGCTGTTTGGTGAGAGAGCGTCGGGCTTTATGGGCTGTTTGGTGAGAGAGCGTCGGGGGTGAGGGCTTGGACGAAGTGCGGGGGCCAAGGCTGCGCTGTCGCGTACCCGGCGGGGACGTGCGCCGTCGTGACCGTTCCGTAAGAGGCCACGACGGCGGCTGCCGGGCTGCCGGCTGCCGGGCTGCCGGCGTCGGGGGTTCCTGCCGAGGCCGGCAGCGGGTGGCCGAGTACCTCGAATTCCAGAGTGAGCGAGGTCCGGCCGAGCGCTTGTACCCGCACCGACGCGGTGATGCGCTGGCCGAACCACAGCTTCGCTTTGTAGTTGATGACCTGCTGGACGCGGGGCGCGCTGGGGAAGTAGTCGGGCAGCTCCAGCGAGCGGAACAGCTCGGCCTCGGCGGCCTCCACCCAGCGCAGGATCGCCGAGTTGTGCTGGTGGCCGGAGGCGTCGGTGTCCACCCACTCCACCGTCCGCTGGACGCTTGCTTCCGGCATGGTTCTCCTAGCCGACGCTGACCGCCGCGTCTTGCTCGTCGGGGTCAGCGGTTGCTTTCCCTTCGGTCACCCGCGCTTCCTGCTGCGGCTTCGGGATAAGTGCGACGGCGGCAGCGGCCAGGACCGCGATACCGGCGAAGATTCCGAAGTTCGCCTCAAACGGGAGCTTGGAACCTGCGATCCACCCTCCGATCAACGGCCCGGAGATAGCGCCAAGCCGGGCGAAGCTGAGTGCCCAGCCCGTCGCCGTGCCGCGGACCTTTGCCGGGTAGTAGTCGGCGATGTACCCCGTGAGGACCAGCGACGTGGAGATGGAACCAACGCCGGCGAAGGCCACGAGCAGCAGGTTGACCACCATGGTGTTCGGGAAGACCAGGAGCATGATGCCCAGGCCGCCGAGGATGTAGAACACCACCAGGATGAGTTTCTTGCCGTATTTGTCTGCCGCCCGGCCCAGAAGCAGGCCACCGATCGCCGAGGCGAGGCTGAAGACCAGGAGGAACGTCAGGGATGAACCGAGGTCGTAGCCGGCCTTCTTCATGATGCTCGGAAGCCAGGTGTTCAGTCCGTAGACCAGGAGCAGGCCGCAGAACAGCGAGATCCAGAAGAAGACGGTCGAGCGGAGGTACTGCAGGGAGAACATGGTGGTGATGGTCTTCCACCACGGGTCTGCGGCTTGGTTGCTGATGGGCTTGGCGGCCACCACCGGGCGGTAGTCAGTGATTCCGAGCCTGGCAGCCAACGTCTTTGCCTCTGAACTGCGGCCCTTCGACTCTAGGTACTCAAGGGATTCCGGCAAGAACTTCCAGATGACCGGCAGCAGGATCACGGGGGCTGCGCCGATCGCGATCACCGCCCGCCATCCACCCAGCGGAAGGACGAACAGGGCTGCCAGCGCGGCCGCGACAATCCCCAGCGAGTACCCGGAATACATGAGTCCATAGTTATAAGAGCGCTTGTTCGGAGCGGAGTACTCGATGGTCAGCGCCGCTGCCACGGGGATCACGCCGCCCATGCCGAGCCCACCGATCAGGCGGAAGAGGCCGAAGAGTTCGGGCGTCGGGGCCCACGCAGCACCGGCTTGTGTGACAGTGAAGATGATCATGGACGCGAGCAGCATCTTCTTCCGGCCCACAAGGTCGCTGAGGGTGCCGATGAACAAGGCACCGATAAGCATGCCGATCAGGGCATATGACCCCAAGCCGCCCAGAGCCAGCGGCGAGAGATTCCACTCTTTGTACTCGGCGAGGGCCGGGAGCACGGCGCCGAGGACGCCGACGTCGTAGCCTTCGGCGAGAATCGCCAGCCAGCAGCAGAGGAGCACAACACCTGTGGTGCGCTTAGGCACGTTCCAGGTGTTCAAAGGTGCGGCGGCCACGGCTACTTCACCAGGACCGATGCCGCGGCGGCCGCAGGGGTCCAGCGCAGGTGCGTGATGGCTTCCTCGGCGTCCGGTTCCTTGAGCAGGGACAACCGCGGACGGACGGCGTCCGTGCGCGAGCTCGGTGGCTTGCGGCGGCCGGCGCGGAACTGCGGGATCCACTGCGCGCCAGGGCCGTGGTATTCCTGCTCGGCGGCTGCGTGCAGGGTCCATTGGGGGTCGTAGAGGTGCGTTCGGCCCAAGGCGATAAGGTCGGCACGGCCTGCGAGGAGGATCGAGTTCACGTCGTCGTAGCTGGAGATGGCTCCGACGGCGATCACCGCCACTCCTGCCGGGGCGGCAACTTCCTGGCGGATCCTGTCTGCGAACGGGGTCTGGTAGCTGCGTCCGAAAGCGGGCTTCTCTTCCTTGGCAATCTGGCCCGTGGAGACGTCGAGCCCGGCTGCGCCGTGTTCAACAAAGGCCTTCGCGATCTGCAGCGAGTCGTCGGAGGTATTGCCGCCGTCGATCCAGTCCGTCGCGGAGATGCGCACCGTCACCGGCTTGCTGGACGGCCAAACTGCCCGGACGGCGTCGAACACTTCCAGCGGGAACCGCAGCCGGTTCTCCAGGCTGCCGCCGTATTCGTCCGTGCGCTGGTTGGAAACGGGAGACAGGAAGGAGGAGAGCAGGTAGCCGTGGGCTGCGTGGATCTCCAGGAGGTCGAAGCCGGCCGCCTCGGCGCGCTGCGTCGCGGCGACGAACTCGGCCTTGATGGCGTCCATCCCGGCGCGGTCCAGTTCCAGCGGGGTCTGGTTTTCGGGGCCGTACGGCAAGGCGGAAGGTCCGACGGCGGTCCAGTTGCCGGAGTCGAGCGGCTGGTCGATGCCTTCCCACATGAGCTTGGTGGAGCCCTTGCGGCCGGAGTGTCCCAGCTGGGCACCGATTTTCGCGGTGGAGCGGGTGTGCACGAAGTCGACGATTTCCTTCCAGCTCTCGCGCTGTTCGTCGGTGTAGAGGCCGCTGCAGCCTGGGGTGATGCGGCCGGATTCGGAGACGCAGACCATTTCGGTTATGACCAGCCCTGCACCGCCCAAGGCCTTGGAGCCGAGGTGGACCTTGTGGAAGTCGCCGGGGACGCCGTCCGTCGCGGAATACATGTCCATCGGGGAAACAATGATCCTGTTCTTCAGCTCGAGTTCGCCGATGCTGAAGGGCTGGAACATGGCCGGTGCCACCTGGCTGAGGCCCTGCGAAGAAGCGAAGTTCCGGTCCACTGCCTCCGCGAATTCGGGGTCGCGCAGGCGCAGGTTCTCCTGGGTGATGCGGCGGCTTCGGGTGAGCAGGTTGAACGCGAACTGTGTGGGGTCCTGGTCCTTGTACTGGCCGATCCGTTCGAACCACTCCAACGACGCTTGCGCGGCACGCTGGGTGGACGCAACCACCGGGCGGCGCTCGGCTTCGTAGGCTTCCAGTGCCTCTGCGACCGTGGGGTGCTCGTGCAGGCAGGCAGCCAGTGCGAGGGAGTCTTCCATGGCCAGCTTGGTGCCCGAGCCGATGGAGAAGTGGGCCGTGTGCGCGGCGTCGCCCAGCAGGACCACGTTGCCCTTGCGCCAGCTCTGGTTGCGGACAGTGTTGAAGTTCAGCCACTTGGAGTTGTTGGACAGGACCTCGTAGCCGGCCAGTTCCTCGGCGAAGATCTCGCGGATCTTGGCGATGGCCTTCTCGTCGGAGACACCGGGTGCGAAGACCTCGTCGGCGGTCTCGTCGAAGCCGGCCGCGTGCCAGACGTCCTGGTGCATTTCGACAATGAACGTGGAGCCTTCATCCGAGTACGGGTAACCGTGGATCTGCATGACGCCCCACTCGGTTTCCTTCACGAAGAACTTGAAGGCCTCGAACACCTGGTCTGTGCCGAGCCACATGTACTTGTTGGTGCGCGGGTCCAGGTCCGGGCCGAACGCGTCAGCGTACTTGGCGCGGATCTGCGAGTTCACGCCGTCCGCGGCAAGGACCAGATCGTAGCCGGCTTCGAGTTCCTCGATGGCCGGGGCCATGGTGCTGAACCGGACGTCGACGCCGAGTTCGATGCACCGGCGCTGCAGGAGTTCCAGGAGTTCCTTGCGGCTCATCGCGGCGAAGCCCTGGCCGCCGACAGTGATCATTTCGCCGCGGAAGTGGATGTCGATGTCCGACCAGCGGGCGAAGCGCCGGCTCATGTATTCGGCCACCACGGGATCGGCGTTGCCGATGCCACCGAGGGTCTCATCGGAAAACACGACGCCGAAACCGAACGTGTCGCTCGCGGCGTTCCGTTCCCAGAGGGTGATGTCGTGGGACGGGTCCAACTGCTTCATCAGTGCTGCGAAGTACAGGCCACCCGGGCCGCCTCCGACGATTGCGATTTTCATGGTGGTGCTCCTTCTACGCCTGGCCCTGGCCGGTGGGGGTAAGTTCGTGGGTTGCTGTTTCCTCTGCGAGGACACGGTCGCGCAGCTTGAAGTGCTGCAGCTTGCCGCTGGGGTTGCGCGGCAGTTCGGTGACGAAGCGGATATCCCGCGGATACTTGTACGGGGCGATGGTCTGCTTCACGAAGTCCTGGATTTCCTTGCGCTTCGCGGGGTCGCCAATGACTCCTTCGCGCAGGACCACGAACGCGCACACGATGCTGCCGCGCTGCTCGTCCGGGATGCCGATGACAGCGTTCTCCACCACGTCCGGGTGCTGGTCGATAGCGGCCTCAACCTCGGGGCCGCCGATGTTGTAGCCGGAGGAGACAATCATGTTGTCCGAACGGGCCTGGTAGGTGAAGTAGCCGTCCTCATCCATGGAGAAGGTATCTCCGGTGACGTTCCAGCCGTTCACGACGTAGTTCAACTGCCGGGGATCGTCGAGGTACCGGCAACCCGTGGGCCCGATGATCGCGAGGCGTCCGGACTGTCCCGGGCCGAGTTCCTTGCCCTCGGGATCGAGGATCGTGGCGCGATAGCCCGGCACCGCCTTGCCCGTCGTCCCGGGGCGGATGTCATCCCCTGCGGCAGATATGAAGACATGGAGCATTTCCGTGGCACCGATCCCATTCACAAGGCTCAGCCCTGTGGCTTCATGGACGGCCTCCCACGTTTCCTTGGACAAGTGCTCCCCGGCGGAAACGGCAATCCGAAGACGGCTCAACAGCTCGCCGCGGTTCTCCTTGAGGATGGCCCGGTACGCTGTCGGAGCCGTGAACAAGATGGTGGCTCCCGCCTCGGCAGCGCGTTCGGCCAACTCCACCGGACCGGCCTTCTCGGTCAGGAGCGAGGACGCCCCGAACCGCAGCGGGAAGACCACCAGTCCACCCAGCCCAAACGTGAAGGCCAGCGGAGGGGAACCGGCAAAAACGTCGGACGCGGTGGGCTCCAGGATGTACCGGGCAAAGGTATCCGCGTTCGCCAGGATGTCCCGGTGGAAATGCATGGTCACCTTGGGCACACCCGTAGTTCCGGACGTCGGGCCCAGCAGGGCAACATCGTCCGAGGACGTGTCCACCGCCGTGAACTCCCCGCTCTTGCGCGAGCAGCGGGCGGTGAGGTCGCCGTCGTCGTGCGCTCCATAGCTGAGGACGGCAACGTCATCCCCGGCAGCGACAGCGAGTTCGTCCACGAAGCGGTGGTCCGAGATGGCGACCACGGGCTTGGTCAGCTGGATGATGGTGGAAACCTCAGTGGAGCGCAGCATCGGCATGGTGGTCACCACCACGGCTCCGGCCTTGATCACGCCGAGCCACGCCGCGACGATCCACGGGTTGTTCGGGCCGCGGAGCAGGACACGGTTGCCGGGGACGATTCCGAGGTCTTCTGTGAGGACCTGGGCCACCTGGTTGGAATGGAGCTGGAGCTCGCCGTAGGTCCAGACTTCGCCGTCCGGGGTACGGAGTGCCGGGCGGTCGGCACCGTGCCGGGCGACAGCGTCGTCGATCAGCACTGAGGCGGCGTTGAGCCGGTCCGGGTAGTTGAGTTCGGGGAGGGTGAATTCGAACGCCGGCCAGGTTTCGGCGGGCGGCAAGTGGTGGCGGGTGAACGTGTCCACATGGGCCGATGGCAACATGCTCATGGCCGTTCCTTTCAGTGGTGCGTCGTTGGGGCTGGGGATGGGTGAGTCAAGCGCGAATCATGCCTTCTTGGGCGACGGTGGCCAGGAGCCTTCCTTGCCGGTCGAAGAAGCGGCCCATGGCCAGGCCGCGGTTGCTTTGGCCGGAGATGGCTTCCTGGGCATATAGGACCCAGTCGTCCACGCGGCCGTCGCGGTGGAACCACATGGAGTGGTCCAGGCTGGCGGTAGCGAGTCCGGGGCTTGACCAGTTCAGGCCGTTGACCCGGAGAAGCGGTTCAAGGATGGTGTAATCGCACACGTACGCGAGGGCGGTGCGCTGGAGGTCTTTGCTGTCCGGGAGTGAGTCGAACGCCTTGACCCAGATGGCCTGCTGCGGCGCGGTTCCGCCCTCAAGCTCGACATATACCGGTCCGGGAATATGCCTCATGTCGAAACTGCGGCCGGTTCCCCAGTAATCGGCAGCGCTTCCTTCAGTCCCGGCCAGCACTTCGGCTGCCGAACGCAGGGATTCAGGTTCGACGGCGGCAGGCGCCTGGGGCTGGAAGTCCGGGCCGTCCTCGGGAACCTGGAAGGAACCCATCGCGGCATACACGGGCTTGCCGTTCTGGAAACCCCGCACCGTGCGGGTGGAATAGCCCCGGCCGTCACGCAGCCGCTCCACTTCGTAACGGACCGTGGAGCCGATATCCACCGGGCGCATGAAGTAGCTGTGCATCGAGTGAAGCTGCCGGTCAGCATCCACCGAGCGCATCATCGCCGCTGCGGCCTGGGCCACCATGTCTCCACCGTAAGCCTTGGGCCACGGAACGTACTGGGTGGTCGCTTCGTAGGCCTCGTCGAAGACCTGCGCCTCGGTTTCCGTGAGCTCGACAGCCCGGAGGAAGGTCTCCGACGTCAGGGTTCCCGTGATCATGGCTTAGGCCCGGCGGTAGTCGGCGAGGGTTTCGTCCGGGACGTCCTCGAGGTTGACCACGAGGTTCTCGGGGGTCCGGGCGGTCAGCCAGACGAGCTCCTCCGTCACGGACATATTGGCTTCGACGTGCGGCATGAACGGCGGGACGAAGACCCAGTCGCCCGCCTTCATGTCGATGAACTCGCTGTAGTTCTCACCGAAGTAGATCCGGCCGTGGCCCCGAAGGACGTAGCCACCCGTTTCAGCTTCGCCGTGGTGGTGCGGAAGGGAACGGTAGCCGGGAGTGTTGGACACTTGCCCGAACCAGATCTTGGTTGCCGGGGTGTGCTGGATGCTCACGCCGGAGACGCGGACACAGTCACCGGACTGCATCGTGTTGGTGTCCTCCTCGCCAGCGCGGGTGACGACGGGGACAACCTTGCCATCTGGCTGGGCGTAGATGGAGTTGTCGCCTTCGAGGCGGTACTCGGTGGTGGTCTGGCTCATGGGTTTCTCCTTGTGTCTCTTACGCTGAATGTCTCTTACGCTGAAGTGGTTACGGGTGCGTGGATGCGGAACTGGTTCTCCAGCCGGCCGATTCCGTCGATTTCGGTGGTGAGGATGTCGCCGTCGTTCAGGAAGCGCGGCGGGGTCATGCCCATGCCGACTCCCCCGGGCGTTCCCGTCAGGACCAGATCGCCCGGGCGAAGGACCGTGAACTGCGAGATGTAGGACAGCAACTGGGCGGGGCCGAAGACGAGCGTCTTGGTGTTCCCGTCCTGCACGAGTTCTCCGTTGACATATCCGCGGACCTGGAAGTGCTCTCCGGCTTCATCTGCCGTGACCATGACGGGCCCCACGGGCGCTGTCCGGTCCCAGGCCTTGCCCTGGAACCACTGCAGCGTCCGGTTCTGCCAATCCCGCATGGAGACATCGTTGGCCACGGTGTACCCGGCAATGGCGTCCCGGGCCTGATCCTCATCAGCCTGGTACAGCTCCGAGCCCACGATGACGGCCAACTCGGCTTCCCAGTCGACGCGGGCACTCCCCTGGATTTCCACGGCGTCGTGAGCGCCCACCAGGGTGTCCGCGTACTTGGCGAACAACGTGGGGTACTCGGGAAGGTCGCGGCCCATCTCCTGGATGTGGTCCCCGTAGTTCAAACCGCAGCAGATCACCTTGCCCGCGCTGGGCACGAGGGGCGCGAAATCGGGGTTGGTCAGGACTTCCCCGCCCGCTGCTTCGGCCACGGTCTTTTCAGCCACTGTCCGCCAGTTTTCCTGGGCCAGGAGCGCGCCAACGTCACTGGCCGGGAGCGCGAGGTATGTGCCATCGCCAGCGGCGAGTGCCGCCGTCGTACGTCCGTCTGCGGTGCGCAGAGTGGCAAGTTTCATCGGTTGGTTTCCCTTCGATTTTTTGATGTGTCGACTTTTTTACGATCGTCACATATGCTCAACGTAGCAGGGCGGGAATGATCTGCATAGGGGCTTTTCAAAACTTTTCGCAACTGCCACAACCGAGGAGGACCACCATGAGCCACAAGACCATCAACCCGGAATCACTGCCCAAGCCATCCGGTTTCGCCCACGGCATGCTCGCCGGAAATACCGTGTTCCTGGGCGGGCAGACAGCTCTTGATAAGGACATGAACATCGTGCCGGGCGGCATCGTGGAACAGTTCACGCAGGCGTTCTCAAACGTCCTGACAACACTCCGGGAAGCCGGCGGACAGCCCGAGGACCTGGTCAACGTGACCATCTACCTCACCGACGTGGACGACTACATGGCGAACGGGCGCGAGATCGGGCGCATCTGGCGCGAGATGGCCGGCTCGCAGTACCCGGCGATGGCGGGCATCGGCGTCACGCGTCTGTGGCAAAAGGAAGCCCTGATCGAGATCCAGGGCATCGCCGTCATTCCTGAGCGGTAAGCCTCTGGCCTTGGCTCTTGGGCGTGCGGCAGCATAGCCGTATGGGAACCGTCACCGAGTACTTGGAAAACGTCAGTGCTGCCAACCGTCCGGCGTTGGACAGGATTGTTGCCATTGCGCGCGAGCTTGCGCCGGACGCCGAGGAAGGCACCAGCTACGGCATGCCTGCTCTCATGGTTGGGGGTAAGGGATTCGTGAGCGTCCTCGAAACCAAGAAGCACTTGGCGCTGTATCCGTTCAGCGGGCAGATCCTGCCTGAGATGTCCGAGGAGCTGGGTGGGTACTCGTGGTCGCCGGGGACGCTGCGGTTTTCCGTGGACAATCCCGTGCCCGATTCCATGGTGCGGCGGATCCTCGAGACCCGTCTGGCGGCGATCCGCAAGTAAGCCCTCCCCGCGCCCAACTGGGTCGCAATTAAGCGCGTTTTGACCGCTGAAAACGCGCTTAACTGCGACCTACTTGGGTCAGTGCTTGGCGGAAACGTCCTGGGAGATCGCGTCCGCAGTTGCCACGACTTCCGCGCGGACCGAATCGAGGTAGCCTTCCGGCTGGGCCGCGACGGCTTGGGCCTGCAGGGACACGTTGATGGCCGCGACAGTGTCGCCGTTGTTGCGGTTGTGCACGGGCGCCGCAATGGACATGAGGCCGAGCTCCAGCTCCTGGTCCAGCAGGCACCAGCCTTGCGTTCGGACGCGCTCGACGGCGGCCCTCAAGTCGGTCGCGTTGGCTACGGTTCGCGGGGTGAGGGGCGTGAGTTCGGCCTTCTCCAGGTAGGCGTCGAGCTTGGCCGGCGGCAGGCCGGCGAGCAGCACCCGGCCCATCGACGTCGCATATGCGGGGAAGCGGGTGCCCACGGTGATTCCCACGTTCATGATCCGCTTGGTAGCGACTCGGGCAACGTAGAAGATGTCCTGCCCGTCCAGGACCGCAGCCGACGTGGACTCCCCCAGCTTCAGGCTGAGTTCTTCAAGGTGGGGTTGGGCGAGCTGCGGCAGGGACAGAGCTGAAAGGTACGAGTACCCCAACTGCAGCACCTTGGCTGTGAGCGCGAACGTCTTGCCGTCGGTGCGGACGTAGCCGAGTTCAACCAGGGTGTGCAGGAACCGGCGGGCTGTGGCCCTCGTCAGGTCCGTGCGGGCGGCGACCTCGCTGAGCGTCATCACCGGGTTGTTCGCATCGAAGGCCCGGATCACAGCAAGGCCCCGGGCCAACGACTGCACATACTGGTCGCTGGCTTGCGGGGTCACTGCGGAGTCGGTCATGGTTACCAATCCTAAAGTGCGTTGCGGGGCCTGCTCTGCGGGCTGGTCCATAACAGCGCCCACGACGCCCGGGGTCCCTGATCGAGCTTAGGGAAGAGGTCGGGATGCAGAGCAGGCCCCACAACGGGAGACCTAGGCTCCGGCCTTCAGAGGCAGGGGTACGAGTTCCTGGATTTCTTCGAAGGTGCAGCCGAAGGTTTCGCGGACGGTGACGCCGTCGGGGCCGGTGAGGAACACGGCCTTGTCCGTGTACACGCGGGTGACGCAGCCGACGCCAGTCAGAGGATACGTGCAAGCCTCCACGAGCTTTGAGGCACCCTCGCGGGTCAGCAGGGTCATCATCACGAACACGTCCTTGGCGCCGGTGGCCAAGTCCATCGCTCCACCGACGGCGGGAATCGCGTCCGGGGCGCCGGTGTGCCAGTTGGCGAGGTCACCGGTTGCCGAGACCTGGAACGCGCCGAGCACGCAGATGTCCAGGTGCCCGCCGCGCATGATCGCGAACGAGTCGGCGTGGTGGAAGTACGAGGCTCCGGGGAGTTCGGTGACGGGGATCTTGCCAGCGTTAATCAAGTCACCATCAATGGCATCCCCTTCAGCCGCCGGGCCCATGCCGAGCATTCCGTTCTCCGTGTGGAGCGTGATGTTCTGTTCCTCGGTCAGGTAGTTCGACACCAGGGTCGGCTGGCCGATGCCCAGGTTCACGAATGAGCCCGGGGCGATGTCCCGGGCCACCAGCTGGGCCAACTCGTCACGTCCCAGGGGCTTCTCAGAGGTTTGGATGCTTGTCTGCGTGCCCATGCTCAGGCCACCTTTCCGATAGCAGCTGCGGAATCAACCCGCACCACGGCGTTGACGTAGATCCCCGGTGTCACCACGTTCTCCGGATCCAGCGAACCGGTCGGCACGATCTCGGAGACCTGAACGATGGTGTGCTTCGCCGCGGCGGCCATGATCGGGCCGAAGTTCCTGGCGGTCTTGCGGTACACGAGGTTGCCCTTCCCGTCAGCCTTCAACGCCTTGATCAGTGCAACGTCGGCGTGGATCGGGGTCTCGAACACCTGCCACTTGCCATCCAGGAAGCGCGTTTCCTTGCCCTCAGCCAACGTGGTGCCATACCCGGTGGGGGTGAAGAACCCGCCGATACCGGCCCCCGCCGCGCGGATGCGTTCGGCCAGGTTACCCTGCGGCACAAGTTCCAGTTCGATCTCCCCGGCATGGAACTTCGCGTCGAAATGCCACGAATCGGACTGCCGCGGGAAGGAACAGATCATCTTCTTCACGCGGCCTTCCTTGATCAGCAACGCCAGGCCCTGGTCGCCCTGGCCAGCGTTGTTGTTCACCACGGTCAGGTCTTTGGCGCCGCAGTCCATCAGCGCGTCGATCAGTTCGAACGGCTGCCCGGCGTTGCCGAACCCGCCGATCATCACCGTGGAACCGTCCTTGATCCCGGCCACGGCCTCTCCAACAGTGTCAATGAAATTCAGCATGACCCCTAGCCCTTCACCGAAGAATTAACGTTTTCCAGCACCACGGCCAGCCCCTGCCCCACGCCGATGCAGATCGCCGCGACGCCCCATCGCTGCCCGGAAGCCTGCAACGATCGTGCCAGCGTGCCCAGGATGCGGGTACCGGAGGCCCCCAGCGGGTGGCCCATGGCAATCGCGCCGCCGTGACGGTTCACGATGGACGGATCGATCCCCCACGCGTCCACGCACGCCAGGGACTGCGCGGCAAACGCCTCGTTAAGTTCGACGGCGCCAACCTGGTCCCAGCCGATGCCCGCCTTCGCGAGGGCCTTGTTCGCGGCCTCCACCGGGGCGAACCCAAAGAACTGGGGATCGTTCCCGTGCGCGCCGCGCCCGGCGATGCGTCCAAGGGGTTCCAGGCCGAGGATCGACGAAGCAGCCTCGGACCCGATCCACGCCGCCGAAGCACCATCAGACAAAGGCGAGGCATTCCCGGCGGTGACCGTGCCGCCGTCGGGCCCTGAACCTTCGGGACGGAACACCGTCTTCAACCCGGCCAGCTTCTCCGCGGAAGACCCAGCACGGATCCCCTCGTCACGGACCAGGTCAGTGCCCGGAACCTGCGAAACAAGGTTGTCGTAGAAGCCTTCGTTCCACGCAGCATCAGCCAGGTTGTGCGAGTCCGCCGCGAACGCATCCTGCCGCTCGCGGGTTATCCCGTACTTCTCGCGCAGCCGTTCGGTGGCTTCGCCCAGTGAGATGGTCCAGTCCTTGTTCATGGCCGGGTTCACCAAACGCCAACCCAACGTGGTGGACGCCAGGGTCATGTCCCCTGCCGGGTACGGCTTGGACGTCTTGGGCAACACCCACGGCGCACGCGACATCGACTCCGCGCCGCCCACCAGCACCACGTCGGCGTCACCAGCATTGATCTGCCGCGACGCGATGATCGCCGCATCCAGGGATGAGCCGCAGAGACGGTTCACCGTCGTGCCCGGAATCGAGACCGGCAGACCGGCGAGCAGCGTAGCCATGCGGGCCACGTTGCGGTTTTCCTCGCCCGCGCCGTTCGCGTTACCGAACACCACCTCATCGATCCGCTCAGGATCAAGCCCGGGAGCCCGGCGAACGGATTCACGGACCACATGCGCGGCCAAATCATCGGGACGGACAGCAGCCAGCCCCGAGCCGAACTTGCCAAACGGCGTGCGCACGGCATCGTACACAAAAGCCTGGTTCATAAGAGTTCCTTCGTTTCTACGTACCCAACTGGGTCGCAGTTGTGCGCGTTATGAACCGTCAAAACGCGCACTAATGCGACCTAGTTGGGTGGGTGGGAGTTAGTTGGGGGTGGGGGACGCTTCAGAAGCAGCGTCGATGTCCTGGAATACTTTCTGGGCCGTCTTGAACGCCGAGTTGGCCGACGGAACACTGCAATAGATGGCGGTCTGCAGCAGGATTTCCTTGATCTCGTCCCTGCTCAGGCCGTTGTTGAGGGCCGCCCGGACGTGCATGGCAAGCTCCTCCCAGTGACCGTGCGCCACCAACGCCGTGAGGGTGACCGCCGACCGCATTTGCCGGCCTAGGCCGGGCCGCGTCCAGATCCCACCCCAGGCGATCCTGGTGATCATGTCCTGGTAGTCCTCGGTGAAGGAATCCGTGTTGGCGTTCGCCCGGTCCACGTGCGCGTTGCCGAGCACTTCGCGGCGAACCACCATGCCGGCGTCGTAGATCTCCTGGCCGGTGGCCTCGGGCTGCACGGCTCCGTAGCGCGACGGATCGCCGCTCCGCTGGGGGTTTACTGTGTTCACAGCCCGTTCTCCTTCATGAAGTTCCGCATCAAACCAGCCACGACTGAAGGCGCCTCGGCCGGCGCAAGGTGCCCCACGCCGTCGAGCGCTTCAGCAACGGCAGTACCGCCCCCGGCGCGAATGCCGGCGGCAGTCTCCTCAGCCATCGACGGCGGCGCTACTGAATCCTCGACGCCGGCAATCGCCTGCGTGGGGACGGTGATGCTGCCGAGTTGCTCGCGGACGTCGAACGCTGCGAGGGCCTCGCAGCAGAACGAGTAGCTGAAGCGGTCGGCGTCGCGAAGAGCGTGGAGCAGGCGGCTGCTGATGTCCGGCTGGCGGTCCATAAATCCCTTGGCGAACCAACGTTCCGCCGAACCCTGGATCATCACCGGCGTGCCGAGCGAGCGGACGGTCTCCGCGCGCTCCAGCCAGCCTTCGGGCGTGCCGAGCTTCGCCCCGCTGCACTGGACAGAAAGGCTGCGCAGCCGGTCGCCGTGCTTGATGCCGAGCTGCAGTCCGGTGGCCCCGCCCAGCGAGACGCCAGCGTAGTGGAACCTCGCGCCCGGGACTACAGAGTCGACAAGATCGACGACGGCGTCAGCCAGTTCCGCTACATCGAAGCCTTCCGAGGCGGTCGGCGAAATGCCGTGGCCCGGCAGGTCCCAGCCGATGACGTCGTATTCGTCGCCGAGCAGGGCAGCGGTCTCGGACCACAGAATGGTGGACGTGCCCAGCGACGGGCCGACCACCAGGAGCGGCTTGGCTCCCAGTTCGCGCTGCGGGGACAGCAGCACAGCCTTGACGGTTGGCTTAGCCACGTGGGGCTCCCTTCGTTGAAGAAGTGAAATCGGGGTAGGCGGCGAGGATGCGACGGCTGATTTCCGTGGCCTCGCCCAGGTAGCTAGCGGGATCCAGGAGGGCGTCGAGCTCATCGTCCGGGAGCTTGTCCGCGGGTACCGCTTCGCGCAGGAGCTTGCGGTAGGTATCCGACTGCTCGGATGCCGGTGCCGTGAGCGTTTCGTCGACGACGGCCTGCAGCTTCTGCTTTCCGTCATCGCCCAGGCGAGGTGCGACGGCGGCCGACACACCTTCGCTGACGAGCAGCGGACCCGAGATCTCCAGGTTCCGGCGCATCGCGTCGGGGAATACCCGGAGGCCCTCAGTGAGTTCGCGGAGCTGGATGGCAGCCCCGATGGTGAGCGCGAGAAGGCGCCGCAGGGCCGGCCATTCCGTGTGCCACGCGCCGTCGGGGCGCTCATCATTGAAGGTCGCTGCAGCCAAGTGCAGCTGTGATGCGAGGCCCGGCGCCTGGAGTGCCGCACTGCGGACCAGCACGGACAACACGGGGTTCTGCTTCTGCGGCATGGCCGAGGAAACACCGCGGCCGGCAGCCAGGGGTTCGCCGAGTTCGGCCACCTCCGGGCGGCTCAGGAACAGCAGGTCGGCGGCGATCTTGCCGAAGGAATCCACGAGTGCGGCCAACGAGTCCCCGAGTCCCGTGACGGCCAAACGGTGGGTGTGCCACGGGGCAACTGCCGGCGAGAGCCCGAGCTTGGAAGCCAAGGAATCGGCCAGCGTGAACGGGGTTGAGCCCGAGCCGGAGGCTGGGCCCGAACCCGGGCTAACCGCGTAGGCTGCGCCCGAACCCGGGCTAACCGCCAGGCTTGAGCCGGCAGCCGAGCCAGAACCGCCGGTCAGCTTGGTACCGGAGGCCAACGTTCCGCCCGCGCCGCCGAACTGCACGGGCAACTCCAAGGAAGTGAGCCGCGATGCAGCGGCCGCCACACTCTGGAACCACTGCGCGGACCTGAGCCCAAAGGTGTACGGGAGCGCATGCTGCGTCAGGCTCCGGCCCACGCACAGCGTGTCCGCGTGCTGCTCCGTCAAGGCGGCGAGCGCCGTCGTCGTTCCGTGCACCTCGGCGAGCAGCGCCGAAACGGTGCGGCCGGCCAGGAGCATGAGGGCGGAATCGAGCACGTCCTGGCTGGTGAGAGAGGTATGCACAGCGGAAGCTGCCCCGATGCCGTCAGCGTCCAGTTCGCGGACCCGCGTGCGGAGTTCGCCGAGGAGCGGGATCACCGGGTTGGCGCCGCCCTGAGCGCGTTCGGCAAGGAGGGCGAGGTCGTAGTGCCGGGGGTCGGCGGCTTCGGCCACCACAGCGGCGGACCCTTCCGGGGCGAGCCCGGCATCCTCAAGGACGGCCGCCCAAGCGGACTCGACGTCGAGGATTGCCGCGATCACGGCACGGTCGCCCGTCAACGCCGTCACGGCAGGTGAGGCGGTGACGGGGCTGAGGAGGCCGAAGTCGCCGTCGATCATGGCTGTTCCGAAAGATCCAGCGAACCGTCCTGCTGGAAGTCCAGGAACACGGTCTCGTCGCCGCCCTGGAGGCGGATGTCCCAGGTGAGTCCACCATCGGCGTCGCGGTGCGCGATGAGGGTCTTGCGGCGCTCGGGATCGAGGGAGCTCAGCAGGGGATCGTTGGCCAGCGCTTCCTCGTTTTCCGGGAGGTACACGCGGGTGAAGAGGCGGTTCATGAGGCCTCGGGCAAAGACGGCCACCGAAATGAACGGCGCCGCGCCAGGCTTGGTCGGACCGGGGTTGACCGTGGTGAACGTGTAAACGCCCGAGTTGCCCACCGAACCGCGGCCCCAGCCGGTGAAGGTGTAGCCGTCGCGGACCAGCGAGCCGGTGCGCTGGACGATGTTGCCTTCGGAATCCGGCTGCCAGATCTCAAGGATGGCATCCGGGATGGTGTTGCCCGCGCCGTCGTACACGGTGCCCTGAAGGCGGATGCTGCCGGGGCTGCCGGGGGCCAGGAGTTCGTTGTCCTTGGTGAAGGGGAGGGCGTAGCCGTAGAAGGGGCCAACGGTCTGGCCCGGTGTGGGTGTCAGCTTGCTCATGTGCTTACTCCTCGTCCCCGGCGTCGCCGTATGCTTCGTTTTCGGTCCAGGTCCGCTTGGAACCGGTCAGGATAATGTCCCACTTGTAGCCGAGGGCCCATTCGGGGCTGGTGAGCTCGTGGTCGTACTGGGCTACGAGCCGGTCGCGGGCATCCTGGTCAACGATCGACTGGTAGATGGGGTCCAGCGGGAAGAGCTGGTCGCCCGGGAAGTACATCTGGGTGACGATGCGCTGGGTGAACTCCGAGCCGAACATGGAGAAGTGGATGTGCGCCGGACGCCAGGCGTTCAGGTGGTTCTTCCACGGGTAGGCGCCGGGCTTGATGGTGGTGAAGGAGTAGGAGCCGTCCTCGCCGGTGATGCAACGTCCGACGCCGGTGAAGTTCGGGTCGAGCGGGGCGGGGTGCTGGTCGCGCTTGTGGATGTAACGGCCGGCGGCGTTGGCCTGCCAGATTTCCACGAGCTGGCCGGCAACCGGGCGGCCGTCGCCATCCAGGACGCGGCCGGCAACGATGATGCGCTCACCCTGCGGTTCGCCGTTGTGCTGGATGGTCAGGTCCGACTCCAGCGCGTGCACGTCCTGGTGACCGAACGCCGGCGAGTAGAGCTCAATGGTCTCCGGGTCCGCGTGGTGCAGGCTCTTGGTGGGGTGGCGCAGGATGGAGCTGCGGTAGGGCGCGTAGTCCAAGCGCGGCATGGTCTCGGGAGCCTTGCCGTTCTTCAGCGACTCCGCGTAGCGCTCCTTGATGCCGTTGATCTCGGCACTGAGGTCTGCCTGCGTTTCCACCTTCTTGGAATCGTGCGCGGCGTGTGGCTCAGCTGGCGGCACGAGGTCCTCGGATTCGAGAGCTTGTGCGGTGTTGTCTTGCGGCACAGCCGGCTCCTTTCTATGGATTCTTTGTCGGGTTCGGGCGGCTATGCCCGGTGGAGCGAGTCGTATTGGACGGCATGGCGCACAGGGGCGTTGGGCGCTCCGTAGCCGTCGTAGCTGCCGCGGCGTTCCACCATCTCGAAGAACACGCTGCCCACAGTGGCCGTGTAGAAGTGAAGGAATTCGCCGTTGGCGTCCCGGTCATACAGGAGGTTGAGCTCCTGGAGCGTGTCCCGGAAGCCGGGTTCAAGATCGAACCGGGCGTCCAGGTCCTCGTAGTAGTTGGCCGGAATCTGCAGGAACTCAAGGCCGCGCTCCCGGGCGGACCGGGCAGTTGCCACGAGGTCGTCCACGGCGAACGCGATATGTTCCTGGTAAGTTTTGCGTGCTTTGTCGGCCTGCTGCGCCGGGGCCAGGTTCAGCACCAGCCGTACCGCGCCGTCGGTGGTCTGCATGACCTGCGAACGCACCAAACCGCTGGGGCTGGGTACTTCGGCGAACGGCTGCGGCTCGAGAGCCAATGCGCTGGTGTAGAAGAGGACGGCTTCGTCGAAGTGCTGCCACGGCTGGGCGAGGTTCACATGGTCAATGACGGCGTTTTGATGTGTAGCCGGGTGTTCCAGCCCCTCGCCGAACTCGTGCGTCCAGGCGGCCGTGCCGTCAGGGCTGCCTTGGCACAGGAAGATCTCGGTGGAGTCCGGCGCGGCGATGCCTTGGAACACTTCCTCGTCCGCCTGGACCTTCCGGGCCACCACCGGCGCCTTGAGTTGCTGGGCGCGGGCGGAGGCAATCACGGGAGAGTCGACGTCGAACCCCAACGCGGCAATAGCCGGTTCGGTGTGCGAGGGTGCCTGCTCGTTGATGATCACGCGGGCCTGGCCCATGGTCCACAGCTGGACATCCTTGGTGCGGTGGCGGCCCTCGAATTCGAAGCCGAGCTGGCCAAGGAGCTTCTCCAGTTGGGCGGTGTCGTCCGCCTTGACCTCGGCGAAGTTGAAGCCTGCCGGCTCGTTCACCTTGGGCAGCGTGGCCAGTTCCATGGGATAACGACGGCGGCCGGGACTGCCGTTGCCGGCTGCGGTTTGACTGGACGTGCCCGCCAGCCACTTGGCGCTCTGTTCCTCGAGCCAGATGAGCGAGCGCATGGCATCCACGGCCGTCCGCTCAACGTCCGACTGCCGGAACACATCGTTGAAAACTTCGAGGGACACCGGACCGGTGTAGCCCGCCCGGACCACGTGGCCCATGAACTTGGCGAGCTCGAACTGTCCCTCCCCGGGGAAAACACGGTAGTGACGGCTCCAGGACAGCACATCCATGGAGAGCTTGGGAGCATCGGCCACCTGGACGAAGAAGATCTTCTCCGCGTTGATGTCCTCGATCGGGGCAGTGTCCCAGTCGCGCGAAAGAATGTGGAACGAGTCCAGGCAGGTGCCCAGGTTGGGGTGGTCCACCATCTCCACCAGGCGGTAGGCGTGCTCGTAGTCATTGACGTACTTGCCCCACGCGAGTGCCTCGTACGCCACCTTGACGCCGTGGCCCCCCGCCAGTTCGGCGAGTTCGCGGAGCTGTTCGGCCCGCAGTTCGTCATTGTCGATGGTTGCCGTAGCCACGTTGGAGCACACCAGGATGGTGTCCATGCCCAGGCGTTCCATCAGGTTGAACTTCGCCTCGGCCCGCTTGAGGTTGGCCTTCAGCAGGTCCGGAGTGACGCCGTCGAAATCGCGGAACGGCTGGTACAGGTCAAGGCCCAGGCCCAGGTCTGCCGCCATCTTCCGGACATCCTCCGGGCTGAGCGAGGACGTGACGAGGTCCTGCTCGAAGATTTCAATGCCGTCGAAGCCCGCGATGGCGCAGGCCTGCATCTTCTCCTTCAGCGTCCCGGAGAGGCAGACGGTTGCGATTCCGGTGCGCATCAGTGGGCCGCCTTTGCCAGTGCGGGTGCTTGCTCTTCGGAAGCGATGAGTTCAAGGAAATGTTCACGCATGCGGTCGCGGTCAGCGTCCTTTCCGGTAAAGATCTTGAAGGCGTCCGCCGCCTGCCCAACTGCCATGCGGCCGCCGTCGAGCACTTCGCAGCCTTTGGCGCGCGCTTCGCGGACCAGCTGCGTTTCGATGGGGCGGTAGACGATGTCCGCCACCCAGTGGCGGGCTTCCAGGAGCTCGATGTCCAGCGGCAGGCCCGGGTGCGCGGCCATGCCGATGGGGGTGCAGTGCACCAGGCCGTCGGCGAGGGGCATGACCTGTCCCAGTTCGGCGATGCTCCGCGGGGTGACTGTCGCGGCGGGGAAGAGTTCGCTGAGTTCGGCTGCCCGTTCCGCGGCACGCTCAGGGTCCATGTCCACGAGATCCAGCTGCCTGGCGCCTGCCTTGAGCAAGGCGTACGCGACGGCGGATCCGGCACCCCCCGCGCCCAACTGGACGACGCGATCGAGCTTGGCCTCCGGAAGCCCGTCGGCGAGCGCCGAACCGAAACCGGAGTAGTCCGTGTTGTGGCCGATGAACCGGCTGTCGTGGATCAAGACCGTATTGACGGCGCCCAGGCGACGGGCGTCGTCGGAAATTTCGTCCAGGTGCTCCAGCACCAGCTGCTTGCACGGATGCGTGATGTTGAGGCCGTTGAAGCCCATCTGCCGGGCCGCTTCGAGCAGACCCCCGACGGCGGTAGCCGGCAGTGCGAGCTCCAGCAGGTCGATGGGGCGGTACAGCAAGCGAAGGCCCTGCACATCGGCCTCGCGTTCATGCATGGGCGGAGTGAGCGAGGGCATCACGCCTTCGCCAATCAGGCCCACCAGAACGGATTCGGCTCGGTTGCTCATCCTCAAGCTCCTTTTACTTTCACGTACCGCCGGTGCGTATCAACGCGGTCCCGACCGGACGTATGACTCAGGTTACTACAGTTGTTCATATTCCGCACGCTTGTTCTTATCGCGAACATTTCGGTTGCACCTGCACCCAACTGGGTCGCAATTAAGCGCGTTTAGAGCGGTCAAAACGCGCACAAATGCGACCCAGTTGGGTCAGCGCTGCGGGAGGCGGGCCGCGAGTTCTGCCGCGGCCTCCTGCAGGGTGGGGACGTGCGCCACGAGCTCCTCCATGGTCAGGCGGAACACTGGAACAGCGACGGCGATCGACGCAAAAGCGTTGCCCTGCGAGTTGAGAATCGGCACGGCCACGGCACGCATGCCGATCTCGTTCTCCTCATCCATCACGGCATAGCCCTGGCGGCGGACCTGCCCGATTTCCTCGCGGAACTTGTCCCGGTCGGTGATGGAGTGCTCAGTCAGGGCCTCAAGGGGAAGTTCTTCGAGCAGCCGCTTGCGCTCGATCTCCGTCTCGAACGCAACGATCGCCTTGCCCACGGACGTGGTGTGCAAGGCGCCGAGGTGTCCGGGGTCGCTCGTGACCCGGAAGGACTTGGGTCCGTCCACCTTGTTCACCGTGAGGTGATGGTCGCCGTCGCGAACGGAGAGGATGGTGGCCTCATGGGTGCGTTCGGTAACCCGTTGCAGTACAGGCAGTGCAGTTGCCGCAAAACCGTGATGATTGGAAACGCGCTGGCCGAGCTGGAACACGCGGAGGCCCAGATGGTACCGGCGGCCGTCCGGCTCGTAGTCCACAAAGCCGTCCCTCGTCAGCGAGCCCAGCAGGCGATAGGTGGTACTGAACGGCAGGCTCGCACTCCTGGCAAGATCCGCAGCACTTGCCCCCTTCGGCTCGTTGCCCAGCAGTACCAAAAGGCTCAAGGCCTTGCCGACCATGTCGGTCTTTGTGTCCTCTTTCACACTCATAGGAGAAATGCTCTCACATTGTGAGAGCTATTTCTAGATGGTGATTACTTCTCTTGACAAGTGACCGCACTCACAGCCACTATTGCTGTATTACACAAGTAGCTCTCACCATGTGGTTACTTATCGGGAAGCTCAGGCCGCACCTCGCCCGGGATCTCCGCACAGCTTTATCCGCGACATCGTCGTCACAGAAGGAACACCCCCATGAGCCAAACAATGCCGTCAGCGACGCCAGGCACAGAAACAACCAAGGGAACGCCCAAGAAAGCCGCACTCGCCAGCTTCCTCGGCAGCGCCGTTGAGTACTACGACTTCTTCATCTTCGGATCGGCCGCCGCGCTGATCTTCCCGCACGTTTTCTTCCCGGATGCGGACGCCAACGCCGCCATCATGTCCTTCGCGACCTTTGGCTTCGCCTACGTCGCTCGCCCGGTGGGCGCCATTATCCTGGGCCACTTCGGTGACCGGATCGGCCGCCAGAAGGTCCTGATGTTCACGCTGGTCCTTATGGGTGCGGCAACCTTTGTGATCGGCTGCCTGCCGGACTTCAAGACCATCGGCTGGTGGGCACCCGTACTGCTGGTGCTGGCCCGCCTGGCCCAGGGTCTCTCCGCCGCCGGCGAGCAGGCCGGCGCCTCCTCCATGACGCTGGAGCACGCTCCGGACAACCGCCGTTCGTTCTTCACTTCCTGGACCCTCACCGGAACGCAGGGTGGACAGATCCTGGCAGCGCTCGTCTTCATCCCGGTCGTGGCACTTCCCGACGAGATCAAGTACGGCATCGGCTGGCGCATCCCGTTCTGGCTCAGTGCCGTGGTGGTGATGGTGGCCTACTTCATCCGCCGCACCCTGCACGAGCCGCCCGCATTTGCCGAGGCCAAGAAGAACAACCAAATCGCAAAACTGCCCATCGCCGACCTCCTGAAGCTGCACTGGCGCGACGTCCTCCGCGTGGTGTGCTGCGCCTTCATCGCCGCCGTCAGCACGGTGTTCGGAACCCTGGCCATCAAGTACGCCCAGGACGTAGCCCACGTGAACAGCACCATTACGCTGTGGCTGGTGGTTGCGGCCAACATCGTGGCACTTGGCACCCAGCCCCTGTTCGGCATGCTGGCGGACAAGATCGGCCGCAAGCCCGTGTTCGTCTACGGAGCCCTGGCCAGCGCCATCATGACACCGGTCTTCCTCCTGACCCTCGAAGGCGGCAATGTGCCGCTGATGTTCCTGGTCTCGATCGTGTTCTTCTCGTTCGGTTATGCCGCAGCCAACGCCGTCTGGCCGTCGTTCTATGGAGAAATGTTCAGCACCAAGGTCCGTTTCTCCGGCCTGGCCATCGGCACGCAGCTCGGCTTCCTCATGGCAGGCTTCGCTCCGGCAATCGTTACGGCCATGGGCGGAACCAAGGCCGGCGGATGGGTCCAGATCTCCATCTTCAGCGGCATCATCTGCGTGATCGCCGCCGTCTCCGCCCTGACGGCCCGTGAATCCGCAAAGGTCCCGACGGCCCAACTCGGCCTGCACAAGTAGTCCAGCCTGTAGCGGAGGAGCGCTCCTTCCCGGCTCCTGGGAGCGCCCACCAGTGACGACACACAGAAATGCCCGGCATGTTCCCCAACATGCCGGGCATTTCAGCGTCCCGCGCAACCTGATTGCGGAGCACGCAGCGCGAGTAGGCGAAGGAATGCTGGCGGGACTACCGCGGATTCAGGGCCACCGGCTTGAACTTGGCTGCGCCGGTCCCGGAGTACAGCAGCAACGAGCCATCCCCGGCTACCCCCACCACTGAGGGGTCGCCAGTCCCGGTAAATCCGTTGCCCAACGCCGCGATGCCGGAGAACATGTTCCATCCGGACCCGAGGTAGGAACGCGACAGGAAGCCACCGGATCCGTCGCCCGGGTAAAGCCACAATCCACCATCGCTGCTCCGGCCCAGGATGTCCTCCCGGCCATCGCCATTGAAGTCGCCGGCCTGCAGCACCAGGTTGAACATGTCCCAGCCGGAGCCGATCTGTTTCCGGGCCAGGAACCCGCCGCTGCCATTCCCGGGATAGGCCCACAACGTTCCATCCGAGGACGCCGCCACGATGTCCGGCTTTCCGTCACCGGTGAAATCGCCGGGGGCCAGCATTTGCGTGAACCACTGCCACCCCGTACCAATCTGCTTCCGGGCCAGGAACTGCCCCTTGCCGTCCGTCGGGTAAAGCCACAGCGTCCCATCGGTCGCCCGCGCCACGAGGTCGGGACGTGAATCGCCGTCGAAATCGCCGGCGCTGAGCACCGTGGTGAACATGTTCCACCCCGTCCCGATCTGCTTGCGCGGCAGGAAGCCCCCCGAACCGTTTCCCGGGTAAAGCCACAGAACGCCGTCCTTGCCACGCGCCAGGACGTCAGCCACGCCGTCGCCGTCGAAATCGCCGGCCTCCCAGACCTGGCTGAAAGCGGTCCAGCCGGCACCGATGGCAAGACGGTCAGCGAAACCGCTGCCGTCGCCCGGGTACAGGGTCATGCCGCCGCCCGGCGCGGCCGCCAGGACATCCGCTGACTTGTCACCCGTCAGGTCCGGGCCGCCGATGAGGTCGCCGGCACCGTTCCAACCACTTCCGACGGCGGCACGCGGCTTGAAGCCGCCCTCACCGTCGCCGGGGTAGACATAGAGGGTCCCGTCACTGGCCCGGGCGAGGAGTCCGGCAGTTCCGCCGCCGAAGGAACCCGCCGGCGCGAGAGTGTTGAAGACATCCCAGCCTTGGCCGATCTGCGTCGCGGCCAGGAAGCCACCCGAGCCGTTGCCCGGATAGAGCCACAAGCGTCCATCGTTACCGGCGGCAAGGAGGTCGTTGCGCGAGTCGCCATCGAAATCCCCCACGGCCACAATCTGCGGGAAACCCTGCCAGCCGAAGCCCACTTGGCTCCGGGCCAGGAACCCTCCCTTGCCGTTGCCGGGGTAGAGCCACAGTCCGCCGTCGCTGGCCCGCGCGATGATGTCCGCGAAGCCATCACCGTTGAAGTCGGCCGTGCCGAGGACCGCGTTGAAGATGCCCCAGCCCGATCCGATCTGCACCGGATCTTTCAGCCGGTTCCCGGACTGGCCGCCGAAGAGAAGGAGCGAGCCATCAGCCTCGCGGGAGATCACGTCGGGGAGCTTGTCGCCGTCGAAATCCCCTGCCGAGAAGCGCATGCGGCTCTTGAGTTTCGGATCGGCATTGATGGTGACCGTGGCGGACGTGCTGGAGACCGCGTTGATGGTGACCTGGGTGCCGGTGTACGTCGTGAACGTGCTGCCGGCCTGCCACGCGTGGTTCTTGGCGTACCAGGGTTCGGTGAACGGGATGGTGGACGGCATGAGGATCAGCGACGATGCGATGGTCGCGCCCCCACGTTGGACGATCTTCACGCCGCGGTTGCCCTCACGGCCCGCCGCGGAGAGGTAGCTGTCGTAGCCCACCGGCTGGCGGAGCTCGAGGTAGTAGACCTCCTTGCTCACAGGGTCCGTGAACTTGATGGCCCGCTGCGCGTCGGTTCCGCCCCACGGTTTGAGGGTGTAGCTCTTGACTCCGCCGGCAACCCCCACGTCCCGGATCTCGTCTCCCCGCCCGAAGCCCGCATAGTCCCAGAACGACGAACTCACTACGGGCTGCGCATATTGCGCCGCACCCATGATGTCCGTGGTGTCACCGTACTCGCGGATGTAGCAGGAGGGGTCCGTGAACCTGCCGCTGCTGTCCGTCCCGACGTCCGTCACACCGCTTCCGCACTGCAGGGCGTCAGCGTGCATCAGGCCGATCACGTGTCCGAACTCGTGGGTCATCACATTGCTGGAGAAGCTGCTGAGCTGCGGCATCAGCACCCGGCCGTTGTAACTTCCGCTGCTGTAACCGGCACCCAGTGCGTTGCCGGACAAGGTAGAGCTCGGGATGAAGATGACCAACGCCGTGTAGGGGCTCGCCGACCATTTCAACTCGCTGGTGATGGTGGAGATGATGGTGCCGTAGCTGTCCGTGGAGCGGGCGCTCGACTGGAATCCGGCCACCCGGGAGTCCACAGTCATGGACAGCCGGCCCGCCGTCATCGCCTTCCAGTAGCCACTGGTGGCTGCCACTGCCTGCTCGGCTCCGCTCATGGACACCGTGTTGGTATTGTCGGCCAGCTTCGCGGTGACGAGCCGGATCCGGATGTCACCGTTGGGACCCGTCGCGGCCACGCCGTCGCTGAGGCGGCGTTCGACGTCGGTGGATCCTTGGGAGGGTTGCGGCGCAACAGTGGGCGGCGTCTCGAAGACGTGATCCGAGTGCGGTGTGCCCTCGACGAATCTGACGTTCGGACTATCGGGGCTGGGCAGCGGCACGGCCGTTGCCGGGGCCTGGACAAAAAACAGACCGGTGGCACAAACCACCAAGCCCGTGGAAACCGCAATTGCACGCCGCAGCAAACCCATGGAATCTCCCAGAGACCGAGCCTTCGGTTCCCGTGAGTCCCAAGAACCGACATCAGGCTACAACCGGCCCAGCTGACTGCGGCGGACGTTCGGGTCAAGCGTCGGCGCGTCACCCCGCCGGTGGCGCGTTCCGGCGTCGGGCATTTCCTGAAACTCCGGCAGCGCCCAATGCTAACCGGACCCTAACCATGCCGAAATACCCCGGCAACAATGCCCCGCCACACTGGAATAGCCGGCAAGTGCAGGCACCAGCTCCAGCCAGGAGGACACCATGCTGAAGGAAGTCAAAACTCGAATAACACGTATACGCGCGATCAGCCAACTCCACCGCGGAGACGAAATCGAGGCCCGCATGTCCGTGGGACCGGCCTACGACGATGTTGTGATCCGTCGCGGACTCGTCCAGGAAACAGCGCCGGGAATCGGCGTTGTCTGGATCATGGACCGCGTCTCCGGGATGAGGAAAGCCATCAATACCGACGAGTGCAGCGTTTGGCGCGTCGCCTGAACCACTACCCTCCGAGTTTTGGGCACGGGCCCAACCCAGGCACCCGCTCAGCCGCCGGCCACGGACTGGATAATCAAGACCTCCTGGCCGCCAGAAACTTCCGTATCCAGCCCTTTGAGTCGCCGGACCTCGTCACCGTTCACGTAAATATTCACGAAACGGCGGAGCGCACCGGTTTCGTCACGCAAGCGCCGGGCCAGGACCGGATATTCACCGGTCACAGTGTCCAGCAACTGTCCAACGGTTACAGCCCCGTCGGCGGACGCAGTCAGATAGGACTGTCCGCCGACGAGTGGCTGCAGGACACCAGGCAGCAGGACCGTTATGTCAGCCACAACGGACCTAAGCGGGTGCCGGGGCGCCGGTAGGATCTTCGGGCGCCCCGGCTGCTTTCGCGGCTGTCTCCACGATCTCGGCCGCCTCCGCCAGTACCGTCTCTTCGGCGGCCGCCAGTGGCGCTTCCACGCCCGCCGGGTTTCCCACCACGACGGCGGCCCGCACGCACAGCACGTCCGGCAGGTGTGAGGCTACTTCGGTAAAGGTCCCGCCTTCGTCGGCGCTGGCATAGACGGAGCCGCCGCGGGTTCCGAAGTACACGCCGACGGGGTCTCCAGTGTCCACGGCGGCGGCGTCACGCAGCACCGCGTTGTACTCGTGGTCCGGAAGTCCCGTGTGCAACTCCGTCCAGGTGTTGCCGGCGTCCTCGGTGCGGTGGACGCTCAACTTGCTGTCCGGCGGGATGCGTTCGCCGTCGGCCTTCAACGGGATCACCCACGCCGTGCCTTCGCGGCGCGGGTGGGTCAGCATCACGAATCCGAAGTCTGCGGGAAGTCCTTCGGCGATCGAGTTCCAGTTCTCCCCGTTGTCATCCGTGCGGTACACGCCGTGGTGGTTCTGGGCGTACAGGCGGCCCGCTACCGTGGCGTCGGCCGCGATCTTGTGGACGCACTGGCCGAACTCCGGGTTGGGATCGGGCATGAAGTAGGCCGAGATGCCCTTGTTCCGAGGCTCCCAGGAGGTACCGCCGTCGAGCGATCTGTAGACGCCACCCGTGCTCATGGCTATGTGGACCTGCTCGCCGGAGGGGTCCACGACGATCGAGTGTGCGGCCGCGCCACCGTAACCGGCGCCCCACTCGCTGCGATGCGGGTGGTCCCACAGTCCGCGGTTCAGCTCGAAGTGCTCACCGCCGTCGGTGGACTTCCACACCGAGATCGGTTCGCAACCGGCCCAGACGACGCCGGGGCGGGATTCGGCGTCGGGGTAGATCTGCCAAATGCGTTCCAGGGCGGCATCGGTGCCTTCGGGGAACGTGATGGCACCGTTGTCAGGCTCGGTCCACGTGGCACCAAAGTCATCCGAATGTGCCACGGTGGGGCCCCAATGTTCCGAACGGACACCTACCATGATGCGTGTTTTGCCGGCCCGCGTATCAATCCCGATGCTCGGTATCTCGTTCATCAGGAAGTGGGGGCCGGAGAGGGACCAATCCTTGCGGTCAGGGCTGGTTGCCAGCCACAGACCCTTTTTGGTACCGATCGCCAAGACATAACTCTGTGCGGTACGTGGGGTTGCCATGAGTCCCATCGAACCATCGTGGGGCGGGGAGGGCAATGGGTATGCGGCTTATGTGGATAGGCCGGTGCCCCCAACATGCGCCTACCAAGGCGTCAGAAGGTCAGCTCAGCGGAGATCCTGTCCGCGTGGGCCCGGAGCTCCTCGAGATGTGTCTGGCCATATGGGTTTCCGGGGCGTTCATCCGCCCCGAAGCGCGACGACGGACCGCTGACGGTGAGTGCGCAAAGAGTCCTGCCCTTCGGACGCTTCACCGCAACCGCGAGCGCAGCTACTCCAGGTTCCACCTCGTTGATGCTCTGCCCGAAGCCCTGCTCGCGGACCCGGCGTACCTCCGCCACGAACCGCTCCATCGACGTCGTGCCCGCCGTCGTCAGGGCAGCGGGCAGGCCGTCCGCATAGAGACTGGCCAACTCGGCCTCGTCCCGAAGGGACAGGAGCAGCTTTCCAGAGGCCGTGGCGTTGGCAGGCATCAACGTCCCCACGCGGCTTGTCACGCGCATGATGTTTCGGGACTCGACGCCGGCAACGAAGCGGATCGACGCCTTGTGCAGAACGGCCAGTTGGACGGTCTCACCGGATACATCACGCAGGCTCTCCATATGTGGCTGCGCCTTTTCGATGCAGTGCTCGATGGCCGATGCGTCGTTGGCACCCAACATGGCCGGACCGAGTCGGTATTTTTTGCCGGTGGTGACTCTCTGCACGTAACCGGCCTCGGCCAACGTGGAGATCAGCCGGTGCGCTGTGGACATGGCACACCCGAGTTCCTTGGCTACGTCAGTAATTCCGAGCTCGGACCTGGTTTGCAGGGAGTCGAGGATTCGAAGGGCCTGTTGAACTGATTGCAGGGTGTCACTCACGGGTTCATCACCATCAAATTCCGCATAGAGGAATACTAGACCAATCTATTCCGTCATGCGGAGACCAAAGCTAGATTTAAACATCTGCCGTTGAACGAGCGGCGACTTTCAGCAGAGATCAGGAGCGGTTGTGGCGGGAATCGGCGTAATTGGCGGCGGCGGAATTGCAACAAGTATTGCGTCGTACGTTCTGCAGGCGGCGAGCCACCAGTTGACCTTCGTCCAGGGACGCTCCCTGGGCGCTGGGATTGCCACTACCACCTTGGCCACTGATGACGAACTTCGCGAAACCGATCTTGTGGTTGAGGCGGCCCATCCCGATGTAGTCAAGGAACACGGCGCGCGGATCCTGAGGACATCGGACCTTATGGTCCTTTCGTGCGGCGCCGTGGTGGACGACGCCGTCCGGAATGCTCTGGCTGAAACCGCAACAAAGCATGGGACTCGGCTGATCCTGCCGCACGGAGCCCTGGTGGGCGTCGAAAGCTACCTGCCCCAGCAATGGAAGTCGGCGACCATCGAATTTGTGAAGTCCCCGTCCAGCCTTGAGCCGGCACCCAAGCACACGGACAGACGGATGGTCCTCTACGACGGACCCGTGCGGGGAATCGCCGCGCTGTACCCACGGAACGTCAACGCCATGGTGACGTACGCGCTGGCAACGGTCGGTCTGGATCATTGCCGCGCGCGGCTGGTCAGTGACCCCGACGCACCCGTGGGACGCCTGGAAACAAGCGCGGCAGGAGCCGACGGGTCGCGCCTTCACGTCGTCAAGGAGCAGCCCATGAAAGGCGTCTCCGGCACGGAAATGGCCGCTTCCGTTCTCGGAAGTCTGCAACAAGCCATGGAACAGCGGCCGGGCCTGGTTTTCGGCTGATCACTCCCCCCTGCGCCCGGGCAATGACGCCTGCGCATACAAACAAACGAGGTGAACTGTGAAGGAAACGATCTCACCCGAGACTGTCTCGAACCAGAATCCGGAATCCCGTCCATCACTCAGCAAACTTGCCGTGGCGTCCTGCGCCGGCACGGCGATCGAGTACTACGACTTCCTGGCCTACGCGATCGCAGCGTCAACGGTTTTCAACGCCGTGTTCTTCCCGGCCACGGACCCGGCAATCGGCACACTGTTGTCCTTGGCCACCTTCGCCACAGGTTTTCTCGCCAGGCCTCTGGGCGGAATCATCATCGGGCACTTTGGGGACCGGCTCGGGCGCAAGAGAATGCTGCTCCTGACCCTTGTTTGCATGGGTGGCGGCACAGTTCTTATCGGCGTGCTTCCCGGCTACGCCCAAATAGGGATCTGGGCGCCCATCATCCTGGTCCTCCTGCGGCTTATCCAGGGATTCGCCGCGGGTGGCGAGTTTGCCGGGGCCGCGCTGATCGCCATCGAACATGCTCCAGCCAACAAGCGGGGGTTCTACGGAAGCTGGACCATCCTGGGCGTGTCCATCGGCGCACTGCTGGCAACCGGAGCGTTCTCCTTGCTGGGTGCGCTGCCCAAAGACGACTTTGCTGCCTGGGGCTGGCGGCTGCCCTTCCTTGCCAGCATCGTCATTGGCGCGGTCGGACTCTTGGTCCGGTTTGGCATCGACGAAACACCGGCGTTCCTCAAGAACCAAGACGCGTCCAAGCCGGCGAGGCTCCCGTTGGTGGAGGTTATCCGCAAGCAACCCAAGGCCATCCTGTTGTCCACGGGAGCGCTGGTGGGCTATTCGACGTTCGTCTACGTCGTCTTCACGTTCCTCCTCAGCTACGGCACGCAGGAACTGGCACTTCCCCGCACGTTGCTGCTCAACGCCTCGATGCTGGGTCTTCTGCTGCAGGTCGTCACCGTTCCAGCCTGGGCAGCACTCTCCGACCGGATCGGCCGGAAGCCAGTGATGCTTCTCGGCGGGGCCTTCCTGGTGGTCTTTGCCTTTGCATTGTTTCCGCTGGTCCGGACCGGCAACACAGGTGTCATCCTGGCGGCCGTAGTCGTTGCGTACAGCGGCTCCGCAGCCATCCACGCACCCATGGCGGCGTTCTTCGCCGAACTCTTCGGGACTGGCGTCCGCTACAGCGGCATCTCCCTGGGCTACCAGCTCGGCAATGTTTTGGGTGGAGGCCTGGCGCCGGTCATTGCCACAGCCCTCTTCGCAACGAGCGGGAAAAGCACGGATCCAGTCGCCATTTACCTGGCCGCGACCGCCGCGGTGAGCATTCTTTGCCTGCTGGCCCTGCCCAACACAGGCCGGAAGGGATCCCTGGACCTTGAAGCCTGATTCCCAGGCCGGCGCCGTGTCCGCAACCACCCGCCGTCGTTAGCCACGTACGGCCGTGGCAGCCCCTGCCCCGCACGGATTGGACTTCAACTAATGTTGAGGTTTTAGGGTAGGAGAGGCTCCGGAATCCCAGGGCCAGCAACGAAAGCACAGGTTATGCCCCTCTCCAGCGCCCCGGCCGACACAACACACCACCTTTTCCGCAGCGCTTTCCGCACCCATCCCGCCGGTGTGGCCGTGGTGACCGCGGCCGGCGAACGGGGTCCCGTGGGGCTCACCGCCTCCTCCGTGGCCTCGGTGTCCGCCGATCCTCCGGCGCTCTCTTTCTCCCTGTCCGGCAGCAGATCGGCGGAACAGCTCATCCAGGCCGAAACAGTGGTGGTCCACATGATGGATGCGGGCCAATTGGAACTGGCGAAGACCTTCTCCCGCCCCGGCACTGAGCGCTTCACCGCCGGCATGGACTGGGTCACGCTGCCCACGGGTGAGCCGTTGCTTCGGGCAGCACCATGGGCCTTGCGTTGCCGGATCACGCACCGGGTTCCGGTGGGTACATCCATCCTGTTGGCGGCAGAGGTCCTGGAGATCCACGGCGCGCCGGGTACCGCTGAGCCGCTGGTCTACCACGACCGATCGTTCCACCGGCTCACAGACGCGTCCCGCATCGGCTAGGAACGCCCGACGGCGGATGGTCACCAAGGCGACCATCCGCCGTCGTTGTTTGTGCCTCAGTTGGAAACAGCGGCGGGCTGCTCCTGGAAGGCGGGCACCACGTGCTCGATGAAGAGCTCAAGGGAGCGCTTCTTTTCTTCGTGGGTGAGGCTGTTGTCGGACCAGACGCTGAACTCGGTGACGCCCAAGGATTCGTAGTGGCGGAGCCGTTCGATGATCTCGTCGGGCGTGCCGATCATGGCCGTCTTGTGGAGTGCTTCGGGCGTGAACTCGGGGCGCTCGGCGAATTTCTCCTCGGGGCTGGGCTCGAGGAATCCGTTGACGGGCGTGGTCTTGTTGCCGAACCACGCGTCGAACGTCCGGTAGAACTTATTGATGCCTTCGGCGGGGCGGCGCCAGCCTTCGGGTTCGTCGGCGGAGTGGACGTGGGTGTGCCGGAGGACCATGAGGTCCGGGCGGGGAACGTCCGGGTTCTTTTCCACGGCGGAATCGAACTTCCGGGCGAGGTCCTCCACTTCCTCGTCGCCCTTCATCAGCGGCGTCACCATGACGTTGCAGCCGTTTTCCACCGCGAACTCGTGGGAGGAGATGTCCCGCGCTGCAATCCACATGGGCGGGGTGGGCTTCTGGAGGGGTTTGGGGACACTGGTGGAGGTGGGGAATTGCCACACTTCGCCGTCGTGGGCGTAGTCGCCTTCCCACAGCTTCCGGACGGCCGGGACAAGCTCGCGGAGGTGCTTGCCGCCGTCGACTGCTGACATACCGCCCATGAGGCGGTCGAACTCAAACTGGTACGCGCCGCGGGCCAGGCCCACTTCTGCGCGGCCGTTGCTGATGACGTCCAGGAGGGCGCACTCACCGGCTACACGGAGGGGGTTCCAGAACGGCGCGATGATGGTGCCGGCGCCGAGGCGGATGCGCGAGGTCTTGGCCGCCAGGTAGGCCAGCTGCGGCATGGGGCTCGGGGAGATGGTGTATTCCATGGAGTGGTGTTCACCGATCCACACTGTGCTGAACCCGCCGGCCTCGGCAAGGAGGGCAAGCTCGGTCAGGTTTTCGAAGCATTCCTGGTGCGAGACGGACTCGTCCCAGCGTTCCATGTGGACAAAAAGGGAAAAACGCATTGGTAACTCCTTTGGTTCACGGCGAGGCGTACCGCCGCTGTGGGTGGCTGCGGCTACTGGGATGCTGCCGCGTTGCGCTCGGCGATGGTTTGGTTGCCGCGGGACCAGTGTTCGTGCTCGATTTCGCGGATGATGACCGTGGTGTTTTCCGGGACCGCACCCACTGCCCTTTCGGCGGCGCGGTGCAGTTCGGTGATGAGCGAGCGGAGTTGCTCGGGCGAACGGCCTTTGGCGATGGAGACTTCGATAAGTGGCATGTGGGACTCCTTTAGCTGCGCAGGACGAAGGGATCGGATACCGGACCCTCATCGGTGTTGATCCACACGCTCTTGAGGCGCGTGTACTCGTGCATGGACTCGAGTCCGTGCTCAATGCCCACGCCGGAATTCTTGAACCCCTGCCGAGGGGACATGGGAGACATGGCGCGGTAGGTGTTCACCCAGACCGTTCCGGCTTCAAGCCTGCGGGCCATGCGGTGGGCACGGGCCAGGTTTTGGGTCCAGATGCCGGCAGCGAGTCCGTACTCGGTGTCGTTGGCCAGGCCTACTACCTGGTCCTCGGTGTCGAACGGCATGATCGCTGCCACCGGACCAAAGATCTCCTCCCTGACCACTTGCATCGTGTTGTCCACGTCGGTGAGAACGGTGGGCGAAAAGAAGTAGCCGGGAAGATCGATGTCCGGCCGCTTCCCGCCGGTGCGTATCGTTGCGCCCTCACGGACCCCGATGTCCACGTAGGAGCTCACCTTGTCCAGCTGGGCTCCGAACGCGAGCGGTCCAAGTTCGGTTGAGGCGAGGAGCGGGTCTCCGATGATGATCGAGGAGGCACGCTCTGCAACGCGTTCCACCAGTTCGTCGTAGACGCTGCGGTGGGCGAACACCCGGCTGCCCGCAATGCAGGTCTGCCCCGCAGCAGCGAAGATTCCTGCGATGACGCCCATGGCGGCGTTGGACACATCAGCGTCCTCGAACACGATGTTGGGGCTCTTGCCGCCCAGTTCCAAGGTGGAGCCGATGAAGCGTGACGCTGTTTCGGAGGCTATGCGCGCCCCGGTTTGAGTGGACCCGGTGAAGGAGATCTTGGCGAGCTTGCGGTGGCTCACCAAGGCAGCACCGGCTTCCTGGCCGAATCCCGTGACCACGTTGACCACGCCGTCCGGGAACCCGGCCTGGCTGGCGAGTTCGGCCACGCGGAGAATGGTCCGGGACGTGTACTCGCTGGGCTTGATCACCAGGGTGTTTCCGGCCGCCAACGCGGGGGCCAGCTTGGACGTGGTCAGGGTCAGCGGGGAGTTCCACGGGGTGATGGCGCCAACCACGCCCAGCGGCTCACGCTGCGTGTAATTCAGCATGGTCACGGAGTTCGTGGGGATCTGGCTGCCCTGCACCTTGTCCGCGAGACCTGCGTAGTAGTAGAGGTACTCCGGGAGCGAGGCCAGCTGCCCGCGCATTTCGCGCAGGAGCTTGCCGTTGTCCAGGGTTTCCAGCTGGGCGAGTTCTTCGGCGTTCTCGCCGATCAGGTCGCCCAGCTTCCGCAGGAGGTGGCCACGCTTGGTCTGGCTCAGGTCCTGCCAGGCGGGATTCGCGAAAGCCGCACTCGCGGCAGAAACGGCACGGTCGACGTCGGCCTCGTCGCCCCGCGCTGCCTGGTACAGCACCTCGAGGGTTGCCGGATTGGTGCTGTCGAAGTAGTCACCGCTGGTGGGCGGGACCCATCCTCCGTTGATGAAGTGGTCGTAGCGACGTTCACCGGACATGTGAATGCTCCTTGATGAAAGCTGTGATGGTGGTGGCGAGTTCCTGGGGGCGTTCCACGGGCATCATGTGGCGCGTTCCTTGGATGACGGAATACGTGCTGCCGGGAATGGCCGCAGCGAGCCTGGCGCTCATGTCCGGGGTGGAACCGGGATCCAGCTCGCCCGTCACGGCATGGGCCGGAACGGTGATGCGCGGCAATTCCGGGGCGATCTCCGCGTCAGCAGTGGCGAAGACCCGGTAGCAGGCCAGGAACGACTCGGGATCGTTCCTTTGCAGGACCGCCCGCGTTTCCTCGATGACCTGGTCCGGAACACCGGACCCCTCCGGGAACCATCGCCGGATGGAGGCTTCCACTGTTGCCGGGAAGTCCGAGGCCGCCGACGCGAGGCGGACCATGACCGCAGCGTGTTCCTCGGACGTGCGGGCGCAGACCGAGGCGACGGATACCAGCGTGGACACGAGATCGGGCCTGAACCTGGCCAGGTGCTGGGCCACCAGGGCTCCCAGCGAGAAACCCACCAGGTGCGTTCCCGGCTGGAGTTGCCCTGCGATGTCCGCCGAGAGCTCCCCGAGCGTCACACCGTCAGGGGCCTTCGCCCGGCGTCCATGGCCCAGGAGTTCCAGGACCTGGACCTCATACTCCGGCTCAAGGAATTCGCGCAGTGGCGCCCACATGGATCCGTCCAGTCCCACTCCGTGGATCAGGGCTATGCGCTGGCGGCTCACGGCGGAAGGCACCTACTTCGATTCGGTGGAGAACGCTGCCAGGCGCTGCTGCGGACGTCCCTGTGCTGCGGCTGCGAGGGCGATCACGATCTCGTCGGCATGCGGGGCATCGTTGATCCGGACCTCGATGGTCTGGTGGTGCGAGCGGATGGTGGCGTCCGTGATGTGCTTGAGCGGGATGTCGAACAGCACACCTGCGGGACCACGCTTCTCGACAGCCGGCAGGAGCGTGGTGGCGTTGGCGGCGTCGCGGAAGTGGTTCCCGAAAGCCAACGTGTGGATCAGGCCCGAACCGTGTTCGATTTCGCCGTTGAGGCCCACGATCGCGGCCTTTCCGTAGGCTTCTGCCGGAGCACCAAGGGCCTCCAGGACACGGGGTGCCAGCAGGGCTCCAATGTCCGAGGCATTCTCATCGATACCGGGTGTGAGGTCTTCGACGAAGCCCTGGCCGGCCCACGGGTTCTTCACGATCGCCGCGACAACGGCGACGCGGGCTGCCGGGCTGACTTCCCGGCCCCCTTCCAGGAGGACGTCTTCGGTGAAGGTAACAATTTTTCGGATGCTCATGAGACAAGTTCTCCTAGTGTTTCTGCTTTGACGATCGGATCGGTGAGGCGGTCGCCGATCCTTGAGTGCGGCCGCGGGCCAGTGGACGCGGCGAGGACGACGACGATCTCGCCAGGACGCGGAGCGTCACCGATGCGTGTGGTTGCGGTTTGGTAATGGGTGCGGGTGGCGGCGGCATTCTTGTGCCACAGCGGCACGACGAGGGAGGCGCCTGCGTCGGCCCTGTCGTCGGCGAAGCAGATGATCGATTCGCCTTCGAAGTATTCGCGGACCAGGTTTCCGAAGAACGGGGTGTGGATGAGGGCCGCTCCGTGTTCGATTTCACCGTCGGTACCCACCACGGCGGCTTTGCCGAAGGCTTCGATCGCGTCCACGCCGCCCAGGTTGGCAGCGAGGATGTCGGTGAGTTGGCGGGCCAGGACGGGAGCTACCTGGATGACCTCCGGACTGAGGTCATCAGTTGCTGTTCCCTCAAGCCACGGGTTCGCGATGACCGCGGCAACCGTGGCCCGGACAGCAGGGACTGCCGGGGCAGCGTCGTTTTCGAGCAGGATTTCTTCGCTGTAATAGACGATTTTGCGGATGCTGGGCCCGGTCATGGTTTGGTTCCGGGGTGGTCAGGCAGGCTGAAGAAGCGCATGGCTTCCTTTCGGTTTATGGGGTCAGTGCTTGTGATCGGCGTCCGGACCCGGCATGAGGGCTTCACGCGAGGAAGCGTGGACGTGGTTCCGCATGGCGGCTTCGGCACCGAAGGGGTCTTTGTGTTCAATCATTTCCAGGACGGCACGGTGTTCCCGGGTGGAGGCTTCGATGCGCCCCGGGTGCTCCACGGTCTGCAGGACCAGCCGCTGGTAAGCCAACTGGTTCATGAGCCGTTCGTAGTGCTCAACAAGTTTGCGGTTGTCCGAACCCCGGACGATGGTCCAGTGGAACTCGTGGACCAGCCGGGCGTACGCGTCAGGATCGTGGGTGAGGCCGGCCATTTCGGAGGCCTCGAGGTTCCGGCGCAGCACGTCCAGTTCCGGAACTTCGCCCCGACGGGCCAGGAGCGACGCGGCGAGGCCTTCCAACGATTCCTTGAGCTGGAAGAGCTCGATGATCTCCCTGCGCGTAGGTTCGCGGACAAAGGTGCCCACCTTGGGCCGGATCTCCACCAGGCCCTCATGCTGAAGCTGCTTGAGCGCTTCCCGGATAGGAGTGCGGCTCACGTCGAACTCCTGCGCCAGGAAGGCCTCCGGGAGGACCGCGCCCGGAGGGAATTGTCCCCCGAGGACCAGTCGCCGGATCTTGCCGAGGAGGCCGTCCTGCTCAGCGGATTCGCTCATAACTACGAGTTCGTCTTGCATACATCACAGCGTATGTTGCATGCATCAGGGCGTCAACAGTTGGGCTCCAACTTTTCCGAAATCCCAGCAATTGCAAGGAACTTGCCTGAATATCAGCAGAGTATTGACCTTTCCTTGTGAGCTGGCTTACTGTCATTGGTATGCAACAGACGTTGGAACCGCTCATCACATCAGCATGGTTGGCAGCTTGGGACAAGGGAGACCTCGACGCTCTCGACGCCCTCATGGCGGCCGGCTACATACGCACCAGCAAGGCGACAGGAGCAACCGTCGATCTTGCCGGCCTCAAGGCGGAAATCGCTGCGGTCCGGGAGGCTTTCCCCGATCTGAGCACTACCGTTGACGACGTGGTTGAAGGAGACGGCACTGTGGCCGTGTTCTGGACTTCCACCGGCACGCACACCCACGAGTACCTGGGCGTTCCGCCCACTGGGCTGACCGTCCAGACCCGGGGCTCGAACATCCTGACCCTGGACAACGGGAAGATCATCCGTGAATCCGTGACCTGGGATGGCAGCGAATTGCTCGCAGGCCTGGGCATCCGTCCGCTCCGCGGCATTGCTGCACCCGTAGTGCCGGACGTTGCCGACCTGCCCGAGTTGGACCCGGACCTGATGAAGGCGTTCAACCGCCAGTTCATCACCGGCGTCACGGTAGTTACCACCAAGGAAGGCGACACTCCCAAGGGGCTGGCAGCGAACTCCTACTGCTCCGTCTCCCTCGAACCGCCGCTGGTGCTCGTCTGCGTCCAGAAGACGTCCAGCACCTACTCGGCACTCTTTTCCTCAAGCCACCTCGGCATCAACATCCTGGGTACGGACCAGCGCGAAACCGTCCGTACTTTCGCCTCCAAAGCCGCGGACAAGTTCGCAGAACTTCCCTGGCACGACGGACCCAACGGCAGCCCGCTCCTGGACGGCTCCGCTGCCTCGCTTGAGGCAGAAATCCAGGAACGTTTCCAAGCCAAGACCCACACGGTCTTCATCTGCCGGGTCCGCCATGCGGAAACCGGCGGCTCGGCACCCATGGTCTACAAAGCCGGTCGATTCTTCGACGGCGACGCCCTGGCCGAACTCTAAAGAGCCGGCGCGGCTGCCCAACCTCGGACAAAGGAAAACAGCCACGCCAGCCTGTCTGCTCGTAAGCAGTGCACCTAGGTGCGCTTCCCACATTAGGACACAATCATGAGCCCTGAAACCATGCGCGCCGCCGAAGACAGCGTCGCCGAAGATCGCGGCTACCGCGACAGCCTCACCAAGATCGAGCCCTACGGCATCGAACATATTCCGGACGTCGAGCGCCACGGCAAGCCACGTTCGCAGTTCTTCCTCTGGTTCGCCGCCGGCATGAACTTCCCCATTGTGGTCCTCGGCTTCAGTGCCACGTACTTTGGGCTTCCGTTCTGGGCGGCTGTCCTGGCCATCATCCTGGCAGGCGTCATCTCCTCGGCCGGCATGGGTTACCTGTCCGCCATGGGTGTCCGGCTGGGCATTCCACAGCAGATGCAAGGCCGTGGTCCGCTGGGCTTCGTGGGGAACTTGTTCCCCGTGGCGTACGTGAACGTCTTCGCCGGCATCGGCTGGGCGGCCGTAACCGTCATCCTGGGCGGACAAGCGATCGCCCTCCTCACGGACATTCCTTTTTGGGTCTCGTCCCTGATCCTCATGGGAATCCAGCTGGGCGTTGCCGTGATCGGCTACAACCTCATCCACTTCCTCCAGCGCATCCTGTCCTTCGTCCTGGTGATCGGTTTTGTCTTTATCACCATCGTCGCCGCCGCCAACGGCAAGGTGGTCAACGTGGCCAACGAGTCGGCTCCCGGCTTTGACGGCGTGGGCGGCTGGATCATCTTCTTCGGCTGGTTCTTCTCCTTCATCGTCGCCTGGATGCCTTTCGCTTCCGATTACTCCCGCTACCTGCCCAACACCGCCGCCAACCGCCGCGGTGCCGGTTGGGCAACCATGCTGGGCAACTTCATCACCCTTGTATGGATGGGCATCCTGGGCACCCTGCTCGGCTCTACCACCACCGCGACGGACAGCATCGGCGCCTTGAAGGAAGTCATGGGTCCGTGGGCCGCTGTGGGCCTGTGCGTCGTCGCACTGTCTTCCTTCACGCAGAACTTCCTCAACGTGTACGGCGGAGCCATCTCCATCCAGACCATGGGGGTACCGGTCAAGCGCCACATTGCCGTGATCGTCATCTGCGTGGCCTCCTACCTGGTGGCACAGTGGGGCCAAACGGGCTTCAACGAGGGCTTCACCGCCTTCCTCAACCTCACCGCCTACTGCATCGCCCCTTACGTCGCCGTCCTGGTGTGCGACTACCTTCGGGGCGGCCGCCGCACAGAGAGGGGCCTGCGCGAACTGTTCGACAAGACCCGGAAGTTCGAGTGGGGCTTCGTAGCCTGGGCAGCCGGCGTGGTGCTCTCCTCGCCGTTCTGGATGTCATCCATCTACACCGGCCCCATCGCTGCAGCCTTCCCCGGCATCGGTGACCTCTCCTACTACGTGGGTGGTGCTGTCGCAGCTGGCGTCTACTTCGCCACCCATCGCCGCAAGCGCCTGTCCGGGCTGGAGATGCTGGACCGCCGTCCGGAGGCACAAACCCTGTGACGCGCTTGGTAGTGGTGGACATGCAACGGGCTTTCCGCGACTCAGGGCAATGGCAGGTCCCCCGGTATGAGGAGATTGTGCCGGTCATCAGCCGCCTGCAGGAGAACATCGGCCCCACCACGGTGTTCACCCGGTTCGTCCGGGACCAGCAGGAAAACGGAGCCTGGTCCGCCTACTACCAGCGCTGGGACCAGATGCGGTTTCCGCCAGAGGCCGCGGCCTGGGACATCACCATGGATGTCCCAGGCACGGCAACGGTGGTGGACGCGCCCACCTTCTCCAAATGGGGTCCGGAGCTCGCGGCCTTGGTGCCCGCGGGTTCGGAAATGGTGCTCACCGGAGTCGCCACGGACTGTTGCGTCCTCTCTACCGCGCTTGGCGCAGTGGACGCAGGCAGGTTTGTCACCGTTGTATCGGACGCCTGCGCCGCCGTCAGCGACGCAGCCCAGGAACAGACCCTCGCGCTCCTGAAACTGCTCTCACCCCTCTGCGAAGTCCTGACCAGCAAGCAATTCCTCTACCGGAACGCCTGATGGATGCCCCAACCCTCCAGGGGGCGGCCCCGGAAATGACCGAAGCGTCTGCCGGGCCGCCCCGCGAAGTTGTTGCCGCCGTCGTGCACTGGCGCGGACGGCTGGCCCTCTTCAAACGCAGCCAGAGCGTGGGACACGAGCGGGGCCTGTGGCACTGCATCACCGGTTACCTCGAAGCGGGCATGTCCCCCGAGCAGCAGGCCCTCACGGAACTCCGCGAAGAAGCGGGGCTTACCCGCGCGGATCTCACCGCCTTCCACCGCGGAGAGCAACTCCTCATCCCGGATGCGGAGGGCAACCCGTGGCTGGTCCACACGTTTACGGCCGTCAGCACGCAGCGACGACTCACCCTCAACGACGAACACGATGCGTACCGATGGACCCTTCCATCCAAGATCAGCCGTTTCTGCAACCGCGTTCCCTGGCTGGACACCGTCATCCAGGCCGCGGGCAAGTGAACCGGCCGCCTATCTCCTAGGAATCACATGACCACTTTGACGATTGACCGTGAAATGTCCCTGCTTGCCTCCGTCCCGACCGGGCTGTTGATTAACGGTCAGTGGCGGGACGCGTCCGACGGCGGGACGTTCGATGTGCACGACCCCGCCACCGGGGAGGTACTCGCCACGCTCGCTTCAGCCACGAGCGAGGACGCGATTGCGGCACTGGATGCGGCTGACGCCGCGCAGGCCTCCTGGGCCAGGACCGCACCGCGGGTGCGGGCCGAGATCCTCCGCAGGGCTTTTGACCTGGTGGTTGAGCGGGCGGAGGACTTCGCGCTGCTCATGACCCTGGAGATGGGCAAGCCCTTGGCCGAAGCCCGCGGCGAAGTCACTTATGGCGCCGAGTTCCTGCGCTGGTTCTCCGAAGAAACCGTCCGCGACTACGGCCGATACCTCACCACCCCCGAGGGCAAGAACAAAATCCTCGTCCAGCACAAACCCGTCGGCCCCTGCCTGCTCATCACCCCCTGGAACTTCCCCCTCGCCATGGCCACCCGCAAAGTAGCCCCCGCCGTCACAGCCGGCTGCACCATGGTCCTCAAACCCGCCAAACTCACACCCCTCACGGCACAGTACTTCGCCCAAACCATGCTCGACGCCGGCCTCCCACCCGGAGTCCTCAACGTCGTCTCCTCCGCCTCAGCGTCCGGGATTTCCGGGCCTTTGCTCGCCGACCCGCGCCTGCGGAAAGTCTCCTTCACCGGTTCGACCCCCGTGGGCAAGCGCCTCATGGCAGACGCCGCCCAGAACGTGCTCCGCACCTCCATGGAGCTCGGCGGGAACGCCCCCTTCATCGTGTTCGAAGACGCGGACCTCGACGCCGCCGTCGAAGGGGCCATGGCCGCGAAAATGCGGAACATGGGCGAAGCCTGCACCGCCGCGAACCGCTTCCTCGTCCACGAATCCGTCGCCACCGAATTCACCGCCAAATTCGCCGCCGCGATGGGCGCCCTGACCACCGGCCGCGGCACCGAACCCGCAACCCAGGTAGGGCCCCTTATCGACGCCGGCGCCCGCGACGACGTCCATGCCTTGGTGGCTGCCGCCGTCGACGCCGGCGCTACCGCCCTCACCGGCGGGCAGCCCGCGGCCGGCCCGGGCTACTTCTACCCACCCACCGTCCTGGCCAACGTCCCCAACGACGCCGAAATACTGTCCCAGGAAATCTTTGGACCCGTCGCCCCCGTCACCACCTTCACGGACGAGGCCCACGCCATCAAGCTCGCCAACGCCTCCGAATACGGGCTCGCGTCCTACCTCTACAGCCGCGACATCAACCGGCTCCTGCGCGTGGCCGAACAGATCGAATTCGGCATGGTCGGCTTCAACGCCGGAGTCATCTCCAACGCCGCAGCCCCCTTCGGCGGCGTCAAACCCTCCGGCCTCGGCCGCGAAGGCGGAACCGAAGGCATCAACGAATACACCACCACCCAATACATCGGCCTCGCAGACCCCTACGGCCGTTGATGGCACACGTGGGTTAATCGATCTGCCTGGTGCAGCCGACTGCCGATGGGAGGTACTGCCATAACCCGTACCCGCCGTACCCTCGCTAACTTTCGCTGCACGGGGTTTAGTAGAGGAACCTAGGGAAAGGAGACGTGCTGATGCGCGCAACAATCATCCATGCACCCGGCGATGTCCGGGTGGAGGAACGGGAAAAGCCCACCATCCAGGAGCCCACTGATGCGGTCATCAAACTGGTGGCTGCTTGCGTGTGCGGTTCGGACCTGTGGCCATACCGTGGCGCCGACACCATCGAGGAACCCCGGCCGATGGGCCACGAGTACGTGGGGATCGTGGAGGAGGTTGGCCGTTCGGTAGGCAATGTGCAGGTTGGACAGTTCGTGGTGGGCTCTTTCTACGCCTCGGACAACACCTGCGACATCTGCTTGTCCGGTTACCAGTCGGGCTGTATCCATCGCGAAGGCGTGGGCAGCGCCCAGGCCGAGTATCTGCGTGTGCCCCTCGCGGACGGCACCCTGGTTGCCACCCCGGAAATGCCCGACGCCGGCAAGGTCGCCTCGCTGCTGGCCGCGTCCGACGTCCTGGGGACCGGCTGGTTCGGCGCCAAAGCCGCCGAAGTGGGCCCCGGCAAGACCGTCGCGGTGGTGGGGGACGGCGCCGTCGGGCTTCTTGCCGTCCTGGCCGCCAAGCACATGGGCGCCGAACGCATCATCGCCATGTCCCGCCACGCCTCGCGCCAGGCCCTTGCCCGCGAATTCGGCGCCACGGACATTGTTGAAGAACGCGGCGACGAGGGCGTCGGGAAGATCAAGGAACTCACGGACGGCCTGGGTGCACATTCGGTGATCGAAGCTGTTGGCACGCAGGAATCCATGATGCAGGCCATCAGGTCCACACGCCGGGGCGGACACGTCGGTTATGTAGGGGTTTCCCACGACGTGGAACTCCCCGGCCGGGAATTGTTTTCTTCCCACGTCCACCTCCACGGCGGACCGGCGCCCGTGCGCGACTACCTGCCCGAACTGATCGATTTGATCTTCAAGGGCGAGATCAACCCCGGAAAGGTCTTCGACCTGGAGCTTCCGCTGGAGGAGGCCCCCGAGGCCTACAAGGCCATGGACGAGCGCCGGGCCATCAAGGTGTTGCTGCGGCCGTAATTTACGTGCCCTGCGAGATCTACGTTCCCTGCGAGGAGGAATTCAATGAAATACACACAAAGCGGCGGCCAAACCGGAGCCGGACCTGCGGAGTGGTTCACGGGCACGGTGCAGATTGACACGATCCGTACCCCCGATGACCAAACGGCCATCGGCTGCGCCCACGTCCGGTTCGCCCCCGGTGCCCGCACCGCCTGGCACCACCACCCCAAGGGCCAGACGCTGTACGTGACCGACGGCATCGGGTGGGTTGCCCGCCGAGGAGGAGAAATCCAGGAGATCCGCCCCGGCGATGTGGTCTACATCGAACCGGGCGAGGAACACTGGCACGGAGCCACGCAGGACAGGTTCATGGCCCACATCGCCCTTCAGGAAGCGGACGGAAACGGGCAAGTGGTGACCTGGCTGGAGCACGTGAGCGATGAGGAGTACGGACTGTAGTTGAACACAGCAGTGCCCGGAGAACCTTTAGCGGTTCCCCGGGCACTCCTGTGCTTTCCGCTGCTCATGTCCCCCGTCGATGCCCACGGGTGGTTTCCGGAATACTCTTGTAGGAAATGACGCACCGTGTGCAGGGAGGAAACCGTGCGAATCCCCTCAGAGGAACGAAAAGAACAACTCATAGCCGCCACCGTGGAATTGATGAAGCGTGAGGGAGTTCAATCGGTAACCATGCGTGCCATAGCCAAGGAAGCCAATGCCCCGTTGGCTACGGCACATTATTGCTTTGACAACAAAGACGTTCTCATGGAGGCCGCCGCTGGCGCTTGGCTGAAAAACCTGGGCCGTTTTTCCCGTGACCTGCCACTGCATTTGGGGTTGCGCAAGACACTGGAACAGGTAGCGGAAGGATACTGGCGGTCCCTGGAAGAAGAACCCGCGAGTTTGCTCGCAGAATTCGAGCTCATCCTCTGGGCAACCCGCAACATCGGTTCAAGCCAGGTTGCGGCGAAGATTTACCCGGCGTACGTCGTCGAACTGGGAAAATTGCTCTCTGAAGCCGCCAGTTATGATTCCGAGGTGTGCCGGATGGACATCGATACCTTGGTACGCGCGTTCCTGATGATTTTTGATGGGGCCTCCATTCAATACATCACCGATCCCGAGGCAGTCGATCACCGTGCCAACTACTTCATGATGATCGACGCGCTATTGATCAAGGCAGGGCTCTGAGCGGCACTAGGACCGGGAGACCAGCGTGGAATCGCCATCCCGTTGGGGTTCGTTGTCCGCGTCGGGTACAGCGCCTGACTCGGATCCTTTGGCAGCAGCCGCCCTCTTGTGGCGCGCTTGCTCGTATTGCGTGAAGAACCAAATGGGAACGTAAAGAGCCAGCGCAATGAACCCGAGCCACGTAGGGGCCCAACCGATCTCCAGGCTGTTCAGGTAGACGACGCCCACCACGCAGAGGGGCAGATTGAACAGGCCAAAGAACAGCGCCACCTTTGTCCACCCCCGGGGTGCGCGGAAGGGCCGGTCCAAGCGGCGGAAGGACGGGTGTTTCTTGGCCTTGACGTAGGCAAACAGGCTGATCCCGTTGGCACATGTGTAACCGATGGCTGCGGCCGCAAGGATTGCCGGAATGGATCCCAGGGAGATCAGGGCCACGTTGAAGGCAGCCGTGAAGAACATGGCAACCCAGGGAGTTCCGTGGCGGTTGGTCCTTCCGAACACCTTGGGAAGGTTTCCTTCCACCGACATCGAGTGCATGGCCCGTGATGAACCAAGGTAGGCCGTCTGGATGATCAGGACCATGGCGGCTATCAGCATGATGATGGTGACCACCGATCCAACACCGCCAAAGACGGCTTGTGCCACGGGAATCAAGGGCGAAATCGGTTCTGCCAGCACACCGTCAACACCAAGGACACCGATGACGGCTGCTTGGACAAGCACGTAGGAGAAGAAGCAGATGATGCCGCAGGAGAACAGTGCCTTGGGTACGTCTTTTCCTGGCTTCTTGTACTCCGGACCGTAGATGGCTGCCGTTTCCCAGCCGCAGGCACTCCATTGGGCGATGGCAAAGATACCGAAAAGAATGAGGACGTGGTGCATATCCCATGACCAATCGGCGGGCGCCCAGTTTCCGCTGATGTGCGCGAAGTCCACATGCCCGGTCGCAAACGGGGCAACGGTCAGGACGACCAGGGGGATCAAAGAGACGGCGGCAAGGATGTACCCCAGAATGGCGCCGTCCTTCAGGCCGAACCAGTTGACGATGGACAGGACCACAAAGATGGCCAGGCCTGCGATCAGGGAGAGCTGGTACTCGGTGAAGGCTTCAGCCAGGGCCGGAAACAAACCATGCAGGTAACCTCCTACCAGCATGGCGAAGATGGCCAGCACCGGATTCCAGGCGAACCAGTAGCTCCACGCACTGAATCCGCCGATTAGCTGTCCTTTGTTGAACCGGCCCTTGTGGTTTTCGGTACGGAAGACGTGCTGGGCAAATCCAGGAAGACCGGACGCCTTGGGAAAAGTGGTGGCCAGTTCCGCATAGGCCGTGTTCTGGAAGAAGCCTTGAACCACCGACAATCCCCAGATAAGAATTGCCGCTGCAGAAACGTACATGGGCAGGTAGCCCAGGGAAGGAAGGATCAGCAGCGGCACGCCCAGCGAAATGGCCAGCCCCTGTTTCCAATCGATTGACCGTTTAAGGTGGTCCGCTCCGTTCAAACTGTCTTGACTCATTGATTTCTCCTTTGAATGGCAATGGAATCTGCAAACCGGGATGTTTACAGGCAGGACAATGTCACTGCATGCCGAATGGAGTTGTTCCAATTGATGATCAGAATGCAGTTACTTGCGCAGCATCGCGTCCATGAATGCGGGAAATGGCGTTTGATGTGGACGCAGCTGTTCGCCGCGTACTCCGGATACGGAGCGGTTTAGATTTCGAAGTAACGGAATGAATCCGACTCCAGGCCTTCAGGGTTGGGGCCGTAGATGGTGACCATATGGGCGTAAACCGGCGCCCAGTAGCGGCCGAGTTGGCCGGGGTTGACCCGGGCAACGTCGCCTGGTTTCAGGATGACGGTTTTGCCTTCACTCTCAACGTAAAGTTCACCCGCAAGAAGCACGTTGGTCTCGGTATGGGGGTGGAAATCCTCCCAGCCACACGCTTCCAACTCCCACTCGGACAGAATGAAGTCCGCCCAGCGGCCAACAGGCTTGGAGTTGATGAATCGGCACCGCAACCGTGGCCATTCCGCTTTCATGGGCGTCATGGGTTCAGCTGGCCAGAGGTCCAGTACCTCCCCCGTCATTGGGGTCCAGGACTGCAGCGCGGGGGTTGTGGTCATAGTTCTCACCCTTTCGTAGGCGTGGCCGACTGCCCCGCGGAATCAAAGGGAATTCGTGGCACATCGCGCCAATATGATGCGGGTCACAGCGAGGTCAACTGTGACAGGAACAGATGTTCAAGTCAACGGTTCAAGAAGAAGAATTCCTTAGGCAGGAGATCCGATTAATTTTTCATGAACGGTTGACTTGTACAGGCGTTCATGTCAACGTAATTCAGGCAAGGGAAGTGACTCGTATCACAGATCCAAGGCCTTCGAGCCGACTCGTCCGGCGGTCAATGGGCGATGAAAATTACCAACCAGTCCCTTGGCGCAGCTCTGCCGAAAATCCCACCAGATCCCTAAGGAGAAAATCATGGAAACGCTTAACGGAACCCTGAGCAAGGCTGGATCCATCCACAAGGTTGAGGGCGGTTTCCTCAACCTTCCATCGATGAACGAGGAGGGTTGCGACGCAGCCATCGGCGACTCGCTCTCCAACCCGGCCGGCTCGGTCATGTGTGCCGGATTCTTTGAACTGAAGGCGTCCAAGCCGCTCGTCTACACCTACACCTACGACGAGATGAAGGTTGTAGTGGCCGGCGAATTCATCCTCACCGACCAGGCAACGGGCGAAGTCACCCACGCCAAGGAGCGGGATGTCCTGTTCTTCCCCAAGGGGACAACCGTCAAGTTCGAAACCCCCGACTACGCCCTCGGGTTCTTCGCCGGCGACCGCGACTTCGCTGCCTAGGTTCCGGCACCTTCACACCATCTGAAAGAGGTAAGCAGCATGACACTTCGAGTCGGAATCATTGGCGCAGGACCCAGCGGCCTGGCCCAACTGCGCGCGTTCGAATCAGCGCGCCAAAAAGGCATCGACATCCCGGACATCAAGTGCTTCGAGAAGCAGGACGACTGGGGTGGCCAGTGGAACAACAGCTGGCGCATCGGCTTGGACGCCAGCGGTGAACCGGTCCACTCCAGCATGTACCGGCACCTGTGGTCGAACGGCCCCAAAGAGTGCCTGGAGTTCTCGGACTACTCGTTCGATGAGCATTTTGGACGGCCCATTTCCTCCTTCCCGCCCCGCGAGGTGCTCTTCGACTACATCAAGGGCCGGGTGGAAAAGTCGGATGTGCGCAAGTACGTCAAGTTCAACACCGTGGCGCGCCACACCACCTACAACGACGAGACCCAGGAATTCACGGTGACCGTGGAGGACCTGCGGACCAACCTCACCGAGACCCACGTGTTCGACAAGCTGGTGGTGGCCACCGGCCACTTCCACGTTCCTGCCGTACCCGAGTTCAAGGGCATCAAGTCATTCCCCGGCGAGGTCCTGCACGCCCACGACTTCCGTGGAGCCGAGCGTTTTGTGGGAAAGAGGCTGCTGATGATTGGCAGCAGCTACTCCGCCGAGGACATCGGGATGCAGGCCCACAAAATGGGCGCCGCCTCCATCACCATGAGCTACCGGAGCAACCCCATGGGCTACCACTGGCCATGGAACACGGTGGAGCGCCCGCTCGTCACGCACTTCGAGGGCCGGACGGCCTACTTCAGCGATGGCACCCATGACGACTTTGATGCCGTGGTGCTTTGCACCGGCTACCAGCACAAGTATCCGTTCCTGCCCGGCGAACTCTCGCTGAAATCCCCGAACGTGCTCTACCCGGGGAACCTCTACAAGGGCGTGGTGTGGCAGCAGAACACCAATCTGTTCTATCTGGGCGCGCAGGACCAGTACTACACCTTCAACATGTTCGACGCCCAGGCCTGGTTTGCCCGCGACGTCATGACCGGCGTCGTCGATCTGCCGTCCCTGGCCGACCGCGAGGCGGACATCGCGCTTTGGCTGGAGCGCCAGGCGGCCCTCCAGGACCATGATGCCGAAGCCGATTTCCAGTCCGATTACCTGCGCGAGCTCATCGACGCCACGGACTACCCGCCCTTCGACCTCGACGCCGTCTCCCAGCTGTTCAAGGACTGGATGCACAACAAGCACACCGACATCCTGGGCTACCGCGACGCGGTGCACCGCTCAGTGGTTACCGGCACCATGGCAACCAAGCACCACACCCGGTGGATCAACGCCATGGATGACTCCCTGGACCGGTACCTCAACGGCCCCTCCCAGGAGCTGGCCAGCGGGTCGCCCAAAGTCCTGGCTGACGAACGCGCCTGACGCACGCGGTTGGCCCTTCGCCGGCTGGAGATACCGGCGAAGGGCCAACCATGGAACAACGTGGAGAATCGTGGTGAGAAGAGCCTATTGCCTGGCGGACCGGGAGGAGTGGGAAGCGGAACTCTTCGCCTCCCTCAGCAGGACCGTCCGGTACGAATTGAGGCATGACCTGCGGTGCCTTGCCTGCGGCGGCAAGGCGTTGTTCCGCAGCGCGTCCGCACGTCGGCCCGCCATGTTTGCGGCCAGGCATTCGCCGGCCTGCCTCCTCATCAACCACCCGGCGTGGGGTGTCTTCAGGTATCTCCAATAGGCTGCCGCGAGGAGTAGGCTGCCGCGAGGCGCCTACGCCTCCAGCGTGCTCGTCGTCGCGCCCGGCTCGCGGGCTGCCTGCAGCTTCAACAGCTCGGACCGCAACGCCGGATCAAGCGCCGCATCCAGCACGGTCAGCGCCAGGACGGTAGCCCCGTCCACTACGGCGTCGTCGGCCTCGGGCGTGATGGCGTCTGCCGTGAAGTCCGGGTGGTGCGGAACGGCGGTGCTGTTGCGGACCACCACCATGCCATGCACTGAGGGAAGAACCTGGGATACGTTCCCCATGTCCGAGGACCCGCCGCCGAAGATCGGCGTGTGGTCCACCGGACGGCCGATGCCTTCCATGTTGGCATCCCACAGTTCGCCCAACCCGGCATGCGTGTCGATCGGCGCGTAGGGGTGTTCGGTCTGTCGGTGGGTCCAGGTACATCCGGTGGCGATGGCCGCACCTTCGAAGCAAGCGAGCACGCGGCACTTGAGGTCCCGCCACACGTCAACGTCCCCCGCGCGCACCTCCACCTGTACCGTGGATTCCCCGGCGATCACGTTGGTGGCGCCGCCGCCGTGCGAGATGAAGGCATTGGTGTTCGCGTTTTCCGGCAGGTGCTGGCGCAACACTGCCATGTTCATCAGGGCCAGGCTCGCTGCCGCACCGGCATTGATGGCCTTGTCAGGGGCACCGGCCGCGTGGGCTTCGCTGCCCTTGAACTGCACCTCGAAGCGTTCCACGGCAGCCATGCTGAAGGCCGTGGCGCTGCGCTCCACCCCCGTCATGCCGTGCACCATGAGCGAAAACGCGGCGTCCTCCCAGGCGCCGGCCTGCAGGAGCGACACCTTGCCGCCGCCGTGCTCTTCGGCGGGAGTGCCCAGAACCTTGATGCGCAGTCCGGCGGCGTCGGCTACGGGCTTGAGCGCCAAAGCGGCACCGACGCCCGCCGCCGCGATGATGTTGTGGCCGCACGCGTGGCCCACCTCGGGCAGGGCGTCGTATTCTGCGCAGATCACTACCGTCAGTTCGCCCACACCATAGGTGGCCTCAACCGCCGTCGGAATTCCATACGCACGTTCGGCGACGTCGAAGCCGCCCTCACGCAGCACCGCGGCCACGGCCGCCGCCGACTCATGTTCTTCCCACGAGACTTCGGCCAACGCGTGCACTGTGTGGCTGAGTTCCAGGATGGAAGGTACGACGGCGGTCGCGGCCTCGCGTACGGCGTCGCGCAGGGTTTCCTTGGAGGTGATGTCAATCGAAACGGTCATTGTTTCTTTCCTTCTCTGTTGAGGTTCAGTTGGCTGGTTCGAGGGCCTGGTCCGTGGTGGAGTCCTGCTGCCCGGATGTCCGGGGCGCAGCGGTTTCGGACGCCGCCTTGGCCTGGCGGATGAAGAGCACGGCGACGGCGAAGAGGACACACAGTCCGGCGCAGATCCACCAGACGGCGTGGAAGGAGAACTGCGTGGCTACGCGTGCTCCCGCCGCGGAGGGAGCAGTGAGGGCGGACATGAGCAGCGCGAAGAGCGCGCCGGCTACGCCGCCGGCAGCCGTTCGGGCCGTGTTGTACAAGCCGGACGCGATGCCCACGGAATCGGCGGCGGCGCGCTGCACCACCAGCGTGGGAAGAGTTCCACTGACGATGCCCGTGCCGAGGCCGGCCACCACCAGCCACACCGTGAAGGTGACCAGCGTTCCGGGGGCCAGGATCATGAGCAGGTAGGCCACGGCTCCGAGGAGTCCACCGAGGGCAACGGTTCGTGTGCCGCCCAGGAAGCGGGAGACGCGGTCCGCGAAGGTTGCTCCGAGGAATGCCGCCAACGCCATGATGCTGAGCAGGATTCCGGCTGCGGACGCGGCAGCACCGAAACCGAATCCGAGCGTCGCGGGATCGGAACGCAGGTAGACCGAGATCGGGGCCTGGGCTCCGAACAGCTGTGCACCGAACAGGAAGGCCACCACGATCGGCAGTCCGATGCCGCCTCGAAGCAGCATGTTCAGGTCAACCAGCGGGTGTTTGATGCGACGGGCGGACACTACCCAGCCCGCGAGCAGTGCCACGCCGACGATCATGGCGATGCCTACAGTCAACGGGGGCCAGGTGGCCAGGTTGGACGCACCGCCCAGGACGGCCACCAGTCCGCCACCCAGGAGGACAGCGCCGAGGTAATCCACTTTGCCTTGGCTGCGAAGCGGGGTTTCCTTGACGAAGATGGCGATGCCGGGGATGCACAGGGCCATGAAGATCGCCGGGAACAGCAATGTCAGGGACAGGCTGCCGACGGCGTCAAGGACGATGCCGGACAAGAAGCCGCCGATCGTGGCACCGAGAGTCAGCGCAGCGACGAGCCGGCCGATGCTTCGGCCCGACCGTTCCGAGTCACGCTGGTGGACAATGGCGAATTCCAGGGGCAGGAACACAGCGAGGGGTGCCTGGATGGCGCGGCCCACCAGGAACAGTTCGTAGTTCGGCGCGAACGCGACCAGGACGGACGCGGCTGCGACGATCGCCGTGGCGATCATGAGGACGCGCTTGTGTCCGTGGATGTCGCCGAGCTTGGACAGGAGTGGAACAACCAGGACCGTCGCCAGCAAGTAGGCGGCACTGATCCAGTTCAGCGAGGCGGCCGAGACACCGTGGTGCTCTCCGATCGATGAAAACAAGGGACTCAACCAGCCTTGCAGGATGCCGCTGCCAAGCTCCATGACAACCAGGAAGCCGACGGCTCCGGCAGCGGTGGATTTCTGCGCAGTTGTACGCATATGCGCTCCGATGTGATGAGAAGTGAACGGGATCACACCATGATGGAAGCGCCGTGTTTCCGATGGATGAAATTGAAGCTTTCCATGGATTATCTTGCTGATATGCAGGAATACATGCTCGATCCCCTTGAAGAGCGCATCATCCATGCCTTGCAGATCGAAGGCCGGGCCTCGTGGGCCGAGCTTTCGCCCCTCCTCGGCGTGGACGCTGTGACACTTTCGCGGCGCTGGGAATCCCTCCGGGAAAGAGGACTTGCCTGGGTGACGGGGATCTTCACCGAAGGGGCCAGTGCCCTGGTGGACATCACCTGCATGCCCCAACACACAGCGAAGGTGGCGCAGGAGCTGATAAAGATTCCGGCTGTGATGACCCTGGACCACACCTCGGGTGGCCGGGACCTGCTGGCCACGTGCCTCGGGGAGAATCCTCTGGCGATCTGGGACGTGGTGACCAACCAAATCGGCGCCCTGGATGGCGTCCGGAACACGCAGACGCACCTGGTCACCGAAATGATCATGGAAGCCTCGGCCTGGAGGTTGCGTGCGCTCACGCCCGCAGAGGCGGGCAAGGTGGCCAAGCCCAAGCCCCCGCGCGCCAGGGCCCCGCGGACTGTACATCCCGACGTCGAATACGCCCTCCGGCACTGCCTGCTGGAGGACGGGCGCCGTCCCGTGAGCCGCATCGCCGCTGAACACGGGCTCAGCGAACAACGCGTCGCGGACGGACTGGCCCGGCTGCGGGCCGACGGACGGCTGCGGCTGCGCACGGATGTAGCCCGCAGTGTCACCGGCTGGCCCGTCTACGCCTGGTACTTCGTGCGGACCGCAGCCAAGCACATCCAGCAAATGCGCGGGCTCATGGCCCAGATTCCGGAGGCCCGCACGGCCTTGGCCGTGGCCAGCCAATACAACCTGGTGGTGGCCGTCTGGCTGCGGGAAATGACCGACGTGATGCGCTTCGAGGCGGCCCTTGAGGCGGCGGTTCCGAGCGCACGGATCGTGGACAGGAGCGTGGTCTTCCGGATGAGCAAGCACCTGGGGCACGTCATCGACGACCAGGGAAGGGCCACGCTCGGGTTCGTCCACCCCTTCACTCCGTAGCAAGGAGTGCGGTTAAGTAGAGCTAAACCGAAGGGAGCGTCAGTGCTGGATATCCGACGCCTGCATATCCTCAAGACCCTTGAGCTTGAGGGCACCATGACCGCCGCCGCTGCCAAGCTGCACATGACAACGTCGGCCGTGAGCCAGCAGTTGGCGGTCCTGGAGAAGGAGGCCGGGCTGGCACTGCTGGTCCGGACCGGCAGGAAAGTCCGGCTGACCGAGGCGGGCGCCTTGCTGGTGGAGCACTTTGGCCGGATCGCCTCGGAAGTGGAAGCCGCCGAAGCCACCCTGAAGAAATTCCAGACCGACGTCCGCGGCCGCCTGGCCATCAGCGCGTTCCCGAGTTTCTGCAGCACCGTGCTTCCCTCGGCTGTCATGTCCCTGCAGGCGGCCTACCCGAGGCTGGACGTCACCATCTCCGACCTCGAACCGTCCGAGAGCGTGGCCCAACTCCGCGCCGGAAACATTGATATTGCCGTGGTGGACGACCTCAGCGAAATCCAGGACGAGGGCCTGGTAAAGACCGTTTTGGCCCGAGACGAGATCATCCTGGTCCTGCCCGGGGACCGGCCCGTGCCGGACAGCGGCACTCCCGTCAGGCTCCCCGACTACGCCCATGAAAGCTGGGTTTTGGACCAGGAAGGCAGCGTCTTTGAACGATTCGTGCTGCAGACGTGCCGCGAAGCCGGCTTCACTCCCAAAGTCATCGCCAATTGCCGGAACCTGATGGCTACGCTGGGCCTGGTCCGTGGCGGGCTCGGGGTGGCCCTGATGAGCGAGTTGAATCTTGGCCGCGAGACCCAGGATCTCCAGGTCCGCCGCGTCGATCCGAGCTGCGGCCGCAACATCATCATCCTGTACCGGGCCGCGGGCAAGGCCGCTCCCGCCATAGCCGCCGTCATCGAGGAACTCCGGATCGCCACCGAGGCCCGGCCCACAGCCTGATCGTTAAGCTCAGCTTGACGGTTGTTTCACTAATTCCCGATGGACGCGCGTGCCGCCACCCTCCACAGTTGAAAGGGAACCCAGCCCCTATTGCTCCCTTGGAGGATCCCATGGCATTGAGCGCCCTCGACCTGTTCTCGATCGGCATCGGCCCGTCGTCGTCCCACACGGTGGGTCCGATGCGCGCGGCCCGCACCTTCGTCGGCGCCTTGGAACAGGACGGAAAGCTCGACGCCGTTGATCGGGTTCACGCCGGATTGTTTGGTTCGCTGGGGGCTACCGGAAAGGGACACGGCTCGGACAAGGCCGTGATCCTCGGTTTCATGGGCAAACTCCCGGAAACGGTTGACCCCATGGCCGCGGACCGCATGGTGGCCGAGGCTACGGAAGCGAAAAAGATCCTCCTGGCCGGACGCCGGATGGTCTCCTTCAACCGGGCAAAGGACGTGGTGCTGCATATGCGCCAGTCCCTGCCGGCCCACCCCAACGGCATGCGCTTCCAGGCCTTCGACGGCCAGGGAAACCTTGTCTCCGAGCGGGTGTTCTACTCTGTCGGCGGCGGTTTCGTGGTGGACGAGGACGCCGTAGGGCAGACGCAGCAGGACGCCGTGGCGTTGCGTTTCCCCTTCAGCAACGGACAGGAACTGCTGGACCACTGCGAGCGCGAAGGCATGTCCATCAGCGACGTCATGCTGGCCAATGAAAGCGCCTGGCGAAGCGAAGAAGATACCCGTGCCGAGCTTCTGCGCATCTGGGAAACCATGAAGGAGTGTGTTTCGCGCGGCTGTAGCCGTACGGAAGAGCACCTGCCCGGAAACCTGATGGTCCGCCGTCGTGCGCCGCGTCTCTTTGCCGACCTGCAGACCAAAGACGACGCCACCGATCCCCTGCGCGCCGTGGACTGGGTGAACCTGTTTGCCTTGGCCGTGAACGAAGAGAACGCCACCGGTGGCCGCGTGGTCACCGCACCCACCAATGGTGCCGCCGGAATCATTCCCGCCGTTTTGCACTACTACATGAAGTTCGTTCCGGGCGCCTCTGAAGACCACGTAGTCCGGTTCCTTCTGACCGCTGCGGCCATCGGCGTGCTGTTCAAGACCAACGCGTCCATTTCGGGTGCGGAGGTGGGCTGCCAGGGCGAGGTTGGTTCTGCCTGTTCCATGGCCGCCGGTGCCCTGTGCGAAATCCTCGGCGGCACCCCGCTGCAGGTGGAGAACGCGGCCGAGATCGGCATCGAACACAACCTCGGCCTGACATGCGATCCCGTGGGTGGCCTGGTGCAGATCCCGTGCATCGAACGCAACGCGATGGCCAGCAACAAGGCCATCAATGCGGCGCGGATCAGCCTGCGCGGGGACGGCATCCACCACGTGTCCCTGGACACCGCCATCAAGACCATGCGCGAGACCGGCGCGGACATGAAGAGCAAGTACAAGGAAACCTCGCGCGGCGGCCTAGCCGTCAATGTCGTGGCGTGCTGAGGGCTACTCCGTTTCGACCCACGCTGACCGCCACTCCGGTGCTTCGAAGGCTTCGCTCCAATAGGCCGTTTCCTTGGCGATCTTGCCGTCCCGGAATTCGAAGATGAACACCGTCTGGTACTGCGGGCCGGCATAGTCCAGCAGCGCCTCGGCAACCACCAGGTCCCCTCCGCTGGTCATCCTTCGCGGGGTGATGGTGGGCAGTTGCGGGAACGCGTTGTAGATTCCCCGTCGGTTCCCGGCCCCACGCACCACCTCGCCGGATTGGGGCCAGTGCATGATCGCGTCGTCGTGGAAGAGTTCGTCCATGACGGCGATGTCGCGGGCATTGATGCAGTCGATCAGCCGCTGCACCACTTGTTCGTTGGGCGTTGCTTCAGTCACGTGCACCCCTCAGGTTTGTGAGTTAGATACACGGATCATAGGATTCCGGGGGCGCCAAGGGGAGAGGCTTTGGTGCGCTGCGTTGAGGTTCGTTTTCCGCACCGGACGAGGGCTTAGAGGCTTGCGAGGATGGCCCGGGCGGACTTGAGGTAGTCCGGGCCGGTGCCTTCCTTGCCAAGGGCGGACTGGATGGCGAAGCCCTGGATCAGCCCCATGACGGCCGGGGCCAGGCACCGGGCCGTGGCCTCGGCGTCCTCGTCCGGCCGCGATGCGCGGATCCACGCCTCCAGGTAGTTCTCAAGGTGCCCGCGGATTTGGACGAGGATGTTCTGGGCCACCTCTCCAAGCTGGTCATTCCGGACGGCCTCGCCCCACACTTGCACGGCGACATCCGGGAAGAAGTCCATGGCCATCAGGCCGGACATGAGCGCCACCACGGCCTCTTGGGGCGGCGGGACCGGTTGGTGTGCGCTGAGGCGCTCGAGTGCCGCCATGCGTTCCTCGAAGACCCGCCTGCCGGCGTCGACAATCAGTTCCTCTTTGCTGCGGTAGTAAACATAGACGGCTCCGGCGGAGAGCCCGGCCTTGGCGATAATGTCCCCCATGGCCACGTTCGAGAATCCCTTCTCGGCAACGCAGGCGAGCGCGGCCCGCTGGATGCGCTCCCGCATTGCGGCACGGTGTTCCTCGCTGACTTTCGGCATGGGTCCACCGTACCGGAAAAGAAAACGAATGATCATTCTTGACGTTTCGATGGTGAGGGTCAAAAATGAAGAACGAACATTCTTTTTGTACGATCCCGAGAGGACGCACCATGTCCGCCACCACCGAACGCACGGCAGCCCCGGAGCACCGCCAGGAGCCGCCAACGGGCACCCATACCCCGTGGCCCCACGCACTCCGCACCGCCCTGCTCGCCGCCGTCGCCGTCTGCACGGTCCTGCTGGCCTTTGCCTGGCCAAGCGTCACCGCCAAGGTCCAGAACCTGCCCGTTGCCGCCGTCGGCAGCGCAGAGCAGATCGCCCAGATCACCTCACAGGCACCAGCAGGCGCCCTCGATGTGCGCACGGCCTCCAGCCGCGACGACGCCGTGAACCTCATCAAGCAACGCCAGGTGTATGGCGCGATCGTCCTCGGCGCTTCTCCGGAGATCCTCGTGGCCAGCGCAGGCAGCCCGGTCGCCTCCCAAGCACTGACGCAAATGGGCGCCCAGATGCAGTCGCAGATCCAGGCCCAAGTGATCGCCAAGCTTCAGGCCGCCCTGGCCCAGGCGGCCCAGGGTGCGGCAACCGGCACCCCGCCCCAGTCCGGGCAGGGCACGCCGCCCGCAGCAGTCCCCCAGGTGGCCGTCACCGACGTCGTGCCTCTTTCGTCCGACGACCCACGCGGCACGGGCCTTGCCGTCGCCGGCCTGCCCCTCGCCATGGGCGGCATGATCGGCGGCGTCCTGATCTCGCTGCTCGTCTCCGGGACCTGGCGCCGGCTGGGTGCGATCCTGGCGTACGGCGTCATCGCGGGCCTGGGACTCGCCGGCATCCTGCAGGGCTGGTTCCATACCCTCCAAGGAAGCTACTGGGCGAACGCCGGCGCGATCGGCCTCGGCGTCGTTGCGACGGCGGCGATCATCGTGGGGCTCAACGCACTGATCGGAAGGGCGGGCATCGCGGTAGGAGCGGTCATCACCCTGTTCGTGGGCAACCCCCTCTCGTCGCTGACGCAGCCCAAGGAATTCCTCCCCGCGCCTTGGGGCGACGTGGGCCAATGGATGGTGCCCGGCGCGTCGGGAACATTGCTGCGGGACCTCTCCTACTTCCCGGATGCATCGGCAGCGTTCCCATGGCTGGTGCTGGCCTGCTGGGCCGTCGCCGGGGCCGTACTCATCGCCGTCGGCCACTTCCGGAACGCCCCTGCGGTGGCGGAGGCGTAGCGGCGGGAGAACTGTGGGGCTCATCTCATTGGCGTTCGTTTATGAAGGAAGTTGGTTGACCACTTCTTTGGTCTGAAAGTTAGGGCAGCCTACACTTAGTTCTGGCCCTGCGCACCCGGGCTGCCCCAACTTCGCCTGCCCCCCGTTCGCAGGCTCCCCGTACCTTAGGTGGTCTCATGCGTTTTTCGTTTCCGTCTGCCCTGTCCGCAGGGCTTGTGGCGGTCCTGTCGTTGTCCGGCTGCGGCTTTACGGGGACCGCGTCGTCCGGGTCAGCGCCCACCGTGGACAAGAACCAGCGCATCGTCGTCGACAACTTCCGCGCCCCGGTAGCGAATTGGGCCCTCGAAAGTGACGCTGCCTACATCCTCTCGCTCTCCGGCTGCTTGGAAACACTGACCCGGTACGACGAGTCGCAGGGCAAGATCGTGCCTTCCCTGGCTACTGATTGGAAGCAGGTTTCGCCGCTGGAGTGGGACTTCACCGTCCGCGAAGGAGTGAAATTCCAGGACGGGACTGCCTTGACGGCTGACACGGTGGTCGGGTCGCTGGACAAGGTCCTGAAGGCCGCGGTTCCGGCCCGCGCCTTCAACCCCAAGGTGGTCAGTTCGGTCAAGGCCGTTGACCAGCGCACCGTGCGGATCACCACCCCCACCGAAAGCCCGCTGGTTCCCTATCGCTTGGCCAGCGTCAACACGGGAGTCCTCTCCCCTGCAGCCTTCACCGGACAGGGAGTTGACCCGTTCGGTCACTGCACGGGACCCTTCACTCCCGTTTCGGAGAAGGCCAAGCAGTCTTTGACGCTGGACCGCAACGACTCGTACTGGGGTGGGGAAGTCCAGTTGGCAGGGGCGGAGGTCAGGTTCGTGACCGACGGCGCCACCCGCGCCACCCAGGTGAGGACGGGCGAAGCCGACATCTCGATGTCGATTCCGGTCTCCGCGCTGTCCTCCTTGGAAACGGACCCGAACGTCAAGGTCCTCAAAGCTGACTCTCCGCGGACGGCGACGCTCTACATGAACAACGCCAAGGCGCCGTTCGACAACGTCAACTTCCGCAAGGCCATCACGTCGGCACTTGACCTTGAATCCCTGGCAGCCAGCGTTTATGAGGGTGCGGCAGTCGCGTCCACCGGACCGTTCGCCCAGTCCGAACCGTGGGCAACCGAGGCCTCGGGTGCTCCGAAGTTCGATGTGGAGAACGCCCGGAAGCTGCTCACCGAGGCCGGCTACACGGCCGACCGCCCGCTCGAGGTCATTGCCATTGTTGAACGCGCGGAGTTTGCCGATGTCGCCACCGTCATCCAGGACAACCTGAAGGCCGTGGGTGTTCCGGTCAGCATCGTGACCAAGGAATATGCCGCCGTCGAACCGGATCTGCTCGCCGGGAAGTACGACATGGTCTTGAGCCAGCGCAACCGGCTGATCGACATTGCCGATCCCATCGGGTTCCTCACGGCCGACTACACCTGCGAGGGAACCTACAACCTTAGCCACTTCTGCAACAAGGAATACGACGCCGTTATCGCCAAGGCGGCAAAGACCACTGATGCGCAAGAGCGTTACAAGCTCTACTCGGAAGCCGGAACGATTCTGCGCGACCAGGCAGTAAACGTCTGGCTGGTGAACGAACAAGCCATCGACGCCGTCCGTGCCGATGTGCAGGGCCACACCCAGGACCCGTTGGCCCGTTACGTCGTCCGCAGCAGCACAGCCAAACCCGCTTCCTGACCGCTGTGGCACTACCCGTCCCCTGGTTGTGGCGCCCATGATGGCATTCGTCGGCAAGAGGACGGCCGCTCTGGCAGCCGCTGTCCTCTTGTCCTCCTTCGCCGTATTCCTGATCCCGTACGTAACCCCCGGCGATCCGGTACGAAAGATCATTCGCTCACGCGTCTCCGGGGAAATCATTGACGACTCCGCCGTCACCGCGCTGGCCGCCGAACTCGGGTTGAACGATCCGCTCTGGACCCAGTACCTGCGTTGGCTGGGACGCCTGGTTACCGGGGACATGGGGCTGTCCTATACCAGCCGGACACCGGTAGCGGATCAGGTCTTCCCGGCTTTCGGCATCACGCTCACGCTGGTCATCCTGGCCCTGGGAACGGCAGCAGTGCTTGCCCTCGTGCTTGGCGTCGTGTCCGCGATCCGTCACGGGCGGACCGCCGACCGGGTGATCACGGCTTTGACCCAGGCTTTCATCGCCATCCCCGAATACTGGCTGGCGCCAGTCCTTGTGCTGGTGTTCGCGCTGCAGCTCTCGTTGGTGCCGTCTGCAGGTTGGGCCGGCCCTGCCTCGGCGATCCTTCCAGTGGCGGTCCTTGCCCTGCGGCCCACCAGTTACTTCACCTCCGCCGTTCGAGAAGGAGTGTTGGAGGCGATGCAGGCCGAACATGTCGGCGCGGCACGCAGCCGAGGGGTAACCGCGGCACAAACCATGTGGCGGCACGTGATCCCCAACAGCCTGCTGCCGCTGACCACGTTGGTTGCCGTGTGGTTCGCCGGCTTGCTGGGTGGCTCCGTGATCGTGGAGGTCATGTTCGCGATACCCGGCATGGGAAGGCTGCTGTTTGACGCCGTGGTCAACAGCGATATCCCCGTGGCCCAGGGTGCCGTGGTCCTGATCGTGGCCCTGGCCGTCACCCTGACCACAGCGGCGGACCTCGTCCACACCATCCTCAATCCCCGAATGAGGCACTCCCTTGCCTAAACTCCCCAAAAGGTTGTGGATCGCCTCATCCCTGCCGGCTCTTATTGTCCTGGCCGTCCTCCTCGCCCCGTGGATCATGCCCTACGCTCCCGAGGCCCAGAACCTATCTGCCAGACTGGCCCCTCCCAGTGCAATCCATTGGTTAGGCACGGACCATCTGGGGCGCGACGTCCTCAGCAGGCTGCTGGACGGAGGCCGGTTTTCCCTGACGCTCGCCGCTCTCGCCACCATAACGACGGCGGTGATCGGTACCGCCGTCGGCGTGCTCAGCGCCCGTCGGCGCGGATGGATCGATGAGTTCTTCACCCGAACCAACGACGTGCTGCTCGCCTTGCCCGAGATGGTCATCGCTTTGTTCCTGGTCGCTGCCCTCGGCACCGGCTACCACTCACTGTTGCTGGCCTTGACGCTGACCGGCTGGACCCCCTTCGCCCGGCTGGCCCGTGCGCTCACCTTGGACGTTTCAGCCCGCGGTTTCATCGAGGCCGCCCAGGTGCTGCGCTGCTCCCCTGCCTTCATCGTCCGGCGCCACATCCTTCCGCACCTCGCCGGGCCCTTGCTCGGGCAGGCCACGCTCCGGTTCGGACAGTTCCTGATCAACGTCGGAGCCCTGTCCTACCTTGGGCTGGGAGTGCAGCCCCCGCAGTCTGACTGGGGGTCCATGCTGGCGGCAGCCCAACCCTACGCGCTGAGGGCACCCATGACCATCCTGGCACCTGGGCTCGTCATTTTTGCCGTGGCCCTGTCCGTCACCCTCATCGGCCAACACGTGCTCCGGTCCTCCACGCGTCGCGCGCCATCGCGGCCCACGGCACCGGAACGGGAGCCATCGCATGCCTGAACCACTCGTCGTCGAGAATCTCAGCGTGAGCCACCACCGCCCAGGCGCGCGTGACGGAACAGCGGACCCGATCCTCCGCTCGGTCGACCTGACTGTGGCACCGGGTGAATTCGTCGCGATCGTCGGCGCCTCGGGCAGTGGGAAGACGATGACCGCCCGGGCGGTGATGGGCCTGCTCCCCCACCAAGTCCGCGTTGACAGCGGAGCCATCACGCTGGGCGGAACCGACCTTGTGAACGCCAGTGAAACCGAACTCAACAAGGTTCGTGGTGGTCGGATCGTGATGCTCCACCAACAGCCCAAGCGGATGTTCAACCCCCGCTTGCGGATCGGCCGCCATGTGGCTGAGCCGCTGAAGCTCCATCGCGGCATACGCCGCGGCGAGGCCAAGAAAACCATCCTTGAACTGCTGGCCGAAGTTGGGTTCGACGATCCGGCCGCCATCGCCGCAGCATTCCCGCACGAGCTTTCCGGAGGCATGGCCCAACGTGCCATGATGGCCGTTGCGTTGGCTGGCCAGCCCGGCCTGCTGCTCGCCGACGAACCGACCTCTGCCCTGGACAAAGTCCTGGAACGGCAGATCCTGCAACTCATCGACCGCCAGCGCCACAACCGTGGCCTCGGCGTCCTGTACATCACCCACGATCTCTCCACCGCTGCTGCCTTCGCGGATCGGCTGATCGTCATGGACCGTGGCAGGATCGTGGAAACCGGGACCGCCCAGCAAGTCCTCAACACACCCCGGACCGACACCAGTAAGGCCCTGGTGGCCGCCTCTGCCCTCGTGCGCGCGGAAGGCGCCGCAACCGCAGTCGAGCATCGCGTGGTACTGGACCTTCAAGGCGTCACCAAACGCTTTCGCCGGAAGGCCTCCCCGGCATTGGACGATGTGTCCCTGCAGTTGCGCCAAGGCGAAATTCTTGGAGTGCTTGGCCAGTCCGGGTCCGGGAAGAGCACCATCGCCCGCCTGCTCGTCCAACTCGGCACACCGGACGCCGGGACCATCAGCGACACCAGCGACGGCGGCATCCAGCTGGTCTTCCAGGAACCCCACGACGTCTTCGACCCAAGGCTGACCCTTCGCCGAAGCCTTGAAGCACCGCTGCTGAACCGCCGGGGACTCTCCGGCGGTGATTGCACGGCTGAGGTGGAACAGGCAGTCAGGGACGTGGAGCTCCACCCGGAGATCCTCGACAGGTACCCCGGCCAATGCTCCGGCGGCCAGCTGCAACGGCTCACCATCGCCCGCGCCCTCCTGACGAAGCCCAGTGTGCTGATCTGCGACGAAGCTACTTCCGCGCTGGACACCGTCACCCAGAAGAAGATCCTGGACTTGCTGATCCGGCTCCACCGGGACAAGGACATGACCCTGATGGTCATTTCCCACGACCTGAACGTGATCCGCTACATGAGCCACCGGGTGGCCATCCTCCACCAAGGCCGGCTCGTAGAGGTTTCCTCCACCACGGACTTCTTCGCCAGGCCCCAACACGAGCACAGCAAACAACTGCTCGCCGCGACCTCGCCTCGCCCCGGGGCCACGCCGCAAAACGCTCCATCTGCCGGCGCATGAGATCCGTGCCCCGCACCAAGGACACCCGGACGTTATTGGCCGCCCAGCTGGTGTTCAACATCGGTTTCTACGCTGTAGTCCCCTTCCTTGCCGTGGCCATGCGCGATGACTTTGGGATGCAGGCGGCCGCTATCGGGCTTGTCCTTGGAGCAAGGACCTTCAGTCAGCAAGGCATGTTCCTGGTGGGCGGACTCCTGGCCGACCGGTGGGGAACCAAACGCGCCATGCTCCTGGGGTGCCTGGTCCGGATCAGCGGCTATGCCACGCTGGCAGCAGCTACTGATTTTCCCTTGTTCCTGGTGGGCGCCATCCTCACCGGCGCCGGCGGCGCAATGTTTTCCCGGCCCTCGAATCACACCTCTCCCGGGCCGATCTGGAGGTCGGCGGGAACCTGGCCCCGGGGCAAACCCGGCGACGTTCGGTTTTCGTGTGGCTGGCCATCACCGGAGAAATCGGTGCGGTCCTGGGACCGCTGCTCGGCGCGGCCCTGATGGGCTGGGGCTTCGGTGCCACGCTCGGACTCGGCATCGCCGTGTTTGCCGTGTTCACCGTGGTCCTCTGGATCCGCTTGCCGTCCATTCCAGCCAACGCAGCCCGCACACCTGGATCCGCTGCGAACAGCCACGGCCGGAACCACCCCCTCGGCTGCCTGCGCAACCGCCGGTTCGTCGCGTTCTGTGCACTGGCCAGCGTCAACATGCTCGCCTACAACCAGCTGTACTTCCTCATACCGTTGGAATTGGACCGGCAAGGACTGGATAGTTCGTGGCTCGCCGTACTCTTCCTCATTGCGTCTGCGCTCACGATCGTCTTGCAACTGCCCGTTTCCGCCGCCGTGCGCCGCATCGGTGAGTCACGGGCCATGCCGGTGGGTTTCCTGCTGCTGGCCGCCGCTTTCGCTGCCGCATGCTACGGGCAGGTAGCCGCGTCTTCGGCGATTCCCCTCGTAGTGGTAGTGGTCCTCCTGATTCTTGGCCACATGACCCTCAGGCCAACCATCCTTGCGGCCATCCCTGGATTCCTGGCTCCTGGAGATACAGCGGGACGGGGCGCCTACTACGGGCTCGCCGCCAGCTGCGGCGGCATCGCTGTGCTGCTGGGCAACGCTGCCATCGGCCAACTCCGGCACTGGGCGGAGAACGGCGGGTGGGCAGGAGCGCCGTGGATACTCCTCATCGGCGCTGCGGTGCTTCCGGCGGTCCTCCTGCCCAGGGTGCTTCCAGTGCGGACGCAGTCTGTGGCTGTGCCGGTTGGTGACAAGGCCTCTTGAACACAGCGGGGCGGCGTGGGTGCCGAGGGGTTGCGGGGCGTCAGGTCGGGGTGGCCCCCAAGCTGTGACTCACGGCTGACGGGGGATTTTGGCCGTGGACGATGCGCCAAGTACTTTGGACTTCCTTCCTGCTGCCTCCACAGTCCGCAGTGAACGCAAACTTGTGGTCAAGGACGCGGTCCGGGTCGCGTTCTTGGTGCACAACGCAGGCGGCTGGTCCAGCCTGCCATGCGCCGAGAATACGGACATCTCCGGTCCAGTAAGCGGCGACCGCCTTGACGAGGCATCAGCCACACCCATGTCGTTCATCTGACCAGCTAACTACGGGTTATTGCGCGATTTTCGTGTCCAATGACGTCTCATCCAAACGCCGATAACGGATATTCCGTAAAGCTGGACAGTGGCGTGGGTCTGCGCTGGTGTGGGGACCTCCGGTTGGCGTGGGGTCCTGGGCGTGTCAGTCTCGGAGGACCGCTCGTACCGCTGCTGCGGCGTGGAGGTCGGGCAGTATTTCTCTTCTTCGTCGATCCGCGTCGTAGAAGTCGTGGGCGGCCTGCGTGGTGATGCCAAGCGCTTCGCCGATCTGGTCCACGTCGCCGGCTTCCCGGGCTGATTTCATGACGTACCAGCGCCTGCCCGTGAGTAGCTCGACGGCTTTGGCGTTCGCACGCAGTGCCTCCAGCGCGGCGACTTCCGATACTGCGGTCAGGAAGTGTGCTGCGGCCTCACACGCTGATCGCCGCCGGTGGCGGAAATTTCTCACCGGGTCTCGCCACGGTTGAAGTCTTCCCATGCGCTGTTCACTTCGTGGACATCCCGCTGCTGAGCTTGCTCGATAGCTTCACCATCTATGAAGTCGATCAGAAGTGTTTTCTCCCTGTAGCGTGACACTGTCCCCGCTTACAGGTGACTCCATTAGCGAAGGGCAACGACCGTGGTGAGCTACAGCGAGCAAACGCGAATGGATATGCAGTGGCGCCCGACCTACATGGAACTGCCGAACAAAACGGTGGGCGTTGATGCAAGCGCAAGGTCGGTAAGGGCCAACCCATTCGCCCGGCCGGATGAAGATGCCATATCGGACCATGTCCAGGAGTTCTTGCGGCGTGCTGGGATCGCCTGCCAGACGGCGGTTCCACTGGGACTGGGCGCGTCCGCCGGTGGCCCCGGGATGGGCACGATGGATGCACTCTCGTGGTTCATGAAGCCAATTGGCATTGCTATTCAGGTAGTGAAGTTTCTCTTGGGTTGGCGCGACCGGCTTGCAGCGCTGGAGCGTCGCAAGCTCCTACCTCAGATGGTCGTCACGCTAGTCGCCGATCACATCGAGCCATGCAGGACGGGCCCCAGCGAGTGGCAGGACATGGCTCGTCTTTTGTTACTCATCCTCCCGGACCTTCAGAAGGATTTAGAGTCGGCGTTTCCCGGTTGTAATTTCCGATACAAGTTCTACGCTCGCGGCCGGAAGATCCCGTACGTCCTGCTCCGCGCGGGCAATGGCTTGTCCGTGACTGATAGCCACGTCCTGCAGATGCTTAAGCACCTCGACCGAGATGCCGCGTCTCTCACCTTGTTCCATTGTGAGGGTTGGTTTGCTTTTCCTAGGGTCGTCGCGTCAGCTTCGAAGGTTTGAGCCAGCGAGAAACAGCCGCTTAACCCCGAGGGGAGAACTGGAAACGGAACAGGGCCTGTAGAGCAATCGCGGGCCGAACCGCGATTGCGCCTTCAGTGTGCATTCCGGTGGATTTGCTAGTTTCGGTTGAGCAACCAGGCAACACCTGCCGGAGCAAATGACTGGCGGGGCATTGTGCCCGCGTCCTCAGCAGCCGCCAGCTGACTGCATGCCACTTGGAGGTTTGTGGGCGAACCAGTGCTGCGCACCCTGGGCACCCAGGCGCCCTCGCGCTGGCGTTCTCTGATGAGGGACCATTCAAACTCGGCGCGAAGGAACCTATGACCGAAAGCATGAGGTTGGCGATGGGGGAGTCCACCGACGCGGTCTTGAAGCCGCCCCCAGCAGATTTTTCTCGAAAGCATCTTCTAGGATGGCGCGCCGGTACGATCGTTGGATGTGGCCAAAGGATGGAAGCACCCCGCGTGACGCGTTTGTAGGAGTTGACTTCACTGTCGAAATTCGGAGACCGGGAGTGTTTGATCACTCTCGGCTTGAGGCCGCAGTTGAGAGGGCTATTTCGGAATTCTTTGAAGAGCGGAACATTCTTGCCCGCCCCTGCTTTGTGGGCGGCCTGGGCGCTACAGCCGGTGACTGGCTGATCGAAATGCTCAACTGGGTTCGAGAAAATTGGGAGATTCTCACCGGGGTGGTGGCGGCTCTTTCAGGGGCCGTTTACAAGGTCAAGCGATTAGTTGCCCGAGAGCGACAACGCCTGACGGACGGAGTCATAGATCCCTATCGCCCCGCGATTGTGGTCACCGTATCTCCTCGTACCGGCATCCTCGATGAGGATGCGAGTGATGAAGATCGTGAAGCCTTCCCCGTCGTTGTATCGCTGCTTCCTGGGTTGCATGCGGCTCTCGCGGCTGAGGTCCCTACCCACGATTTCTCTCTTCGAGCCCTTCGCCGAGGGAGAATCGGCTCAATAAACGCGTTCTTCAAACTGAAGTCAACGACCGACCGCGACGTCGCCCTGATGCTGCGAAAGATTGAACAGCTCGATAAGAAGAAAGTTCCTGCTCCCACGGTCTTGCTTTATAAACAATTCGGACTTTTTCGCCGCTTTGAGGTGAGTAACAAACCGGCTGACTTCTACCGGCTCATTCTTCGATAGATGGCTCGTTCGATCCCAACAGCTAGAGGCCTTGTAGCGCGATAGTTTGCCGGGACGCAAGTGCTTTCGGCGGGATCCGCAACCGATACGTTTCAGGCATCGGCATTCTAGATTGGTTGCCCCGACACGCCAGAACACTGGCTTACCTTATCCAGCACCGCCGGACTCTCGCCGTCGTGGGTGCATCTTCCTCGTGCGACGGTCAGGGAAACAAGTGGGGGCGCGTGGACACAGTAGTTGGACTCAATCAAGCCGGCCGCTGCGGGACGGCCATGCCAGTGTTGCATTCAGTGAGACGGACACCGGCTGGGCCGCACACGGTCGATCTGTGGCCTCGAGGGGATCGATCAAATCGCTCGACTCTTGCTCAGTGGGGGCAGCCCATCGGGATGGAGCTTCCGGGATCGGCAATACGGCGTCCGCCTGCTACTGCACTTTTGCGCGGGACGGTTACTGGTGGGTGAATGACGTTGGTCTTAGGTGGATCGGGCGAACGGTGCGACATGTCTTTCTTCACCGAAAGGCTCAAACCAGTGCTCGAAGGCCATGGGTGCAAGCCGGAACGCTTGGGTGAGTTGCGCATCGTGCTGGAAGCCATCCAGGCTGGGGTCGTAGAGCATCTCGCTGTCGGTGTCCTCGAGCATCCTGTCGGTTAGCCTGCCCCGCCAATCCGGTTCCAGGCTAAGGTCGAGGCTATCTACGATGAGTTCGACTTTGTCGAGGAGGCACCGAACGGCGAGTTCCTGGGCAACGCAGCTGGGCATGGTCCATTCACCTGCGAGTTTGGTCGTTAGATCAGCGGCGACGAGGAGGAAACGGCGGGCGAAGAGCCCGGTGTACTTGGTGGCGTATTGGGGCGGAAGGCTCCACAGAACCTGTGTTTCCTCGATGTCATCGTGCGTGATCTGGTTTTGGCCGTAAAGGGCGATGAAGTCCTCGAAGATCTCGTCGATGAGGATGATGGAGGCTTGCCAGAGCGCTCCGGCGAGCTTGCGGGCACGGTCCAGCCCGAGGTGCCGTTCCTGCTTGGGTAGCCCGGCCATCCACTCGAGTGTCTCGGCGTCCAGTTCGGCACGCTCCTCCTTGGAGAGGCTGTCCGGATGAGGCACATCCCCGAGGTCCCGCAGGGTCAGCCCTTTGAGGCGGTCCGCGTCCTCATACAGTTCCGCAGCCGCGCTGCCGTCCGTGTCCATGCCCCTGATGCTACCGTCCACCCCGGACCCGGTTTGATGTCGATTGAGCGACCGGAACGTAGCCATCCAACAATCGGGGGCGACGCGGGTCAGTCACCTTGCCCGCCAATCCCCGGACTGGTTCAGCCGGAGACTGGTCCCGTGGGTGGTTTTGGTCCGCGCCGGAAGATTCGGACATAGAAGTCGCCCTCGGGGCGGCCGGTCAGAGCACTTGCCGCGTCCAGCACCATCGCTTTGACCTCGCTGAGCTTCCGGGCCTGGGTATGGAGCCCGTCGATTTCGGGAACCTCGATGACCCACCATTTTCCGCCGCGGTGGCATTGTGCCGTGATATCCATGGCCGGATTCTACGTCTGTGGGGCCATTACGGCGTTGTGCCGGGTTGCTGCTGCCCGCACGAGCCGGTGTCATCGCGTGCTCTCGAGGAGTCCCGCGATGGCGCGTTCGGTGGCATCAGCACCGTCTTGCAAGGATTGGGGCATGAGGTGCCCATAGACCTCTTCGGTGCTCCTTACGGAGGCGTGGCCGAGCCGACAGGAGAGCGCGAAGAGCGACATGGCACTCTGGATCAGCCACGAAGCGTGAGTATGCCTGAGGTCATGGATCCGGGGTGTCTTGGCCAAACCCAGGGCCTGGCCTTTGAGGACGGCCAGCACCCAGTAGTCCTGCCAGAACGGACTGTGGGCGATGCGTTGACCGCGGGGTGTGCCCATCGCCGGTATTACCACCTCGACCAAGGCGGGGTTAAGTCCGAGGGTGTTGGACCGATGTCATAGCTGGACTGTCCGTCGCGTTTCCAGGCTTTGTTGATGCGGGCCGTCGGCGGATTTGATAGCAGGTTGATATCAGCGACGGTGAGGGTGCTCGCTTCACCGAATCTGATTCCGGTCATGACAAGGAACTGTGTGAAGGCTCTAAAGGGCTGGTCCATGTTGTCAAGCAGCAGCTTGTATTCGGCGTGAGTGAGGAACAGGGCCGCGTCGTCAATCCGTTCCACGGCAGGCAGGGGGATGCGCTGGCAGGGGTTCCGGTCGATGTAGCCGAGCCGCACGGCGGTGGTCATGGCCGAGGAGAGCAGGCCGTGCATGTTGTGGATGCTTTTCGGTGCGGCGCCGGCGGCATTTGCAAGTGCTGGCACGCCAATTGGTGATGCTGAATACAGAATGTCATGCTTAGGACCGCTTCGAGCCACCTATAGAATAGGCAACTCCTGTTGACTTACTGATGCATCCGCACTCCAGCGGGTCGCCGTTTCGGAGTCTTAATCATGACACTGTCAATCGCCTGGATTCGAAGCGTGGGAGACGTTGAGGAACTCGTTTTTGCCTCAGATAGCCGGCTTCGAAACGGGCAAGCGTGGGACTGTTGCCCCAAGATAATGTCCCTACCCCGGTCGGACTGTCTCATCTCGTTCGCGGGGGATACGCAATACGCTTACCCGCTCATGCTACAAATGGTCCAAGCTATAGACATGTACACGCCCTCCAGCGACCGGAGAACAGATATTACTGTCGCTAAGCGGCATGCACTCGAAGTCTTCAACCAGATGCGTTCTTTGATTCACGACTTTCCTCACGGCGTCTCAAGCGCTGGCGACCCCGAGGCTGGTTTTCTGTTCGGCGGTTATTCGTGGCGCCAGCAAGATTTTCTTATCTGGCAACTCCACTATGATGCCTCAATTGATAGGTACACTTTTCGTCCTGTCCACAAATGGGCAAAGGGTAACTCAAGGAAAGCCATCGCATTCACAGGCGACGTGTAAGTCGAAGCTAAGAGCCGGCTCATAACCGTACTAAGAGAGCGCGGGAAGCTCCGGGATAGAGGATTCGACATGGAACCCTTCGAGGTTCTCCGCGACATGATCAGGTCCAACGAATTCCCCACTGTCGGTGGCGCTCCCCAGGTGGCGAAGGTCTACAAGTTCCTTCGATCCCAGCATTTTGCCGTGCGGTGGCCTGATGGCGGAGGCCTTCCCCATGCTTTGGGCCGACCAGCGTTGACTCACGCCAGTGTTGAGGGGGAGCCCCCCGTACCATATGAGCGATTTGACGTACCTGTAATTGACCCTGATAGCCCAGACCGCCACTATAAGCACAGCAAAGAACTAGAACTTACCCCAGACGAAGCAGTCGGGGATGCTCCGGTATAGGGAATACGTGGTGTGCGGAAGAGGCGCCAAGCCGTAGTGGCGTCTCTGCGGATTGAAGGTGGGCGTATTCCTCGCTATGAAGAGGGTCGTTCAGTTACTTCGGTGGCCATGGCCCGTCGAGGAGCTGCCTCGCTTCATCGACGATTAGCTGACCGATATCGTTTCGGCTGATGTTCCAAGACGGCGTCCATTCTTCCCACTCGCTCATTAGGCCTAGGAAGGGCCGGAGCGCGTCGGGATATCCAAGTTCGTTCCACCCCTCCCACCAGATGATGCGAGCCGCGTACTCGGGTTTCAGGTCCCCGTCTACCAGCGCCTGGCAGAGCCATCGGACCAAGTTCCAGCGTTCTGGCGTGGTCTTTGCGGGTGTCGGCGGTGCAATGTTCAATTCATTCACAACTGCGTTGAACAGATCATGTGCCTCGCCTTCCTCCCGCCGCGTAAGACCAGCAAGGAGTGGCAGAGATGGAGAATCTACGCCATCCAACAGTGCGCTGAGAGCTGTTGCAATCAACACGTCGGCGCCCACAATTTCCTCGTAGAGGGCTTCCCGGATGGCAAGCACGCGGAGATCGTTTGTATGCGTCATAGGACGAGTTTCGCAGAGGGCGTGACCGCGTCGACGTTTAAGCGCGGTTCGGGCTTTGGTTCGTCGGTTGACGTAGAAACCCGCCAAAGATTTGAATCAATGATTCATCGGATGCATCATCACGGCAAAACTGCAGTTCAGGGGCGCTTCTTACGACGTCATCCACGCGCAAAGCATCACCAGCGCATCAGCAGGATCTCCCGGCGAGGCCAACTGGTCGCCGAGATTCCGCGGAATCACACGGCGATTCGGCAGATCCCGGCAGGGTCAGGGAATAGGGCGGATTGATTCATCTGATGAGATACGCAGAGTACAGCTTGACATAAGGCCGGTTATCGGCGTTCAACTAGCGGGAGTAGAAGCAGTTGCCAGAACTCCCGTCCATCAACGGATCCAAGCGTTTCCGCTGACCAGCGCTCGACAGTGTCCTTGATTCCACATCCACGGGATGCCGTCGGGTATTGGCGCCCTTTTAGCAAAAGGAAGCATGTGGTTGGTTGACGGCGCTCCATGCCGCTGGGCCCTCACGGTCGCTTGGCCATCTCCACTTCGGCCCACCGGCCGACGCTCGCGAGGTGGATCGTTGCTAGACACTTCCGATGCGAGGGCGGACCGTGCGGTAGGCGAATTCCACGAGGTAGTCGTTCAGGGCGTGGCTGGCCTTTTCGGCTTTCTCGGCGTCCCGCTCCAGAATGCACCGGAGAATGCTGGCATGAAGTTCTGATCCCTGGCTGATTTCTACTTGCTCGTCTCTCACGTGGGTGATCCAGAATCGGCGGGAGAGCCCCTGAAGTGGCGCCATGGCATCGGCGAGATATTCGTTGTGGCTCGCAGCCACGATCATAAGGTGGGTTTCCTTGACCGTTTCAAGGTACTGCCGAAGGGTGAACTGATCCGCTTCCAGCAGCCCGACCATGTCCTGCATCGCCTTGCGTTCGGTATCGGTAGCAGCCGGGCAAGCCAGCTGGACGGCTAGCGATTCAAGCACCCTGCGCAGTTCAAGCATGCGCAACTGGGCCTCGACGGAAGCCGGCGGAACCAGCACACCCTTGTTCGGGTGGATCTCCACCAATCGGTTCCGTGCCAACTGCTGCAGCGCTTCCCTGACAGGGGTCCGCCCGAGGCCGGTCTTCTCCATCAGGACGGCCTCCGAGACGAGCGAGCCCGGCGCCAGTTCCTGGAAGACGATAAGGCGTTCGATCTCGTCGTAGGCCTGGGCGGCCTTTCCCTGCTGCATCATGGCACCACTCTATCGGAACCCCTTGCACAACCGATATATTGGTCGCATACTGGTCAAGCGCGCACCGCAAATCTTTCCAACTTCCTACAGATTCGAGGTCTGCAATGGCGAAGACCGTTACCGTTGAGCGGCGCTCCATTGACTTCATCCCACCCGAAGAACGGCATGGGAAACCGAGGAGCCTCTTGTTCGTGTGGTTCGCCGCGAACACTTCCATTACGGCGGTGGTGACCGGGGCGTTGTTCGTCATCCTCGGCAACAGCGCGCTGTGGTCCATTCCGGCGATCATCCTGGGCAACGCTGTTGGCGGGTTCTTCACCGCCCTCCACTCGGCGCAGGGCCCCAGGCTCGGTGTTCCGCAAATGATTCAGAGCAGGGCCCAGTTCGGATACTTCGGGGCCATCCTGCCCCTCGTTCTGGCTCTGATGATCTACGTCGGTTTCTACGCCACCGGGCTGGTCCTTGGCGGTCAGGCGATCGGCACTCTACTCCATGTCCCCGCGGAGGTGGGCGCCATGGTCTTCGCGCTGATGTCGACGACCCTGGCGATCATCGGCTACCGCTACATCCATAAGTTCTCCCACATCGCCGCTGTCCTGAGCGCCGTGGTGTTCGTGATTCTTCTCATCCGCATCATGGCCGACGGAAACATCGGAACCGTGACCGAAACGAATGCCTTCGATGGCGCGGCGTTTGTCTTGGGGGTCTCGCTGTCAGCATCATGGCAGCTTACGTTTGGGCCATACATTGCCGACTACTCACGCTACCTGCCCGAGAACACACCCAAGCGGGCCACGATCGGCTGGACCTTCCTTGGCAGCGTCCTGGGCGGTTCACTCGCCATGATCCTCGGTGCCCTCGCCGCGGCACTCGGCGGCGAGGGCTTCGGCCACGATCAAGTGGGTTACCTCGCCGGACTGGGCGGCGCGATCTGGCCGCTGGTCCTGCTCGCGGTCATCTGCGGCAAGCTCACCGGCAATACGCTCAGCTCCTACGGCGGCTATATGTCCCTGGCCACCATCATCACGAGCCTCACGCGGCAAGACAGGGTCAGCCCACGCCAACGATCGCTCTACGTTGTGGCAATCTCGGCGGTCTCATTGGCGATCGCCCTGGCCGCTACTGACAACTTCCTAAACAACTTCACCAACTTCCTGCTGTTCCTGCTCTACTTCATGACCCCATGGTCGGCCATCAATCTCGTGGACTACTACTGGGTCAGAAAAGAGCGCTACAACATCGCCCAACTCTTCCTCCGCGACGGTGAATACGGCCGCTTCAACAGGGGAGCCTTCATGGCCTACGCCATTGGCGTGCTGATCCAGATTCCCTTCATGAACAGCACCCTCTACGTCGGCCCCATAGCCAACTGGCTCGGCGGCGCCGAGATCGCCTGGCTCATCGGCCTCGTCGTCGCCGGCGGCCTCTACTACGCGACCTCCCGCACCACCCGGAACCGACCGGGATCATCCTCACCAACGCCCGAATTCGCGCAGGCCGAGACCACCGTCCCGGCAACAGCAAACACCAGCACCAGTACGAAGGAAACCTCATGAAGTACGATCCCGCGCAAGAACGCAGCCCACTGCCCTACTCCCCCTTCAAGAGCTGCACCGTTCCGCGTCCCATCGGTTGGCTCTCTAGCATCAGCCCCGACGGGGTGGAGAACCTCGCCCCCTACAGCCAGTGGCAGAACCTGACCTTCGACCCGCCCATGGTGATGTTCTCCGCCAACCAGTACCCGGACGGTCGCAGAAAAGACACTGTCCTGAACGCTGAGCAGACAGGGTGGTTCGTGTGGAACATGGCCACCTACGACCTCCGCGAGGCCGTCAACATCAGCGCCATGGCTCTGCCGTTTGAGGAAAACGAATTCGACCGTGCCGGCATCACCAAGCGCTACGCGGAGCTCTCCCCCACGCCTATGGTGGCCGAAAGCCCGGTCCACTTCGAATGCCGCTACCTTTCGACCCACCGCATGACCGGGAACTCCAACGTCGGCACCATCGACATCGTCTTCGCCCAGGTCGAACGCATCCACATCAACGATCAAGTCCTGACCCCCGACGGCCGACTCAACATACAAAAAATCAGGCCGCTCGCCAGGATGGGGTACCACGACTACACCTCCATCACCGAGACATTCGAGATGAAGATCCCCCACGCCTCCGAGGACGAAGCCTACGGCCTGGCCGGCCAACCTGCCTGAACAACCCCGGCACGCGGCCTCTGCTCGACACCGGGCAGAGGCCGCCAACGGCACAGAGGCTAGCCGTAGGGTTTCGCCCAGAACTCGTTTGGCTGGGAGGATCAGGTAAACGATGAAGAACGCCTCGGCCCTGAGGGTAGAACTTGGATGGTTGTGGTGAGTGCGGCGTCGGCCTACATTGGTCGCCATGGACTCCGAGGATGCTTCCGGTGGTTTTGAGCAACTCCATGAGCTGATAACCAGCACCAAAGACGTCAAGGGCTTCTTGGACGGACTGGCCATCTTCGCGTCGGCCGCGATGACCAAAGCCACCAATGAGAATATCCAATGCGCGGTCACCCTGCGCCGACGTAAGACCCGGACTACCATCGCGGGCAGCAGCCAGGAAGCTGTGACGTTGGATGCAATCGAACAGTCCTTGGATGATGGTCCGTGCGTCGAGGCGATGCGCATAGGGCGCCCGGTACTCCTGACAGATGTTGCTGTCGATCAGCGGTGGCCCGCCTACTCGGCCACGCTCGCTGCGGCAGGCTGCGCCAGTGTCCTGGGAGTGCCGTTGGAGCTGGACGGTGATGCGGCAGCCGTGCTGAACCTTTTCGCACCAAGGCCCGGCGTGTTCACCAACTCCGTTATCAGCGCAGCTGAAGTCTTCGCGGACATGGCCCGCCGTACCCTGGAAATCTCCGTGCGTCTGACCCAAGCGGACCAGTTGGCAGAAAATCTGCGGGCGGCCATGGAAAGCCGCACGAGTATCGACGTGGCCTGCGGCATCATCATGGCTCAAAACCGCTGCACCCACGACGAGGCCTTCGAAATACTCCGCACGGCCTCCAGCCACCAAAACCGGAAACTCCATGACATCGCCAGCGACATCGTCGCCACCGTCAACCGCGACCGACCCCTTACCCATTTCGATCCCTGACAAACCAGCCCGGTCCACACAACCCATTGCCCCTGCCTACTGGCTGCGGAACCGTCGTTCCGGGGACCTCCGACGCAGGCAAAAGGAGTCAGGGGTATGAAACCCAGCCCTGACGCCACCACGACATCCGGAGCACCGGATTCGAAACGAGCACTGACATGGACAGGCCTGACGTGATCTCTCGTCGATCCGGCCGTCCGATTATTTGTCGCGTCCTTTGAATGGGAGCATGGATGCGTGTTTGTGCCGCCGTGCGTTGGGGTGAAGATGGTTTGGGCGCGTTGACGATTTCTTTCAGGACGGTGTCTGACGGTATTTGTCCAGGACGGCGGTGAAGTCTGCGATTGCCGATTCCGCCCAGCGATAGGTGCAAAGGTCAGCCCAGCCGATGGGGTACGCGTGTCCTGCTCTGACGGCGGGGAGGTTTTTCCAGCCCTCAAGCGTTACGACGTCAGTCAGGCCGTTGCCGGGCTGGCCGTCAGCGCCTGCGCGGTAGAGGATGATGTCGGAGTCAGAGAGTTCTTCGAGGCGTTCCAGTGACAGTTCCCGGGTATTGGTACCGTCGTCTATGCTGGCGGTGCCGAACCGTACGCCGAGGTCGCCGAGGACTACGCCGCCCGCGGATTTGGGAAGGTCGAGGGCGAAGTTTCCGGTCTGGCTGTAGTCGACGACGGATACGACCGTGGTGGAAAGCAGGTCTTGGTAGTCTGCTTTGGCCCGGTTGGCGGTTGCCGTGTACGAGTCGATCAGAGTCTGCAGCTTGTCCTTGCGGTTGACCAGGGCAGCTGTCTGTTCAAAGGGTCCGCGCCAGTCCCCTGATTGTCCGAAGTCGACTGAGGCCACGGGTGCTACGGCAGTGAGGGTGCTCAGCGCACCTTTGGAGTTGTCATACCGGCTGCCAGGAGTGGGTCCGAGGATCAGGTCAGCGTGCAGGTTGGCGACTTTCTCAAAGTTTGTTGAGGTAATTTCGCCGATGTTAGGCAGGTTTTTGAGCTGGTTCAGGTAGTCCGGGTACATCGTGCTCGCGTCGACCCAGGAATAGTCGATGCCCCCTGCCGGTTCAAGGCCAAGCTCGATCACGAAGATGGCGGTGAAGTAGTCGACGCAGACGATGTGGGATGGGTTGATGGGAACGGTGAAGGACCCGGCGGTGGTTTGGATGTTGTGGGTCGTCGGTGCGGGGTTTGCTGTCGTGTTCTCGGCACAGGCGGTCAGGGCCAGTAACGCCGCGGCTCCGATGCCTGCGGTGAGGAGGTTCCGCCGTGTCGGTGGGGTCTGCCCAAGGCGGCTGATGGGGTGGTGAGAAGCGGTGGGGGTCATTGTTTATTCTTTCTGTTATCCAGCCGGAACTGGCTGCGGGTGGGGTGGTTCGGTGCGTGGCCTCAGAGAAGGCGGGTTTAGTAGTGGCTTACTGGGATCCGGGCGCTTCCTATGGCGCCGGTGGATGGGAATCACCAGTGGGGTGCCTGTCTGAGGATCGTCAATGACTTCGCAGGCCAGACCGAAGACGTCTTTGACGAGGTCGGCGGTAACGATTGTGCTGGGCGGTCCCTGGGCGATGATGCGCCCCTCCCGCATGGCGATGAGGTGTGTGGCGTAGCGGCAGGCCTGATTGAGGTCGTGAAGTACGGCTACCAAGGTGTAGTCCTGGAATTCGTGGAGGTCGGCGCAGAGGTCCAGCACATCCGTCTGATAGGCGATGTCCAGGAAGGTGGTGGGTTCGTCCAGGAGCAGGATTTTGGTTTGTTGGGCCAGTGCCATTGTGATCCATGCGCGCTGACGTTGTCCGCCCGAGAGCTCATCGACGAAGCGATCGGCCAAATCCCTGATGCCCGTGGCCTCCATGGCGTCGGTCACGATCCGTTCGTCGTCGCGGGACCACTGACGCAGGAGGCGCTGGTGTGGGAAGCGTCCGCGCGCGACCAGGTCGGCCACGGTCATTCCTGTTGGCGCGGTGGGGGTCTGTGGCAGCAACCCCAGCTTGCGTGCAACTTCCTTGGAGGGCATGGACGTGATGGACTTTCCATCGAGGTAAGCGGTGCCTTCGGCCGGTTTGAGGGTTCGCGCCAAAGCGCTGAGAAGTGTTGACTTCCCGCAGGCGTTGGCGCCGACGATCACGGTGAATGATTGGTCCGGGATGACGACGTTAAGTCCGGAGCTGATCACACGCCGGTCGTAGCTGAGCGTGAGGCCACTGGCATGCAGGCGCGCGGCAGGGCCGGGTTCGTGGGGTGCGTTCATTTTCCGTTTTTCCATTCCTTTACCAGCAGCCAGCAGAGGTACATGCCACCGATCAGACCGGTCACCAGGCCCACGGGCAGTTGTAGGGGGAAGGCGCGTTGGGCTCCGAAGTCGCTGGTTGAAAGAAGCAGTGCTCCCATGAAGGCTGAAGGAACCAGCGGAACACCGCTGTTTCCTGTCAACCGCCGGCTCAGTTGTGGTGCGGCGAGGGCCACGAAGGCGATTGGGCCCGCGGCCGCTACTGCCGCGGCCGTGAGCGCCGAAGCCACTATGACCAGCCGAAACCTGGTGCGTTCCACCGCAATTCCCAAGGCCGTGGCCGCCTGATCGCCCATTTCCAGCAGGGCCAAGCTGCGGCCTGCAGTAAGAGTCAATGGAACCAAGAGCGCCAGGGCCACGGCCAATGGTGTCGCGACACCCCAGCCCGCACCGTTCAGGCTGCCTATCAGCCAAACCTGCGCGCTTTGTGCCTCGTACAGATTCGCGCGGACCAGCAAGTAGGCGGTGACAGAGCCGAGCATTGCGCTGATTCCGATGCCCACCAGGATCAACCGGTAACCGGCTGTTGCACCACGCCGGAAAGAAATCAGATAGACGACCAAAGCAGTGCCAAGTCCACCAACGATTGAAGCCCCAGCGATCTGGACCGGTCCGCCGCCAAACACCAGTATTTCCAACACTGCCGCGGCGGCCGCGCCGCTGGTGAACCCGACCACATCGGGGCTTCCGAGCGGATTCCGTGACAGACTCTGGAAAACAGCCCCGCTCAGGCCAAGAGCGGCACCGACCAGTACCGCCGTCACCACCCTGGGTAAACGCAGCGTGGACACCACGAATGACTCCAATCCCGTTCCGTGTCCGAACAAACTGTCCACGACTGCAGTCAGGGACAGAGAATAGTCCCCCGTCGTCAGGCTGAGAACAGCCACGATCACGAGGCCTGCAGCCAGAACAGCACAAACCGCCACAGCACGGGGCTGCCAACGGACCGAGAACCGCTCACCTGGCGTACGAAAAGTGCGCCCGCGGAGCACGGATCGATCAGGTGCCAGACCGCTCATAACTCAGGAATCCTGCGCCGGCGAGTCAGGAAGATGAAGACCGGCGCCCCCACAAAAGCGGTGACGATGCCGACTTGCACCTCCCCCTGGCCCGTGATGATCCTGCCCACCACATCGGCCGCGAGTAACAGGACCGGACCGAGAAGGAGCGCGTAGGGCAACACCCACCGGTGATCCGTCCCTGCCACGGCCCGGACAGCATGGGGTATGACCAGACCAATGAAACCAATGGGACCTGCAACGGCGGTTGCAGCACCGCACAAAAGCGTGATGGCAACAGCACCCAGGCGTCGTGTCCGGGCGACATTGCTGCCAAGGGCAACAGCGCTCTCATCGCCCAGTCCCAGAGCATTCAGCGCCCCCGAAAGACCCAATGCCAAGGCCAATCCTGCGGCCAGGAACGGCAGAACCTGGCTGACTGTTGGCATCTGCACGCCCGATAGCGATCCCACACCCCAGAACCTGAATTCGTCAAATACCCCCGGATTCAGCAGCGTCACTGCCGATACCGCGGACCCGAGCACAGCGCTGACAGCGGTCCCGGCAAGGGCCAGACGGACAGGAGTCGCGCCGCTCCTGCCCCGCGAACCCAGCAGGTACACCAACACGGACACCAGGCCAGCACCGACGAACGCGAACCAGACATACGATTCCAAGCTCGTGAAATGCCAGAGCCACACAGCAGCAACCACCGCGGCTGAGGCGCCCATGTTGATTCCAAGAATGCCGGGATCAGCCAGCGGATTTCTGGTCAGGGCCTGCATCAACACACCCGCGACCGCAAGTGCCGACCCCACCGCCACCCCCAGAACTGTCCGGGGCAGCCTCAATTCCGCAATCACGGCCCGTTCACCGGCACCACTACCGGGAACCAGAGCCTGGACGACGTCCCCCAAGGGTATAGGTTTGGCACCAACTGCGACGCTGATAACAACCACACCTAACAGCGACGCCGCACAAAGGACGAGCCCGGCGACCCGAAGCTCAATTATCCGATGCCTCCGCTGCGTGCCCGCAGGCCGGACTATGTCAGCGATGACCACGCCTATGTCGCTCCTTGCCTTCTTCGATGAAACAAGGAACGCGATTCATAAGCTTAGCCTTGCCTAAGTAAGGCTAAGCTGCCTGGGACGCGGCGAGCAAGGAGGGTGCCCGCCAACGTGTAGCGCGTACCCGCCAAACCGGTGGCGGCTGGAGCCGACAACATCCCGGGCAAACCATCCGCTATGGAGGGAGCTGTCATAAAGACAGCTGGTCGCCGCCGAAATACGCTGCAGGTGTGTGCCCCGTGGAACGATGAAAAGCCGCCACGAAGGCGCTCGGATTGGCGTACCCTACCCGATACGCGGCACCTGCCACTGAATGTCCCTCAGCCAGGAACCCCATAGCGGCCTGCAGCCTGGCGTGCAGCCGCCACTGGGCGAATGTCATCCCTGTTTCGGCCACGAACAGTCTCAGCAGGGTGCGAGGGCTGGAACCTACCACCCGCGCAAGTTCCTCGATCCCCCGTTTGTCCGCGGGATTGGCCGTGAGTAGGTCCGCTATGTCCCTGGCCCGATTGTCACGGGGTTGGCGCAATTCGATGGCTGCCTTGTTCGCCGGTTTCAGCACATTCAACAGAACGTTCTCAGCGTGCGTTCGCGCTGAAGGTTCCATTTCCTCTGCCAGATAATGAATCAAGTGGCTTGCCAGAGGTGAGACCGCGACGATAGTGGGTTCCGACCAAGCCACCGTGGTTTGGGAGGGTTCAAGGTAGATACCTTCCATGACGGAATCTCGCAGCGCCATCGATCCGTGCCATACCCCCGCAGGTATCCACAGCGCGAGCGTCGAGGGAAGTACCCAGTATCGCTCATCGACGTCCACCATCAGCACTCCGCTGCTGGCCCAAACCAGCTGATGCTCATCATGCATATGACGATGAAACTTCTGCCCCCGATCCATCTGAAAACGCTCAAGATCTATGACACTGCCCGCCATCGTCGATTCCTCCCGAGCAGTACCTGACCGATGAAAGATGCGGGACCGATTGGACCGTTGGCCGTCGACCAGCCCCATCGAGTGTAACCCCGCGCCCTGTCCGAGAACCTCGAACGAAGCCCCAAGAAGTAGACGGGTCACTTGAACGCGCCCTCGACCGGCTTGACCTCATTGCCACCGGGGACGGTCAAGATGAGCACAGAAGAAATGTTCCGACAATCTCCGAAGGATTCTGCGCATTGGTTACCGAGCGGAGTATGGTTCAGTATCCGATGCGGAGGGACATCCCCGGGGACGAGAAACGCGCCATCGCGCGTCCTGGAGAATCCCCCACCGCGGATATCTGCAGGGTGCCCATGCCGCCGCGCCACGACGCCGGTCACCGGGTTCCCTTCCGGTCCCTGTTCCGGGAGGGAACCACTGCTTCGGCCCGCTCCCCCGGGATCCATCCGTCTGTGCCGCGCTTCGGCCGGTGTCCAGGCTGCCGACGGCCGGGGAATCGTTCCGTGAGGGCGTCCCAGATACCTGACATGGACGCGCTCCGCATTTCGATGACCACGCGCTGAAGCGGGCACGTTCCGAGTACGTGCCCGCTTCGTGGCGGATGCTGGTGGGCTCAGGCGTGTTCGTAGGTCAGGCAGTCGGCGGCTTCAGCGCCCGGGCCGACCTTCACGTCGTGGGCCTCACACATGAGGTTGTTGTTGTGGACACATTCCGTGCGCTGACAAGCACCGACGTGTGCGAGGACCTTGGGAAGTCCTCCCATGGCGGTGGTGTCAATGAATGTGGCGCAGGACGCGTGGTCCTGGGTTCCGCCGATGGTGATTCCAAAGGCTGTGCATCCATTGTGGTTGAACCCGCACGAGCCAACGCTGCAGGCGGATACTTCGGCAACATGTTCTGTCATGGTTCCTCCTGGTCCGACGGGGATGGACACCCCGGCATACTCTTCAAGATACGCCCAAAACCAGCCTTCTGACCCGGTCGAATACCGTACGCGTTCATGCGCTATTTCCCATACGTCGGGACGCGAAAGGTGATCGCAGGCAAGAATACGAGCTGTTGACCGGTCACGGGCTTTGAGGGTGGTCCCGTTGGTGGCTCCCATGTGCCGTCCCGTTTCTAGGCGGCGAAGCCCGGAACCGGGTCAGGCCTTTACTGCGGCGCGTTCTTCGGCTGTCGGGATCTGCTCGATCCGGCCCAGCACCACCGTGTAGAAGATGATGCCGATGACCAGCATGATTCCGGCGACGATGAACGCCCAGGCGAAGCTGCCGGTGAACTGCACGATGAACCCGGTGACGATGGGAGCGGTCGTGCCGATGAGGTTGTTTACCGTGTTCATGACCGCACCTGTTGCGCCCACCGCGCCTTCGGGGGCGATAAGGGCCGGGAGCGAGTTCGTGACGCTGAACGTGATGGTGATGCCTGTGATTCCCAGGGTGATCCAGGTGAGGGACCAGAGGAGGTCGGTGGTGAACGCCGTTCCGATGATCGTGGTGGCAAGCATCATTCCGCCGATGATGAATATCCGTCGAACAGCCGTGCTGGACTTCCCGTTACGAATCATGCGGTCCAGCAGGTAGCCGGGAAGTAGATACTGCACGATGACGGCGAACAACCAGGGAATGGCGGTAAATAGCCCCGATTTTGCGACGTCCATGTGCATTTGGGATTGCAGGAAACCTGGCAGCCAGGTGAGTAGCATCCACTGTACGTAGCCGGCGCAGCCTAGTCCGAGCGACATGCCCCATACTTTGCGCTGGCGCAGGATGTAGCCGAGGTTAGCCAGAGGGTTGGGGGTGGGGGCATCTTCATGCTGCGCTCCACCGTCGAGGATATGGCGCAGTTCGCTGTCGCCCAGCCTGCCCTTGCGGTTCATCGCCTTTGGGTCGCGGTAGAAAACGAAGAACACCAGGAAGTAGATAAGGCTAAGGACGCCGATGGTGATGAACGCACCGCGCCACCCGAACAGGGCGACCGCGGCGCCAACAAGCGGGAAGCCGATGACGTTGGACAGGCGCTGGCCACTGTCGAAGATCACGGTGGCCATTCCACGCTCACTGCGCGGGAACCAGTAGCTTGTGGTCTTCATGGCTCCCGGAAAGATCGGCGCCTCGGCGAGACCGAGGATCAGCCGGGCGATGAGAAGCAGGCCCATGCCGCTGATCATGGCGGTGAGGAAGCACGAGATGGCCCACAGGAACGTTGCAGCCCGCATGACCCACTTGATGCCGATCTTGTCCAGCAGCATTCCCATGGGGATCTGCATGAGCGCATACGACCAGCCGAAGCTACCCAGAATGATGCCGATCTGACCCTCGGTGAGGCCGAATTCCATCCGCATGTCGTGTTCTGCGATGGACATGGAGCTGCGATCGATGTAGTTGATCAGCACCGCGAAGAACAACAGGATGCCAACCATCCAGCGGACGCGGCCAACCTTCTTGTGCTTTTGGGCATCTGGTCCGGTGGGTGGGGCCAGATCCTTCTGACCGGGGGATGGTTCGGTGGCATCTTGAACGGAAGACATGGGAGAAGACCTCTCTTGCTCGTCATCGAGTTGAGTCTGGGCACCTGCTCGGGAGAGGGTGCCTCAGAACTCTACGCTCCCAACAACATATTCCGCAATAGAGAAAATAAAATCCACAATGCGGAATTAATGGTGAGCGTTGAGGCGTGTCACTAACGCATGCCTGCAGAACCGTTGTCAGCCCGCCGGCCAACCAGCACCATTCAGGAAAGGCGTATCGGCTTAAAATAAGGATCATCCTGGCCCCAGGTCCAGCGCCTGACGTCATCATTGTCTGAAACCAAATTCCCACTCCTCTAAAGGAAGCGCCGGACTCCTGAAAAACGACGGCGTGGTGAGGGACGCTCTATTCGGGTTTGATGTAGGTGGCATGACTCAGATGGCATCTCTGGGAAATATCACCTGGTCACGGGGTCTCATAGCGGAATTCGACGAGCGGATGAGCAGCAGCCCCTCACTAGAGACAACGAGCACTGGCCTGTCCGCGCAGGTTCCGATCGTTTCTTCGTTGGTCGGCATGTCCTAATGGTGGGTAAACAGTGGTTTGCTTCTAGGCTGGGTTTCTTGGATTGGGGGCAAGGGTGCTGGATCAACTGACGTTGAAGTTGGTATTGACCGTGGTGACGGCCACGCTGTGTGTCTTGTTTTGGGATTCTTTTTTGAAGCGGCGTTCGGCCTACAGCGGCTGGTGGTGCGTTGCCCTGGGGGCATGGTTGGCGGCGGGCAACGCGGTGTACTTGCTGAAGGGCACCGTTTGGTCCGGCTTGGCCGCGCCGTTGGGTGATGCGTTGATGGTCGCTGGGGCATTCAGTATGTGGGGGGCGTTTCGTTCGCTGAGGTTTGCCCGGGCGCGGCGCTGGGCAGTCTGGGTGGCGGCGCTGATGGCTGCGGTCGGGTCAGCAGCGGAACGCCCCGGGGATGGTTTATGGACCGTGGGCCTGGTTTATCTGGGGTTAATGAGTGCCGGGATGGCGCTGGCAGTACGGGAGCTTGTGCTGCTCGATGCGGCCGGTTCCACTGCGCACCGGCCCGTCCTAGCTGCCGCGGCGGTCATGGTGGTCTATTTCGTCAGCCGAACGGTCGTATATGTGGTCGCTGGCCCGGCCAGCGAATTATTCGTCACCTTCTTTGGCCCCTCAGTGACGTGTCTATTGTTGTTGGTGCTGCTTTTGTTGGTTTCCTTCAGCATGAAAGCGCTCAATAACGACAACATGGCCAGTACCTGGCGCGAACTCGCCTCACGTGATGGCATGACGGGCCTGCTGAACCGGGGAACGTTCAACCATCAAGCCGTTGAAGAGCTCAGTCGGACCGCCGACGCCGGCGGGCAGGCCGTGCTGATCCTGGCCGATCTGGATCACTTCAAGTCCGTGAATGACACCCATGGTCATTCCGCCGGGGACGCCGTGATCAAGGCCTTTGCCGCTGCCTCTGTGGCCTCGGTGCGGCGGGCGGATCTCGTCGGGCGCTACGGCGGTGAAGAGTTCATTCTCCTGCTCCCAGGCACCACAATTGACAGGGCCTTGGCCGTTACCGGAGACATCAGCCGCCGGCTCGCCGACGCTGTGATGGCACACGGGAACCCCCCGACCGCCAGTTACGGGATTGCCTCCACCGCAGAACACGGCCCAGACCTCGAGGCTTTGACACTGGCAGCTGACGATGCTTTATACCGGGCCAAGGCAGCAGGACGAAACCAGGCGGTTACAGCACCTCCGGCAAAGGCGCCGGGAGCAGAACACAATTGAGACCCAGCTAACGGATGGAGCTTTCGACGAGTCAGCCCACACTACGCCCCGACAGTGTCCTCTCCCGGGATGCGCAGGTGCTTGATTTCGGTATCTTCGGTTCGTGACACTGCCCGTAATGAGAACTCTTTGAAAGACCCGGGCACCTTGTGGCGCGCGTTGAATCGCTTACAGCCCTGATCGTGAATCGCCAGCATTTTACAGAGACAGAACACGTACGGCTCACGGCGGATGGACCGTCCCGGAACTGAAGGATCTGGGATGGCCGGCGGGCTCACGTGTCAGGAATAACCCGGCGCCGCAGAGAGAGTAAAGCTCCCACAATCAAATAGTTCGGGCGTTGTGGACCCGGTAGCATGGGCCCGCACCTGGGAAGGTGTGACGCGGACTTCCGGAAACCCGGAGGCAAGCTGATTCGCCGCGGCTACGTCGAAGACCCACCTTGAGAACCACGTCAACAGATCTCGTTTGGGGGGAGGAGCCTTTAGGGAGTAATGAGTTGCTCTCGGAGTTGTTTCAGACCATCCCGAATCCTGGTTTTTATGGTGGGGAGCGGTTTTGATAGTTTTTCGGCGACCTCCCGGTAGGTGAGGGGGCCGAAGTACGCAAGGACAATCGCTTCGCGCTGCAGCGGTGATAGTGCCGCGAGTGAGTCCATGAGTTGCAGCGCTTCCAGCCGGTCCATGAAGACGGTTGCTACCTCGTCGTAGGGGCGGGTCCAGGAAGCGGCGGCCCATCGTGAGTTTCGGTCGGCACTGCTTTGATGTGAGCGGACCTTGTCCACAGCTTTGCGGTGAGCGATCGTCATCAACCACGCGGTTGGGCTTCCCAGTTCAGGGTCGTATTTTGCTGCGTCCCGCCACACCACCATGAAGACTTCCTGGATGACCTCCTCGCTGAGGTGCGGATCGATCACCACGCGGCGAACCAACCCGAACACCCGGCGCGAAGTGCGCCGGTAAAACTGGGTGAAAGCCTCTTGACATCCCTGCCCAGTCTCCCGAAGCAACCCCATGAGGCACGTCGCAGTGTCATCGGGTGCGGGAGGGGAGAACTCAGAGCCACCAGCATCAGCGGATACAAAGCTCTGCCCCGCAGCTTCCACGCTTTTGACCGGCGTCATGAACTGCCCCGGATAACATCCCGGACCGGTAGTCCACCCTGCGGCGCGGCGGTGCCGTCCAGGGCGGACCCGATTGGGTCCGTAAGGCTCTCAGGGAAGTCGGTGCGTTCGCCCGCGGCATCGCAGCACCCAGTCCGCGAAACTTCGGTGAAACCAGTCAAGACACTCACGACTCCGTAGGTAAGCAACTGCAGGAACATTAGCAAGCATACATATAGCTAGACTATCTAACTAGATTTAAAGTCAATTTCTGATCAGTAGCGTTTTTCGGGAGCCATGTTTTCCTCACGCGATAAGTCAACGACAAGTTGCTCGATGGTCAGCAGATGGCCGTTAGCAACGACCATTTGTCAGCCCATGAGTCGGGCCTCGGTCACCGGCTTTCGCGAGGCTGGTCTCACAATCCAGGAAGGCCCAACCCCGATGCGCTCAGAAGCCGTGGCCCTTCCACCCCGTTGGGCTTCTGCGGCGACATGCCGGGATTGCCACACTGACAGCCAATTCTTTGGATTGGCTGTCAGGCCATCCGGACCTGTCACAGTCAAACCTGATCCGTCCACAGACTGCTTGCGGCTACCCCTGGTGGGCGGTGGAATGCCGAGGGCGAACCTTGGACCTGGATCGTCATCAGTGTTCGAACTCCCGGCTGCGGCCCTTCGGGTTGCCCGGTGAGCGACCCATCAGCAGCCGATCATGGATCACCTCGCCTTCCTCCCAATGGACGACGCAATCACGAAGAACTTCCCGCCTCATCTACCACCGCCTTGCTGTTCGGATCCATGCCCAGTCGGTCGCTGTCGGTTCCACGACTCCATCAGAACCCATACCGTCCAGATCCCGTTTACCCGCGCACCGAGCCACATAAGTCCCCAACGTCCGGATTCAAATCATCAGACTACTTAGTAGTACAGTCAGTGTGTGTCCCGTCTGGTCCCCCATCAGGCGGGACACGCCCGCTCCGGGACACGATCCTCCCGCTGACAATTCACAGCACCGACAAGCTTGGGCGCCCCCGACCACCAAACACCATGTGGGACAGGCCGCCCGGCCCCATTCTTCCACCGGTGTGGCGGCCCCGCTTGAGCGGCCCTTTGCGTCGCGTCCCTAATACCTGTAGCGTCAGATAGTAAGGACCCTGATTATCAAGGGCGGAGGCTAGGGATGGATACGACACATGGTCAACGTTCCAACGCCTCGGGTGCGGCATGCACCAGCGCCTCCGATCGTAGGCTTTCGCTCCCATGCTTCGCGCCGCCACGGATGCATGGGGTTCGATCATGACCGTCCACGCTGAACAGTCCGAAGAATCCCTATGGCCCACAAGCAGCCTGCTGTCGGCGGCCGCCAGGCTCTTGGGGCGCCGCTGGAACGACGAACTCCAAGGTCTTGGACTGAGCGTGGCTTCGGTGACGGCGCTGGACGCTCTGGCCGTCAAAGGCACGACGACCCAGGCCGCCCTGGCCAGAAGTATACGTATCCAACCCCAATCACTGGGACCGACGCTGCATCTGCTTGCATCCATGGGGCACGTCAGCATCATCGACAGCGGACACGGCAGGTCCAGGCACGAGGTGACCATTACGGGCGCCGGAGTCGCGCTGTTGGAAAAGGCCCGGGGTATCGAACGAGCGTTACTGTCTGGACTGTGCGCTGACTCCCTCAAGTTTCGGGATGACCTCGAAGGGATCGTGCGCGGGATAGGTCAACCGGCGCTTCCCCCTGGAGCGGCACCACAGATGAAATTTTGGACCCTGCCGGAGGAACAACACCGAGCACAATAACTTGCCTGGTTCATTGCAATTGACGCGCGGCATCGTGTCGGTTGCCCGGAGATCAGGCGGTATGTGAAGCCGGCCCGTCGTCCACATCCTGTCGAATCGGAGCCACCAGGTCCGGGTCCTCCAGCAGAGGAAAGCTGTTCATGACGTAGTCGCGGGCGGCGGGTCCAACCATTCGCAGGCCGGGATAGACACGTATCCCGTCGCGGTCCAGAACAGTCAGTCCTGCGGTCTGCACGTCGGCTGCGAAGACGGAATCCGGGGCCGGTATCTTGTTTCCGAGCCTGCACCAACTGATGTACAAGCCATAGAGCGCGTCACTATCGAGCCCTTCCTCAGTGTCTTCTTCGAAGTACACGGAATCGGCCAGGAAGCTGCTGATGTGGGTTTTGGTCATTTAAGGGGCCTTAATCTGCAGTGGGCACCGGGCGGCCGGTCTGCATCAGCGAGTGCCCTCACCCCCTCACTATAGGCTGCCCCGCTTCAAATTCAGCCGGACCTTCCTGGACCAGCAGTGCGAACCGTCCCGATTCGGTCGGACTTCTCCGTTGCGTGTCGGCCTGAGATATCGACCACTGACCGGGCGGCCCGGCCGGTCCGGCAATCGCCCCCGGTCCCCGTTGTCCATCCACGGCAGAACATCGTTCGGTCCCGGACCGCAACCGTTGCACAGACACACAGGCCGCCCGGGCAAGCCCGTCTGCTCGAGCCGAAACCGTCCACTTGAGCACCTAAAGCAAGGTGGCTGCGGGTTTCTTGAGGTTTTCCTGACGCAGTCCTGCAGCTTTGCAGGATTCTGTCTTGATCCGTGCCCGTCAGAGTATTTCTTGTCAGCCAGTAAGGCTGGAAACAAGGAAACGGCCGTCCGGGGAAACGGTGGCCACGTTGAAAAGGACACTGATTCACATGGCCATCAGCCTCAAGACCACTTCCGGCAAGATCCTCGCCTCCGTCGCGCTGGTCGGCACCGCGGCCGCCGTCGCCAGGATGGGCACCTATGGTGCGTTCACTTCCTCCACCTCCGCCTCCCAGGCCGTGACCGCCGGGACCGTGACCATCGCCCTGGGCGCCGGGGCATCAAACACCCTGAACGTCCCGGTCGCGGGCCTGCTGCCCGGCGACAAGGTCGAAAAGCTCGTCACCCTGGCCAACACCGGCAACTCGGACCTGAACAACGTCACCCTCACCACCTCCGCCGGCGCCACTTCTTCCTTGCTGACCACCGACACGACCAATGGTTTGCAGCTGACCATCGAGAACTGCTCCGTGCCGTGGACCGGGTCCGCTGCCCCGTACACCTGCGCAGGGACCAAAACCACCGTGCTGGCCTCGGCCCCGGTGATCGGCGCGAACAAGGTCCTGAACAACCTGACCTCCCTGACCTCGGCCAAGACCGACAACCTCAAAGTCACCACCGCGTTCCCCACCACCGCAGACAACACCTTCCAAGGCGCCACCTCCACCATCGCCTTCTCCTTCACCGGCACCCAACGCACCGAAACCGTCAAGTAACCAGGGCGATTCCGGGCTTCACGCCCCGGAGGTCCGGCCTGTTTGCCCTTCGGCCGGGCCTCCGGACCATTTCTTGAGCAAGTCTTGAGGAAGTTCAGCACCCTGTCTTGATCCTCACGGAACAGGGTGAACGCACAAGGAACAGTTCCCCCGAAGGAGGGGCCGTGAACGGCACTTCAGAACTTAGCCACCGCATCCGGGCCGCGCACGGACCGGCACTGGATGAGCTCATGCGGGAACTGAGCTTCTGCGCGCCGGGGCCGACCGGGATCCACATCGACCGGAGGCTCGGCCGCATCGGCCCGGTTCCCTCGGTCACCCACACCGGAACTTACCTCACCGTCGTCGCGGACCTTGAAGACCTGTACCGGTTCAGCTCCTCTCGCGAAGTGACGGGCTGCTGCGTCACCATCGGCATGGCCGGACACCGCCGCCAAACCGGCACCTTGACAACACTGGTCCCAAAGGAATGCGAAGCCTGGGTCGAGGCAATCCTGGGTCATCAATGGATGGCGCACGTCTACCGGGTGGAACCCCACCGCAAAGGCATGTACTACCGGGTGTTCCTCGATGACACCCAATCCCCCGTGAGCAAACCGGCCCAGGTCCCCGACGACTCCGTCGAACTACTGCACAGCCACCACCTCCGGAGCCTCTGAACCACGACCCCTACCAACGTCACTCCCGCCGTGTCCCCTTCATCCTTTTCCTGTTCCAGGAGATTTCTGAGCGAATCTTGAGGCTAACCAGTACGAATGCCTGAGCCAGGCCCTTCAGACTCGTAACCGGAACAGCAAGAGAACCACTAACGAGGAACGCCAGGATCATGAGCGCACTGACCAGCATCAACACCCCCGCCCTCCATGGCCGGCGTTCCGCCGCCAAGCCGGTGCAGCCCGCCAAGCCGATGCAGCCCGCCGAGTCCGGCGCCCCCACGACCACCGCCGTGAAGCAGTCCGCGGCGGTACTGAAGCCCACAGCAGCAACCCCACCGGACGCCGTCGGGGTTTCCACGAAAGCAGCTCCCGGTGCGTTTGGCCGCATCGCGGGCAAGACGTTCAAAGTCGTCGGCGCCGGCATGCTGGTGCTCGCTGCGCTGGCGTTCGTTTTCCTCGCGATCGGGCCGCGCATCCTGGGCTACCAGACCTCCACTATGCTCACCGGTTCCATGGCCCCGCTGATCAACCCGGGCGACGTCGTCGTGACCGTCCCGATGCTGGTCAAGGACATCAAGGTGGGCGACATCATCACCTACCACATCCCGGTTGAGGACCAGCGCGTGGAAACGCACCGCATCACCGAGATCACCACCACCGCCGATGGCGGCGTAGCCGTGCAGACCAAGGGCGACGCGAACAACGGGATCGACCCCTGGATCGCCACCCTGCAGGGCCAAACCGTGGACAAGCAAGTCGCCACCATCCCCTACGTCGGCAACGCCATCCGTGCCCTGCGCGAACCGGTCGTGGCGAACATCCTCATGTACGGCGCCCCGGCCATCCTGGTCATCGGAATGCTCGCCTCCATCTGGACCAAGGACTCCGCCAAGGCCTCGTCCGGGGAATCGGCAGCAGTGCAGGCGGCCAGCGGTGAGTGAGGAATCGGACGGCGTCGTCCCGGTCCTGGACCAGGTGACCCTGACGGTGCTGGCAGAGGAGTTGAACGACGCCGTGGCGTTCCTTCGCTTCCTCCTCCGCTACTTCCGGATGCTTCCCGGCAGGACAGAACGAATCCTCCATGCCCTGGAGCAGCGGGACACGGCGCAGGCGATGGACGCTGTGCTGAGCCTGAGGATCTCCTCGGCCATGGTCGGGGCCCTCGAGATCGAAGAGCAGTGCCGGACCCTTCAGGACATGGTCCACTCGGGGTCCTGGCCTGCCGCAGCACACCAGGGGCCGCGGTTGCAGCGCACGGTGGACCGGTTCAGGGGCAGGGAAGAACGGTTGCTGCGCGAGGCCGAAGAACTCACCCGCACCACCTAACCCCTGTGTTCGGGCGAGCCCGTTCGGGCCTGTCCGCCCGGGGCGGATCAGCGGCGGAAGAGCCCGGGGTCCCGGTGGTGTGCGGGTTTCGTTTATCAGGCCGGCGGGCTCTGCAGGAGTTTGGTGATTTCCTCGTTGCTGAGCTTCATCCATGCCGACCCTGAAGATCCTTGCAGGGCTGCTGCCGGGCTGTCGCCCTGAACCCACCATTTCGCTTCGAAAACGTGACCGTCGAGCATGACCCGGTCGCCCTTGCGGTACACGGTCCCGGCCACCCAAGCCGGGTAGGTCCCTACGGGCACGGTCACCTCAGGCACAGGTCTATCGCCCGGGAGCACGGGGCCGATGAGTTTCCAGGGTGTCTGGGATCCTTCGCTGACCGGGTCATTGGGCACGTTGTTCTTGGTCCACCATTTGGCTTCGTAAACGCTTCCCTGCCAGACGGTCCTGTCTCCTTGAACGTAGGTCGCCTCCGCTGACCAGATCTGGTACGGGCTCGTCGCCGGGTCATCGACCACGGGCCTGGCTGTGGAAGTCGGATCCTCTGTTGAAGGCTGTGTCGGTGCCGCTGTCGTGGAGGCCAGGCCTCCGCTGAGGATCTTCGAGAAGCGCGACTGTCCTTGGTCCACGCCGCTGCAGGCGTCCGAGACCACGGTGAGGTTGGGATAATTGGGTCCGCATTCGGCGTCCCGGTTCAAAGACCACATCGATAGCCTGCCCACACCTTTGTCCTGCGCGAAACTGCTCAGGGACTGGGCGTCGGCCACGGTGAACACATCGGCCACTACATCGTTTTGGCCGATCATGGGAGTCAGGCCGATCTTCCGCCAGAGGGTCTGGTTTCCCAGGTCCTGACCGGCAGCCCCGTACACCCGCCCCAGTTGTTCGTGGGTGGCTTCGGCCGCGGCGGTCGTCGCTTCGAGCATCGATTGGCCGGGCACGCGGCTGGTCCCGTAATCCATGGTCATGATGTTCACCCCGGCCAAGTCGACCCCGGCGCCGAGCATGTGCGTCACCGCGGCGGTCCCGTCGGCGGTCAATCCGGTCGGTGCGACGGGCAGGGTGAGCCAGACCGCCAGAGGTTTCCCGGCATCCCTGCGCTGTTTTTGGATGGCAGCGATGGCAGCTGCCCGGCGTTTAGTCCCCTCTTGATCGGACAGGGCGGTCCCCTCCACATCCAGGTCGATCGTGGCAAGGTCGTAACGGTCCACCACGGAGGAGTAAGCGGCCTGCAGCTTGATCGAGTCGGTGCAGGAAGTGGCAAGTTCCCGGTTGGACTGGCCGCCGAAGGAGACGCTCACGTCCCCGCCGAGTTGACGTAGACGCGCGATCCTGCGGTCAAGGTCAAGGCCCGACGCCGCCGTGTCCAGGCTGTAGAAGGTCCCCCAGGACGGTGCGCACCCGTCTTTGTTGTCAGCGACGACGAACGAGAGCACCACGGACTTCGCATCGTCACCGACGGGTTGTTCGAAGGCGTACCTGGGCGTGGCCGTCACATCCACATATCCGCTGAACAGCGACGGTGAGGCCGCGGCACTGCGCGCATCGGCGGCGGACCGCCACGCCACGACACCAGCGCCAACCACCAGTACAAGCACGGCAAACAGAATGCTCAAGCGCACATACGACAACCTGCGGCCCGGAAAATGCTGTGACACATGACCCCCCAATGACATCTGAAACCCTGCGTGGACGTGCCACCGGGATTACGCTGTCGAATCAGCCAAACAAACCACCGACCCGACCCTGACGGGGCCCGGTCAATTCTTCACTGTCGTGGATTACTATAAGGGCAATCAACGGGCCAACCGGTCAAGCGGTGGCCCGGGCAACGTGATACCGGGTCCCTTGGCGGCCGGTCCACTGTCAGGCGGGGGAAAATGACAGATCAATTGGTTGACGCATCCGATGTCGCACAAGCCGGCAACGACACCATCACGGCGAAGCTCCAACCGCAAGGACGCAGACGGCAATGGGGCTCCGAGAAACGATCCGAACCCCTGCCCATCGTCCATCCCACCCCATCCTCGAAGAAGATCATCTGGGGCCGCATAGCGATGCTTGTCACCGTCGGGGCGTGGACCTACTACGTCGTCTCGACCATCATCCGACAGTTCGTCGACAACCCCAATTCAGGATTCCGTTTCGGCATCGAGTCCGTCTCCTACCTTGTCGTTGTCACGTTCTTGACGTTCTCGGCGATGATGTACCTCATGGCCCGGCAGGGCGCCCTGTACCGGTTCAAAGAACACCGCCGCGTACCCCGCGGGGAACTCGACCAACACTTCGCGCACTACAACGACGCCGTCACCGTGCTCGTCCCCTCCTACGCCGAAGAACCACAAGTCGTCCGCGCCACACTCTGGTCCGCCGCGCTCCAGGAATTCCCCGACCTGCGTGTCGTCCTGCTCCTGGACGACCCGCCCCACCCCACCGACCCCGCCATCGCCGCACGACTGCAAGAAACCCGTGCCCTGGCCGGACAAATCGCCGACGCCATGGCAGCACCCTCCACCCGCGCCCTAAATGCACTGACTACCTTCCGGGCAAGCAAAGACACGGCCCGCCCCGGCGACCCGGCACAACTAAAACCCCTCATCACCGAATACGAAGCAGCCGTCGAATGGCTCGAAGCCATGGCCGAAGCCGAACTGGTCACCGACCACGTGGACGAATTCTTCGTTGACCTGGTGATCATGGGCCTGGCCCGGGAACTCCGGCTCGTGTTGCTGGCACTGGAGGCGGCGAAGGCCCAAAAGACGGCGCCGAGCCCGGAGCGCATGGAGCAGTTGTACCTGCGCCTTACCTGGATCTTCAACGTCCGTACCGAAACCTTCGAGCGCAAGGCCTACGCCAGCCTGTCCCACGAGGCCAACAAGGCCATGAACCTCAACGCGTACATCTCCCTCATGGGCAAACGCTGGCACCGTGAAGAAACCGCAGGACAAACAATCCTGCGCCCCTCACTCCAACCCCACGAAAATGACCTCCTCGTCCCCGACAGCACCTACCTGCTGACCCTCGACGCCGATTCGCTCCTACTCCGCGACTACTGCCTGCGCCTGGTGTACTTCCTGGAATCGGCCGGCAACGAGCGCGTAGCGGTTACCCAGACCCCGTACTCCTCCTTCCGCGGTGCCCCCACCCGCATCGAACGCATCGCCGGAGCCACCACGGACATCCAGCACATCCTGCACCAGGGCATGTCCTACTACGGAGCCACTTTCTGGGTGGGAGCCAACGCGATCATCCGCAAGTGTGCCTTGGAAGACATCGTTGAAGTGGAAACCGTGGGCGGGTTCGAAGTCCGGACCTACATCCAGGACCGGACAGTCATTGAGGACACCGAGTCCAGCATCGACCTGGGAACCCATGGCTGGACCTTGGTGAACTACCCCGAACGCCTGAGCTACAGCGCCACCCCACCGGATTTCGGTTCGTTGGTGGTGCAGCGGCGGCGGTGGGCCAACGGTGGCCTCTTGATCCTGCCCAAGTTGTGGAACCAGTTGTCCCAGCGACGCATGCAGCGCCAACGGATCCTCATCCGCGAGGTGCTCCTGCGCGTGAACTACATGGCCTCCATCACCTGGGCCAGCTTCGGACTTTTGTTCCTGCTGGCCTACCCCTACGACAGCAGGCTCCTGAGCCCGGCTGTGTTCATCGCGGCCTTGCCTTACTTCCTGTGCATGGGTTCGGACCTTCGGGATTGCGGCCACCGGTTCAGTGACATTTTCCGGATCTACGGCTTCAACCTCATCCTCCTTCCGGTGAACCTGGCCGGCGTCCTCAAGTCCCTCCAGCAGGGCCTGACCGGTGACAAGATTCCGTTCGTCCGCACCCCCAAGGTCAAGGACCGGACCGCCGCGCCGGCCATCTATGTGCTGATTCCGTACCTGATCGTCGCGTTCTCCGTTCTCACCATCTGGCGGGACGTGCAGCAGCAGAACTGGGGCAACGTAGCCTTCGCCACCCTGAATGCCGTGCTGGCCATGAGCTGCATCCAGGCCTACATCGGCATTTGGAACTCCGTGGTGGACATCGCCCTGGGCGCCGTCAACTGGCTCTACGTCACGCCCAAGACCAAGGCGCCGCAGGTGTCCCTCGTGGTTCCCAAGACCGCGGAGGAAGTGGACTGGAAGTCGATCCTGTACCACGGTGACCGCAGGCTCAACCGTGACCTGCGCGGCGGAACCGACCGCCGCCGTCGAATCTCACTGCGCTGAACCACCCCAAGCGGTGTTGCGTCGGCGAGGTAGCTCCTCGCCCGCGGCGACGGACCGGGCTCCTACGGTTCGAAGTCTTTGTTCTCGATGGGGAAAGGCCAAGCGGTGAGGTCCTCCATCGCATCCAGGGCAGCAGCCATGGGTCCTTCGGAAAGAATGAATGTGGCGTCGATGCCCGCCTCCGACCACACCAGGTGAAACCGGCACTCCACCGGGAGGGTTCCATGGATAAACCAGTACCGCAACGTCCAGAAACCGGGCTCGCCCTCAACGCTGATCAGTGTGCCGTAAGCGTTGAGGGCACCAGCCTGCTTCAACACCAGCCGCGGGCCTGATACCGGCGAGCCTTTGGCCGCCGCGTCAATCTGATGCCTGGCCGCGCCGTCCTCGGAATCACTGACCCGGCCCCGGAAACGGATGCTGATGGAGGCTGTCACGCCTTCGGGATACACCTCGGCATAATTCAGGGTGCAAACCGCCCCGTTGACCGCGAAATGGTTACCTGCAACCAGTCCGGGCAACCAGTCAGCCGGTGGTTTCATCGTCACGGCCTGCACCATCATCGCCGTCCGGGTCTACGGTGGCGGAACCCGGGCTTGCCGGATCCGTGCCGGAAGAATCGTCACCTGCAGGATCTTCTTCCTCGGCGTCGGGCCCCAGGGGATCCTCAGCACTGATCAGCTCAGACAGTGAAGGGTCGTCCGGTTCCTCGACCGGCACTTCAGACGCAGGGCGAGGTGTTTGCCGTTCCGGATCTTCGCTGTTGGCTGGTGTCACACTCATGAGCCAACGCTAGACCCGGCACACGCTCAAAGTCGAGACACCCTTCCGGCGGGAACATCCCGCCCGCGCATCCGCCGGTACGCCACAAGCCGCGGTTTGAAGAGGCCCACACTGGGTACTTTTCTGATGCGGAGCGATCCGTGCAGTGTGTTCACAGGAAGCCCGCCGAACCACCCCTAGGCGGGCTTCCGTCACGTCGGCCCACGCCACGGACACCCACCACCGACACCCCGCCCCGGCAACCACGTAAGCGGAGTTCAGATCAGATGCGATGCCGAACCCTAAATAGCTGACAGACAAATGCGCTAATCACAACGGTCAAAACACGGCAAACGGGCGTAGTTTGGGTAGTACATCCGGGGTACGCGCCCCTTGGCCCACACCAGGAGGAACCATGACCGAACACGTTGCCGAAGTCTCCGCCTGTAGCGTTGGCAGCTGCGGCTTCAACCACAACGGCTGCACCGCCTTTGGCATCACCATCGGCGGCACCCAGGACCACGCATCCTGCGCCACGTTCATCGACACGAACACCATGGGCGGACTGCCCAAGGTCCTCGCGCACGTTGGTGCCTGCCAACGATCCGAGTGCGTCCACAACAACAACCTGATGTGCGAAGCACACGACGTGAAAGTCGGCCCCGGCGCCGAATCCGCGGACTGCCTCACCTACGAGCACGCCTAACACAAGCAACCATCCAGGGGCGGGTCCTGTCCGAGTGGGTACAGGACCCGCCCCTTTCGTCGTTAAACACCTTCACTGCGGGTTCGCCTCAGAATTCGTGGTACCAGGGCCCACATCACGTGTTGCCCTGGCAGACCCAACCCAGCGCACCTCGTACCATCCACGTTCCCCGCCGCCACGGGCCAGACATCGTCCCGCGAGGCGGAAGTCCGCTGCCGGCAGAGTGGGAAACACAACTCACGTGAAGGGCAGAGCTGCGCTGACCCGCAATATGCCTTCTTCCTCTTTATCGGTGAGCTGCTCGTCGATGGACCACAGCTTTTGCGGAATGATCGCCCCTGCCGCCGTGCGATAGGAATCGACGGCCAGCGCAATCTCCGCCCTCGAGCCGCTCGTGGTACTCACAATTTCAGCATGGGACAACGATCCATCTGAGAAAACGATGGCCAACCTAGACGTCTCTCGAAGGCTCTGCAGATCCGTCCGCAGTACTGCGCCAGGGAATAGATGCGTGTGCGAGGCCACGGCCCGGCTGACGTCTTCATCGGATTCACTCATGATCGCGCCTCTTCTCCTTCAGCTGCCCGGCCGAGTCGGATCTTCCCGCGCACGCCCCTTGCAATGGCCTCCGCACACCGGACGAACCCCCTGCACGCTGGGGCACGCCCTGGCTTGCCGAGATTCTACAAGTATCTACGGGGCTGAGCGAGAAGCGGACACGCCCGTGAACGTCCCTGACCACCGCCTCTACCCGCGGCAAACAACCCGGAGGACTATCTCTTCACGTTGCTCGCCGCGGACGGAGCCGCTGAGCTCCTCCTGCAGATGCTCTGCCGAGCGAACCGAAACTGCAAGGCTGTACGAACAGGGGCGGCGGGCTTAGCCGGGGAAGGCTGCATACACCCACCATGCCCCATCCCTAAACATACTCCTGCATTGCCGGCACACAAGGAGACGGCAGATTGCCTGAGCAGTTCCTTCAACGATGCCGGCGGCTCTCTTCCCGTTCGATGCGCCAGTGCGGTGTCGAGGACTTCAGAAGGTTGTGAGGATGGGCTGAGGACGCGCGGACATGATCCTTGCGCGATCAATACTAAGCATGCTTGGCTTTGATTGCCGGCGGGTTTCATCCGCGCCTTTCTCGGAGGGAACTCGGTGGCTCTGCCGGTCAGGCGGTCGCCGCTGTCCGCCTGACCCGGGGTACCGGCCCGCTCATGCCAGGCGGCGGGTCGGCATCCCAGCGCCGTCCGGGCATCTGTGAGCCTGGCTGCGGAGCCAGGAACCAACAAGAGAACTGACCATGGAGGGATCGAACATGCGGATAAGCCATATACCTCTACGTTTAGTGACGGGGGCGTTCATTCTTAATTCGGGCTGGGGCAAACGCGACCTGGGTAAAGACAGCGCGGCCGGATTGCAGTCCATGGCTGCCCGGGTCATACCGTCAGTGGCTGAGCTCGATCCCGGACGCTTCGGCAAACTTCTGAGTTTCGCTGAGCTGTCCTTGGGCGCTGCCCTGCTGGCTCCCTTCATTCCCAGCCGTGTGGCCGGTCTGGGACTCGGAATCTTTTCCGGGTCGATGATCACCATGTACTTGAAATCACCGGAAATGACCCTGGAAGACGGCGTCCGCCCCAGCGCAAAGGGCACGCCGCTGGCCAAGGACATATGGATGGTCGGCATCGCTGCCGCACTCATCCTGGACCGCAAACACCCACGGACGAAGCGCTAGACGACGCTCGTTCTGCCCCGAGGCGGGTGATACCGCTTCTCAGCGCACGATACGCTGATTGGGCGACAAAGCCCTGCCTGTACGCAGGCAGGGCAGTTTGCCCGGATACGGGCGCCCGTTTTCGTGACCCCAGCCCCAAGCGGGTTTGATCCCTACTCCGTTATGTGACTGCCGCGTTGATGTTGACTGCCCGGTTCCGACCATGGTCTTTTGCCTGATAGAAGGCCTCGTCGGCCCGGATGATCATCGTCGTGAGCTTTGCTTCCGTGCCTTGGGCTGAGCAGATCCCGTAGCTAGAGGTCGGAAATCCACCTCTTCGGGCGGTGTGACGGCTGAACCTCCTCACAGGGGAGATCACCGATAGCGGCCCCACAACGAAGCAAGGGCCGATGATCGCCGACCGCCTCGAAGAGGACGCGCACCCAGGCAGTGCCGGTGCCGCGACCTTCCCACCGTCGGCCGTCTCGATCTACACGAATGCAGAACACGGCAGCCCCCGGAACACGTTCCAGGTCACCATCACCGATCTGGAACCGCACGGTGACCTGATCCGGGTCCGGGCAGGGAACCTCTCAGCAGACATCACCCCGGCAGCGTTGGCCGACCTCGGCCTCGCCCCGGGAAGCGTCGTCTATTTCGTCATCAAAGCAACAGCCATCATGATCTACCCTGCCTAAGGTCTGGTGCTTGACCGGGTCTTAGTCGTCGATCGCGATCATCACGTCCGATGCCTTGACCACGGCGTAGGCTTCCCCTCCCACCGACAATCCGAGCTCATCGACGGCCTCGTTGGTGATCGAGGCGGTGATCACCGAACCTTCAATCTGGATGCGGACGTGAGCGGTCGTTGCCCCTTTGGTGATCTCCACAATGCTGCCTTTGAGGCGGTTGCGGGCGCTGATCTTCATTGAAACCCTCCAGGTTCAAGCATCGGCAGTGGCTGCTTCGCCCCGTGTTCTCGCCCCGGATCAGGTCAGAGGCGAGGCACCCGAGCGATGTGTTGATGGAGAGCCCGACCTTACCCTTGCCCGCCCGCTACAGACAAGGACTTCCGTGTATCCTCCCTGTCGTGACCGCCGGGAGAAGCGCACGGTACAGGATGGAACACGCTGCGAGGGTGAGTGAGCCGGTGAGCACTGGCGTAAGGAGGTAGCCCCATCCGTCATGAGCCACGAGGACCGCGATGGGCGTACCGCCAGCCAGTGGAAGATGACCCGCAATGCCGCCATCGCCACCATGGCCGCCCCGACCGCAAGGCCAAGGGCCCACCACGAGCTCGGCACTAATATCTGCAGGAGGATTCCGCAGGCCGCCGACACGGCGTGCCCGCCGACGATGTTGACGGGCCGCGACAAGACCGATTCGGGCAGGAGAACACCCAAGAAGGACGACGATCCAAAAACCGCGATCAGGACCGGCGCACCCGTGGCATCGCCGAGAAGCGATAACAGGAAAATTGTCAGCGTTCCGGCCAAGAGGACCATCGGCCAAGGCAAGCGACCAGGGCTGCTTCCACACCGGCGGACCAGCCCTGGTTTGACGGAACGCCGGTTATCCGCGTTTAAAGTACGGGAGTTGAAGTAGCTGCGAGAACTCCTGTCCCATGGTGTTTCGGATGCATCTCTCGGGCCAGCAGTCTTGGGTGGCAGCTCCGTCGTCAGCCTTGATGGCCCAGGCTTGTACGGCTTCAGCGTGTACTTCTCGTGGGTTCTAGGTATCCTCAAGCGAGACATATGGTCGCCGTCACATCCAGAACAAAATATTGGGGGCAAAGTGGGCTCGCGTCTGCTTGATGGAAGTTCGAAGAAGAGCCTGCTGGGCGTGATCGTTGTACTGCGATGCCTGGCTGCGGCTCTGGCTCTCCTCATGGTTGTGTTGTTGGCACCGATCAGCCCTGCCACAGCAGCGACGACGGCTAAACAGGAACCGAAATTGTTGTCTGCGAGTCTGACCTCCGGTCCGGACTTGCGGCCGGGCCAGGCAGCTACTATCCGCTTTACCTTGAGCGAGCCGGCCCAGAAGGTCACCTTTACCTACCTTGATGAGTCGAATGCCGGTGGGCGCACACTGACATGGACGGGAAACCCTGGGGCAGGCAGCTTCACCGCTGAAGCGACTGCGTCGATTGGCGCCACAGACACCTATCACGGTCAACATCGCCTGTACGAGATGGTGATTTCTTACCAAGCACGTAATGAGGCAGGCGTCTACGAAGATTACGCGCGGCAGTATCGGAACAGTAACTACGACGCGCTCAACGTTGACGGTGCGGGAAATCCGCTTCTGCAGTCCTTGGACTTTCACGTCACGAATCCGTCGCATCCGTTGCTAATACCGAAGGCACTGGAACTGCCCAACTACGTACCTGAGACAGGTCCTTGGAACTTGGATCTCGACGGAACACTGAACCCCGGCCGGTGGACCCCAGGAATAACAAAGTTGAACTTCCGATGGGTCGACCCCGAACAAAGTTGGGTTGTTGGGCTCTACATCGGGATCGGACCGTGGAAGACCTCCGTCCCGACATACTTCCACGGCAGGCCTCTGAAGGCCCGGGTCGCGACGATCACGCCGGGGTACAAGTCTGTGACGGCCGAGTCTGAAACGTACTACTTCGTCAAAACAGACCCGGTCACTCTGACTGGCGACCCCTGGATTGGTTCCACAATCCGTGCCAACCTGGACATTGCCTCGATCCAAGGCCTACCTCCCGGTGGGAAGCCCGAAATCACCTACGAATGGTTCAGAACCGCGCTATTCGACGGCGGACCCGAACAGACTCGAACGGGAGACTACGTGGTCAAGGCCGCCGATGGCGGTCAATCAGTGAGACCTACGGCAGTCATCACAGTTGACGGCAAAGTTGTTGGCCGTGTCCAGGGTCAATTTACGCCGCGAATCTCCTACCCCGCTCCCCTCCGGAAGTACGAGACAGAAATCCCGGACAACAACATCATGGCGCGCACGCCGGACGGCCGACTGCTGGAATACACCCTCGGGTGGCAGAACAGCCCGCGCACTGTCGGCTTCGGGTGGAACAAGTTCGACCTGGTTTTTTCGCCAGGAGATTTCGATGAAGACGGTTTCCCCGACGTTTTAGCAAGAACCCCATCGGGACAGCTGTGGCTCTATCCCGCCAACGGTCAAGCCTGGTGGAAACCAGCGCGGGTCATCGGTACCGGATGGCAGGGAATGACCGAACTGATCTCCCCCGGTGATTTTGACGCAGATGGCCACGATGACGTACTGGCCAAGGACCGCGAGGGGAGACTGATTCTGTACCCAGGGAACGGCAAAGGCGGCTGGGGAACCCCGCGACAAGTCGGTCAAGGATGGAACGTCTTCAACAGGGTATTTTCGCCAGGTGACTTCAACGGCGATTTTCGACCCGACCTGCTCGCCACAGACCCCAGCGGACGGCTGCACCTCTACCCGAGCGACGGGCGAGGGAACTGGCTAAGCCCCAAAATCATTGGACAAGGATGGTCATCCTTCAAGTACGTAGGAAGCTTCGGAGACAACTACCTCGACGGGTGGAACGACCTCGCGGGCGTGGACTCAAGCGGGAACCTGTACATATACCCACAAAAAGCAGGAGTCTGGCAGGAACGCTACTGGGTCGGCCCAGGATGGGGCTCATTCGCTTCCCTGTTCTAATCCATCGTCGTTCTTTGATTCCGGCTGATAGCACCCCGTGCTCATCCAGGTAGGTTTGCGTTGAGTAGCCCAGTGCAATAGCTGACGGAGGATCTGCATCGGCCATCCGGATTGTCGTCTTGCTGAACCATCAAAAAGGGCCGCCCTATGGCGACCAACTGCCGATGTATAAGACTCAACAACACCCTGCGCTTGAAGGAACCCCGGCACACTGGGCAAGGAACCGCGGCTTGTACTTGGTATGACTACTTTACGGAATCACGGTTATCGGCGTTAGGAAAAGACGTCACTAGACGAGAGAACCGCGCTTAGACGATGGTTGGCTGGTCAGATGAACGACATGGATCTGGCTGGGCCGGCATCAACGATGCCTCTACACGAAGGTATCCGAGCGGCTGAGTACCGGCCTGCATCGAACCAGGACGACTTGATCAGTAGGCGGCTGGAGCGCCACGCAGATCCTCAGAGTGGGCTGATTTGATGTCTCCGGCGGAGCGGTTCATTCTGCCGGTCCACTGCGGCGGTGTGACACATCGGGCCGACACGTTTTAGTATCCGTGATGCGGTGCCCGCGTATGGGTAGAGACGCTGAAGGCTCGGAAGGATCGTGGCCGGTCACCGCCCCGCAGCACTGTCGCTGAGGTCCTTGCGACTGAGGCGTGATTCATCAGGCCAACGAAGAGTCCCAGCCAGTCCGGAGTGTGTTCACCGGACCGGCTGGGATCATCTCAGGTAGTACTTGTGGTGGATTTCTCCCGTCAGGAGGCCTGTACGGGCTTCCGTAGGAACAGGGCTACCACCAGTGCGGTGAGCAGGCACAAGCCAGCGTTGACCCAGATAGCAGTGGTGACACCGCTGAGGACAGCCGTGGCTTCGTTGTTCCCGATGGCGAGGATCTGGGCTGTGAAGATGGCGCTCATGATCGGAATGCCCATTGTGATACCGATCTGCTGGCTCATGGTGGCAAGTCCTGTGGCCAGGCCTTGTTCGTCTTCGGGCAAGCCGGAGGTGGCGGTGACCATGAATCCGACGATGACGACAAGGTTGGCTACACCGCCAATGAAGGTGGCGACCAGCAGCAGGCCGATGGACGCGGGGTCGGCGCTGAGCAAGACAAGGGCTCCGGTGGCGATCGCCTGGACAATGAATCCGTAGACGATCGCTTTCTTGTTACCGATCTTTCCGATGACTTTGGGGCCTAGGATGCCACCGAGTACGGTGCCTAAGCCAAGGACCGCGAAAGCGAGACCGGCGCCCAGCGGGGTGTAGCCGAGTACCTGCTGCAGGTACAAGGTCAGCAGGAACACCAGAGATGTTTCTGTAACGAAGGCGAGGATGCCGGCGACGTTGCCCCACGCAACGGTGGAGCGCTTCAGAACTTCCAGGGGCACCAGCGGTGCAGTTGCCCGGCGTTCAACGGCGACGAAAGCCACAAAAAGCACAAGGGCTGCCGCAAGGGAGCCCAAGGTCAGCGGGTCGGTCCAAGAATGCTCGGCAGCGTTCGTCAAACCAAAGACAAGTGCCAGAAGGCCGAGGGTAACGGTAACAGCGCCTGGGATGTCCAGCTTCAACTTAGTGGCGGGTTTGCCCTCGGCCAGAACGATGGGGGCGATGATGAGCACTGCGACGGCTACGGGTACGTTGATGAAAAACGCCCACCGCCAGCTCAGCAGGTCAGTCAGGAGCCCACCAAGGATTGCGCCTGTCGTGAAACCCGCAGCCATCAGTGACCCGTTGAGCCCCAATGCCCTGTCGCGCAACGGGCCTTCCGGGAAGGACGCCAGCAGTAGCGACAGGGCGGCAGGAACAACGATGGCCGTAGCAATTCCTTGGCCGACGCGGGCGATAAGCAACATCGCCGGATCCGCAGCCAGGCCGCCGGCTAGCGATGCTGCCCCGAGCAGGGCCATGCCGATGATGAACATCTTGCGGCGCCCGGCAATATCGGCGACACGTCCGAACAGCAACGTCAGGCCCGCGGCGCAAAGTGCGAATGACGTCGCGATCCACTGGAGGTTCTCCAGGCTGAAGCCGACGTCTGTGCCGATGGCTGGGAGGGCTACGTTAAGGATGGAGAAGTCAACGGCGAGGGTAAAGCTTGCCGCGAGCAGGACGATCAGTGCCAGCCGCTGCCGGCCGGTCATGCGTCCCACGGGCGCAGTTGTCGGTGCGGCTTCAATCGAGGGCGGGATGCCGGGTCCTGTGGTGACATCCGGTGGCGTTGTCATGTCGGTGATCCTTCTCTGGAGGGGTGGCCGCGCGTTGGCGGCATCTTCACACCCTCTACAGTCACGGAATGTCCGGGGATCAACCACACCCCCTCTTGCCTACCCCTGAGAGTGACAGGCGGAATGCTGTCTACTCTGCTTCGGTGCCGTTGTCTTGTCACATGTGCGTATGCGTCTTGACGTTTAGGGTGTCACTGGCAGGGACAGGACAAGGACGGAGAAGACCGGCAGAATTGGGCGCATGAGTAATCTAAGTGAACTTGGGGAGTTCCTTCGCGTCCGAAGAGCTGCCTTACAGCCAGAGGACGTTGGCCTGCTGAATTACGGCATCCGCCGGGTACCCGGCCTGCGCCGGGAAGAACTCGCCATGCTTGCCGGCGTCAGCAACACCTACTACACCCGACTGGAGCAGGGCCAAAGCAACAACGCCTCCGAAGCGGTCATCGATGCCATCGCCCGGGCACTGAACCTGAACACCGACGAACGCGCGCACCTGTTCAACCTTGCCCGGCCCGGCACGACCAAACGACGGACGTTGACCAAGCCGGACAAGGCCAGGCCGGGCACGTTGCGGCTGATCCAATCGATGTCCAACACACCTGCCGTCGTCCTGGGGCGGCGCAGCGAAGTATTGGCCTGGAACCGGATTGGTCACCGGCTTGTGGCCGGTCATCTGGACTTCAACGCACCCGAAACGCCGTCGACGCGGCCGAACATGACCCGGCTGTTATTTCTCGACCGTCACACACGTGAGCTGTACAGCCGGTGGCTTGAGGAAGCCACACGCGCAGTGTCCTCGCTACGGCTGGTGGCAGGCCGCGCCACCGACGACCCGGAACTGGCCTCGCTGGTCGGTGAACTGACGATGAACAGCGAAGAATTCGCGAACCTGTGGGCACGGCACCCAGTTGAGAACTGCATGTCGGGGCTGAAGTACATGCACCACCCCGAGGTGGGCGATCTGGAGCTGAACTTCGAAGTCCTGACCCCTCCCGACGAATCCGGCCACCGGATCCTCATGTACACCGCTGACCCCGGGACGCCCGCGGCCGAAGCACTGCAACTGCTCACGTCCAGCGGCGCAGGTATGGTCAGCGAACCCCACCACCTCGCCGCCAAGTAGCAGAGACACTCCGCCGCCCCCTTGCAGCCTCTGCGTTAGAAAGAGAGCTTCGGAGTCAAACTGCCCGCCAACCAATTGGGTCGGCGGGCAGTTTGTGTGTTCCCCTGTATCAGGATGGCTCCTTAGCCGCCTTCATAGGAGGGACAGATATGATCGCTACAGATCAGGAGGCAGGGTCCGAGGGGCGAAGTGAAACCCCTGATGACGTGCGTCGCGCGGGAGCCGAACTGTCCAAAATCTTCGCCTCGGTCAACGAGTTCTACGTTGACGGAGCCATCAAGCTACGGGGTGTGGAAGAGCGTTCCTCGTTGGGAGGCGACGACAAAAAGACCGTTCCCTTCCCTCTCTCGCAAGCCGTGTCGCGTAACCTCCTGGTCTCCATTGACCACCTCCACTCCCTCCGGGCATCCCTCCAACTCGCCAATGCGCTGCATACCTATGCCCCCTTCACCTTGCTGCGGGGCAGCCTCGAAGGCGCGATCAATGCCCTCTGGTTGCTGAAACCCGAACAACGCAATGAACGGATCACCCGTCATGTGCTGGCGTGCCGGGCCGATGACCGTGATCAGAACACCATGGCCTCGGCCGTCGATGAACCCCCGGCAGAGCCTCGGGGTGATTGGATGGAATCGCTTATTGTCCAGTGTGGACTCGACCGGTCCAGGGTTCTGGGAGGGATTCCTTCGTTTAGTTCCATCGCCAAGACCGTAGACAAGGAAATCTGGTGTGAGGGCGACAATATCGGCGAGCTCGGCTGGCGGATGTGCAGTGGACTGGCTCACGGGCGGGAATGGGCAACCTTGGATGTGTTGCATCGGCAGTTCTTGAGGGAAGTCGCCAAGGGCGTCTCGGAGGTCCGGCTCACGGCCGGAATGAGCGACATCGCTGTCATGGCGCAGCTCTCCTACACCATGTTGATGGAGGCGGTGGCTTTGTTTTCGACCCGTTCACGGCCCCAATACTGACAGCAAAAGAGAAGGCCCGACCCGTATGGATCGAGCCTCCTTTTTGGCTTTCCTAGCTCACTGTTAGGGTGGCCTGAGCTGGTTCTGGCTGAACTGGTTTGGGTCGGGGTCGGGCCCACCGGTCCATGACAGGCTTCTCCACGAGGGCGTACAGGGCCCACCCGCCCAACAGCGTAGCGACGAAGAACCCGGCGACCACCAACCAAGCCACAGGTGTCGGGTACACCTCGTTACCTAGCAGGATACGACCGTAGAAGATCACCACGCCCTGGCACAGGTAGAACCCGAAGGAGATATTTCCCAGCCAGACCATGGGCTTGGAACCGAGGAAACCGGTTCGTCCGGCAATGTCTCCGGCCGCCACGGTGCAGATGATCGCCGCGACAGGGATGATGGTGGCCACGCTGAAGGAGTACACAAACGGGACAACCATGGCCGCAGCGTATCCGGCGACGCAGAGGACGAGGGTGTGCCACATCTTCAAAGGAACCCAACGCCCGGACAGGACGATGCGGGCCAGGATGGAGCCCAAAATGAACTCGAACAGCCGGGCGGGCGGGAAAATATACCCGAACCAGAACTGCGCCTCGGAAACCGGTGTCAGGGCAGAAACAGGCGTTGCAGGGATCAGGTACGTGGTGACCAGCTGAACAGCGATCATCGCGGCGACCGTGATCCACGCCCAAGCCCAGAGACGGTTGCCGGGGATCTTTCTGACCGGGACCATCAACAACGGGAACAGCATGTAGAAGAGCAGTTCGCTGTTCAGTGTCCACGAGGGCGGGTTCACCGCCACGTAGACGGAGGCATCAGGGATAAACGAATTCACCAGGAAGAGGTTGCTGATCCAGCCGAGCGGCGGGTTTATGGCGGCTGCGAACAAAATCATCGACAGCACCCACATGACCAGGTGGTTGGGGAAGATCTTCAGTAGCCGGCGGCGCCAGAATTGTCGCTTCGGCTCGCCGGGTTTGGATGCCCAGGCCAGCAGGAAGCCGCTCAGGACGAAGAAGAACGACACTCCAACGTACCCTGCTTTGCTGACCAGCCATTCCAGGGTGGATCCGAGCTCCGTATCGGCGAACGGGTTGATTGGGTCGTTGGGCGGGATGGGTGAGTTGGACAAGGTGATGTGGAAAAAGAACACCAGCAGCGCTGCGAAGAACCGCAGCCCGGTCAGGGATGGCAGTTTGCTGAGCCGGGGGCGAGCGGTGGCGGCTTCCGGGGCCGGGGCGGTCACGAGGCGGCTCCTGTCGGGAGTTCAATGCCGAGGCTGTGGGTGAAGTAGTTGGTGGGGTCCCAGCTTGCCTTGGCGCGTTGGAGCCTGGGGTAGTTGCCCTTGAAATAAAGGGTCTGCCAGCCAACGCCCGAGCTGTTGTGATCGGTGCTGGCTACATCGACGTCAGGGTAGTTGATGTAGCACCCATCGAGTTGGTCACCGGGGACGGGTACGCCGCCGGTGGTTTTGAACATGCCTTCGTAGGTTTCCCGCTCCCAACGAAGGTAGAAGTCGTCGTCGGCGGCTTCGGGCCAGAATGTTTGGAGGCAGAATTTGAAGGCTGATTGGCGTTGGGCGTTGGCTGTGGCATCGGGTGCGACGGCGTTGACTTGCCCGCCGAAGGAGAAGAGCACCAGCATGGTGTTCGGGTTGGTGAAGTCCGGGCGGCTCATCTGCCGGTAGAGCACCGCGATCTGGTCATCGGTGAACTTCTGGTTCAGATAGGCGGATTTGTGGGCGCCGCGGCTGGTGGGGTTGGTGATGACCGGGTTGTCCGTCCCGACAAGGCGGGTTGCTTGCAGCCAGGGGATTTCCCGGGTCTTGAAAAACTCCGGCATGGCCGGGATTTCCCCGTTGGGCTTCTCCACGGGTTTGGCGGTGATGGCGACCCCCTCAAGGATGGCCGTAACGTAACGTTCCATGACGCCCTTGGCGTCCGGTGCTGCTGCGTCGATCTGGGTGAACATTCCCAGGCTGCCGTGCGCCTTCGAGCTGACGTTGAAGAGGCTGCTCAGGTGCGATTCGGGTGTGCCGGGTTGGCGGTACTTTTCGTGCCATGCTCCGAAGTTGGTGATGAGGCGTCGGAACTTTGTTTCGTCCAGTTGGTCCCAGGGGAGGGAGATTGCGCTCACCAACACGGTGGACGGGGCTTTGACGAGTTGTTCTGAAGGGCTCTTTTCTTTCGTGCCCGGGGACCGGAACCAGTATTTGGTGACGATGCCCCAGTTGCCCCCTCCCCCGCCGGTGTGGGCCCACCACAGGTCACCGAGTTCACCTTTGTCGTGGCGTGTTGCCGTGACGGTACGGACCTTACGGCGGCCGTCCACGGTCACGACTTCAACGGCGTAGAGGTGGTCCACAACGAGGCCGTGGGAGCGTGAGAGCAGGCCGTAGCCCCCGCCGGCGATGTGACCGCCGGCACCGACGCTGTAGCAGATGCCGCCGGGAATGGTGACGCCCCAGTTCTTGTAAAGGGTTTCGTAGACGTTCATCAGTCTCGCCCCGGGTTCCACTGCGAAGGCGCCCATCTTTTTGTCGTAATAGACCGCGTTCATCGGGGACACGTCAAGGATGACCTGGATGGAGGGGTTGCAGACAAAATCAGCGAAGCAGTGCCCACCGCTTCGTACCGAGACTTTCTTGCCGGTGCGTACCGCCTCGCGGACGGCGTCCTCGGCGTCTTTGGTGCTGATGATGAGCCGGACATAGTCGGGATTCGAAACGAACCGTTGATTGTTGCCCGTCATCAGGCCCGCGTAGCGGGAGTCTCCGGATTTGATGACGGACCCGTCTGGTACTGTTGCGGTGCCGTTGGCCGCTTGCGCCTGGGGGGCGTTGGCTGTTCCCAGGGCGGCCAGGGAGGCTGCTGCGATGGTCCCGGCTGAGCCGGCCATGAAGAAGCGGCGTCCGATTCCGGGTTTTTCGGTGGTGGTCATCGGCTGGTTCCTTCACGTTGGACGGTGTTATTCGGGTGCAGGGTGATTTCGGCTTTGGGGGCAACGAAGTAGTGCTGGACGGAGTAGGAAATGGTGGCGAAATCTTCCACGCCTCGTCCGGTGAAGTCACCGGCGACGATCCGGGCGATGGATTCCCCGGAAACTTTCCACTTCAGGAACAGGCCCTTGGCCAGGTCCACGGCCTTGTAGTAGTAGGCGCCCTGCCAGGGCTCGGGACCGCGCAGGCCGATGAGAAATTCGTCGTCGCCGTCACCGTCGAAGTCGCGGCACATGACCGTGTGGCCGGGGCCTTCGCCGTTTTCGTTCGGATCTCCGTAAATGTCCAGCAGGTGCCGGGTCCAGCCTGCAGCTTCAGCGTCTCCCCCGCTGCGGACGTACACGGCGACGGTGTTCCCGTGGAAGGGTTCGATGGCCGCGACGTAGGCAAGAGGGTCATCGCCGATGCGTCCGCCGTCAACGTCACCACTGCCTTTGAAGGTGGTCTTCTCGAACTGGCTTTCCTCGCCGTCGCCAATGTGCTCCCAAGCCCACGTGCTGTTGTCCTGGTCGTAGTAGAGCCATGTGACGCCCTCGTCGGATGCCATGAGGATCGAGTCCAGCGGTGAGCCGGGAATCAGCCCGCCTTTCTTGGCGACACCGTGGATCATGCGGAAGTCCGAATCACTGATGATTTCCTTGTCCCATTCGGCGTGCGGGTCATCGGTTGGGGTGAACAGCACCACGGGAAGAACGGCGTGGACGTCTTCGACGGCGACAATGGGGAATCCGATGATCTGGATCTTGTCAGTGCGCGTAAAGTGACCAACGCGGAGGCGGTGCATGCCGATAGCGCGCCCAACGTAGTGGCGTTTCCAGTTTTCGGTCGCTTCGGTTGGGTTGCCGGGGTTTTCCAGCCAGTCGATCTTGCCGCCTTCGGGGTCGGCGTGATGGATGGTTCCGCCGGGACCGTAGAGCTGGTAGCAGACGACCAGGTCGGTGGTGCCGTCACCGGTGATGTCGCCGAAGTCCATGCCTACGGGTTCTTTGATCTTGTCGAGCACCAGTTTCTTTTCCCAGGTGGGGTTCTTGTACCAGTAGATTTCACCGACTTTCAGTCCGTAGCCGACGAGGTCCGGTTTCCCGTCACCGTCGATGTCTGCCGCTTCGAGCCAGTAGCCGTCGCGCAGGAAGTCGGTGACTGTCTCGGTTCCGAAGGCCGGTTCGGTGACGTCCAGGGTGGGTATGGTCCTGCCGACAGTGGGTGAGGTCATGAGAGTACCTTTCGTGTAAGTGACGGTGGTGGTGTGCTTTCCGGTGTACCGGAGGGGGAAGTGTTGGTTCCGCGCAGCATCAGTGCCGCTGTCGCCATGAGCGCTACCGCGATGAGGGCGAGCCCTGCCCCGACCCAGATGGGTGATGACAGTCCCAGCCCGGCGGCGATGGTTGTTCCGCCGAGGTAGGCGCCGATGGCGTTGCCGAGGTTGAACGCGGAGATATTGACTCCGGAAGCCAGGGTGGGCGCCCGGTAGGCGAACAACAGCACGCGGGTTTGCATGCCGGGAACGGTGGCGAATCCGACAGTGCCGAGGAGGAACAGGGTCACTGCTGCTGCCCAGGCGTGATGAACGGTGATGGTGAAGACCAGCAGGACAACGGCGAGGGCGGACAAGAGAACCAGCAAGGACTTCTCCAGATTCCCGTCGGCGGCTTTGCCGCCGATGATGTTCCCGGTGAACAGCCCGGCACCGAAGATGACAAGCATCCACGGCACCGCCCCTGCGGGCATGCCGGACAGGTCGGTGAGCATCGGTGCGATGTAAGTGAAGGCCCCGAACATGGCCCCGAATCCGAAGACGGTGATCAGGATGGACAGCCACACTTGTCCGGAGGTGAATGCCCCGAGCTCACGGCGCAGTTGCCCTGATTCCCGTTCGACGGCGTCTTGGGCCGGAACGTAGGCGATCAGCCCGACCAGGGCGATCACCCCCACAATCGTGATGGCCCAGAAAGTGGACCTCCAGCCGAGCTGTTGGCCGAGGAATGTGCCCATCGGAACGCCGAGGACGTTTGCGATGGTCAGCCCGGCGAACATGATGGAGATGGCCCGGGCCTTACGGTCGGGGGTGACCAGCTTTGATGCAAGGACGGCGCCGATCCCGAAGAACGCTCCGTGGCACAGCGCCGCCACGACCCGGCCGGCAAACATGGTGGCATAGTCCCCGGCCACCGCTGAGATCAGGTTTCCCAGGACGAAGAGCACCATCAAGGAGCACAGGACTGTCTTGGGGCGAAGGGCGGCGGTCAGTGCGGTCACCAGCACCCCTCCGACGGCGACGCTGAGGGCGTAGCCGGAAACGAGGTGCCCGGCGACCGGAATGCTGACGGAGAAATCTGCGGCTACTTCGGGCAAAAGTCCCAAGATGACGAACTCGGTGAGGCCGATCCCGAACCCGCCGACGGCGAGGGCCAACAGGCCCAACGGCATCCTGGTCATGCCGCAGTTCGAGTCGGTGCCGGTAGGAAGTCCGCGCCCGGGACGAACGGCATGGCGGCCGGACCCAACTTGAAGTAGTGGGCCACGGCAGCAAGGGTTCGTTCAGTGGCTTTGCCATCGCCATATGGATTAATCGCGGTGGCCATCTCCATGTAAGCATCCGGATCGTCAAGGAGACGTTCGACTTCGTGGACTATCTGGCCCCGGTTTCGGCTGACCAGGCGCGAACTTCCGGTCAGGAGCGATTCGCTGCGCTCGGTGATTTCACGCAACACCAGGGTCGGCTTGCCCAAGGCAGGGCCCTCCTCTTCGGCACCTGAGCTGTCCGAAAGGATGAGGTCACTGCGCTGCAGGAGTCTGCAGAAGCTCAGGTACGGGAGCGGGTCCACCATATCCACGTTGGGAATGCCGGCCAGGACCGGAACCATGACTTCGCGCACTTTCGGGTTCAGATGGAGCGGGACCACGATGCGCACATCCTCGCGGCGCCGGGCAATGTCCGCCAAGGCAGCGGCGATCTCCCGCATGGGGCGGCCGTGGCTTTCACGCCGGTGCGTGGTGGACAGGATGACCTTCCGCGGATCCTCATCGAGATCCGCCAACGACGGTTCCCCGTAGCCGCGAAGGTTGTTCATCCCCCATTGACCCAGCCAAGGCCCCTGGCGATTTCTTCTGCGTTCGGGATCGTCTCCATGGAAAGTACCGCGAGCAGCGCTCCCGTAATGGTGCCGCCGTAAAGGACAGTGGAGCTGAAGGCCGGCAATGCCGATGACTGTCCGTGACCGACCAACGCGTCGCTACCTGCCAGGTTCACTACGACGACTGGTCCTGCAACCTCGTATTGCTGCACATCCCGCAACACGAGGGCATGAGCCAGTTCGCTGCTGAAGGACAGTTCTTCCAATAAGACAGTTTCCACAATTACCCCCAAGGTTCATCACTCAATCTCCGTGCGCTTACGGATCGGCACAAAGAAGTGGGACGGTGCGAAACCTTCGCGAGGCCACAACACTGTCCCACTGGAGTAAGTATTGGCAGTGACAGGCACCGTTATCCACCCCCTGTCAGTGATAGGCAAAGCAGGGACAGGCGCCGATCGGTGCTGGCCGGGAGGATGAAGGCATGACTTCAGATACTTCTGCTCGGCCGGGGGCCGCGTACCTCCGCGAAAAACGGCCCGTTGTCCCTTGGACGGACACGTTTGTGCAGGGTGCGGACGGGACGGGCATCCGGGTGCGCGTTTATGAACCCGTGGCCCGCCCGCCCGTAACATTGGTGTGGGCGCACGGCGGCAGCTGGACCAGAGGTTCGATCGAAGGCTGGCATGAAGCGTGTGCTGCATTGGCCTCCCTCGGTACTGCCCGGATCCTCAGCGTGGGCTACCGGCTCGCGCCCCAGTGGCTGCACCCGACCGCCGTCATGGACATCGCTGCAGCAACCCTTTGGGCCCAAAAGAACTACTCTCACCCGGTCTTCATCGGCGGTGACAGCGCCGGTGGAACCCTGGCCGCCGGTGTTTCCCTCTGGTTCCGGGACAACGGGCTCGACCTGGACGGGCAAATCCTTGCCTACCCTCCGCTGGATCCCGAATGCACCGCAGACTCCTACCGCGAATCCAAGTCCTTCCCGCCCCGTTCACTGCTACTCGATGCGTGGGGCGAGTACGCCGGCTCAGACAAGGAGCTTCGCGGACGGCTGTACCTTTCACCACTGCATGCTGGCAAACTCTCCGGGCTCTGTCCCGTCTCGCTCATTGTTGGCTCCACTGACCCGGTGCGCGACGACGTCGAGCAGTTCGGGAAGCGTCTGGCAGCATCTTCGGTTCCTGTCGACCTGCAGGTAAGCCCCTCTGTCGCCCACGGACACTTTCTGGACAGCTCGCCGACGAACCCGGTCCACCGCTGGATCCACACCCGCTTGGGCAATCCGAACCAACCACTCGCTATGACAGATGGAGAAACGAAATGAGCACGACAACCAGCCAGGACGCTGCCTACACCAAGGCGTTGCTGCGGCACTTCGCCGACCTGCGCGACGGTACGCACGGAGAAGCCGTGAGCCGACAGGACAAAGAAGCCCTGTTCCGTACCGCAGTTGACCTGTTGGACCCGCACGCGCGCAAAGCCCTCACCGAAGTCAACGACGTACTCATGCTGGGCCAAGGAACTGTGGAATCATCCGGGGTTGGCCGCTCGCCTGACACCGGCCTGATCTGCTCCTGGACGCTCGGGTGGGCCGAGCAGCGCGCTGCAGGCATCCCTCCCATCACCATTCATGCCTACTACGGGCGTGGTTTCCACCACCCACACCTTCGTGGCGGGACGGTCAAGGAATGGCCGCTGAACGTTTTCACCCCCGAACAAGCAGCCGAGGAGTTGCCCATCCTTCGAGCCATCGCTTCAGCCGAGATCCACAACCTCGTGTTCCTGGCCGACTTCACCATCGTTCCCTCATCCAAGCCCGGCACCACCACCTCGACGCGATGAGGCTCTCAGTCCTTGACCAGTCCCCGATCGCTGCGGGCAAAAGTAAAGCCGAGGCCTTGCGCGAAACCATCGCTCTGGCCCGCGCGGCCGAGGAAGACGGCTACCACCGTTTCTGGCTCGCCGAACACCACGACTCCCCCGGGTTCGCCGGCACTACCCCGTCGTTGATGGCACTGGCCGTTTTGGAGGTAACCACCCGAATCACCGTCGGCTCAGGTGGGGTCTTGCTGGGCCTGCATGAGCCCTGGCAGGTTGCCGAAGCCTTCGAGATCCTTGCGGCCCTCCATCCCGGCCGGGTGAACCTCGGCGTCGGCCGGGCAGGCAGTGGCGGAACCGGCACTTTCAATGAAAAGATCATCGACCTGCACGCCCGGCTCGGCCTGATGCCCGGATCGAAAGGACGGGACGACCTGGATATGTGGTTGCTGGGAGCCGGTACCGGTTCAGCACCTTTGGCCGCCGCCACCGGCTCGGGCTATGCCCACGCCCACTTCCTCAACACCGAAAGCGCCAGGACCGCACTCGCCCACTACCAGGAGAATTTTCAGCCCGGTGCGGTGCGGCGCAAACCCGAATCCCTACTCGCTATTCGCGTCATTGCCGCCGCCACCGACGCTGAAGCACAAGACCTCGCCAACCCGGTCCGGCTCTGGAGGGCGAGAAAAGACCTGGGCCGGGACGAGCCCTTCCCGGTCAACACCAACATTGCGAATTGGTCCCCCGAGGAAATCCGGCGCAGTGAAAACAACGAAACCCGTCTGATGGTGGGGGCCCCGGACACCGTCGCACTCCAGCTCGCAGCCTTGGCTGATGATCTGGGTATCGATGAACTGATGATCAGTACCCCAGCGCCCCGGCTGGAGGACCGCATCAAGTCCAACCGGCTCCTCGCCCGCGCCGTGGCCCGGCTGTCACCGACCGACGGGAGCGCTTCCGGCGGAGTGGAAGGGGCAGGAAGTGCATCTCCTCGTTTCAGCCATTCATGATGGTGCCAGGCACAACCCCGGCAAAGCTGCCCTGCGGTGGAAATGCAACGACTTCCCGTACGCGGCAGTGGACGGACAGATCAACACCCGCGCCCTGGCGATGCAGCTCAAAGGCGTACGGGCTGGAGAACTCGTAGCCTACGAAGCCACTCCGGGCCCGGAAACCGTCGCCATAATGGCAGCTCTCTGGACGCTTGGGGCCTCAGTATTTCCCATCCAGTCAGCCTCTGAGGGGCCTTTACCTGCCCACGCGATCTCGTCGGGCGTCACCGGCTTCATGCACCCCGAAGGAGATTACGTCAAATCCGCCGCGTCCGGACGGGAACCACCCTTCCCTCCTTCTTTGTGGCTACACGACGGCGTTGGTGCCCGGGCTACAGTCATGGGGCACCATCACTTCAGCGACGTGTTGGAAGGGGCTGAAAAGAGGTTCAGCCTCTCCTCGCGCACCGTTCTTGGACTAACAGACATAACGCAGCCCGGCTCGATGCTTGACCTGTGGGCGGTCCTGGCCGCCGGCGGAACAGTAGACCTCCTCAACGATCACGAAACACTGCCCCGCGATTGTCTGCTGCAGCACCTCGGCGAGACCGAAGCGGATCTGCTCATCGCTCACCCGTCTCTTCCTGAACGGCTAAGCGAATCCCCCTGTGCCGTGTTCGCACAGTTCCGCGACGTCATCGTCATCGATACCTTCGACCACCAATCCCGTACCACACTTGCGAACGCCTTCCCGTGCGCCATCTTCCACCGCTGGGACCCCTCAACCGTTGTTGAGGACATGTCCGATCACTCGCCGGCGGACTTCGTCGACGGTACCAACCACAACTTTAAGGACCCTCATGCGTAAAGCAGTCATCCCTGCAGCCGGCCTCGGAACACGCTTCCTTCCAGCAACCAAAGCCATGCCGAAAGAAATGCTCCCGGTCGTGGACAAACCCGCCATCCAATACGTCGTAGAAGAAGCCGTCAGGGCAGGACTGACCGACGTCGTCATGATCACCGGCCGTAACAAACGGGCACTGGAAGATCACTTCGACCGTGAGCCCTTCCTTGAACAAACCCTCGAAGCCAAGGGAGATCGTGCAAAGCTTGCCGCCGTCCAAGAATCCTCGTCACTGGCAGACCTGCACTACCTACGCCAAGGCGACCCGAAAGGCCTCGGGCATGCCGTCCTGCGGGCCCGGGCTCACGTCGGCAATGAACCTTTCGCAGTACTCCTCGGGGATGACCTCATCGACGAGCAAGACAGCATCCTCGATGACATGGCACGAGTCCAGGAACTCACCGGAGGCTCCGTGGTGGCATTGATGGAGGTCGATCCGGAACAGATCAGCGCCTACGGGTGCGCCGATGTTTCCTCCACCGAGGTCGACGGGTCTCTAAGGATCCGTGGCCTCGTTGAAAAACCCGACCCTATCCGAGCCCCCTCGAATCTTGCCATCATCGGCCGATACGTCCTGCACCCCCGCATCTTCGAGGTCCTCGAGCAAACCCTGCCCGGGCGTGGAGGGGAAATTCAGCTAACGGACGCCCTGCAGACCCTGGCAGTCTCCGAAGGTGAGGGCTCCGGCGTGTACGGCGTGATCTTCAGAGGCCGCCGCTTCGACACCGGCGACAAACTGAGCTACCTCAAAGCTGTCATGACGGTCGCTTTGGAACGCGAGGACACAGGCCCCGGGCTCCGGGATTGGCTCGAACAGGTCATGGCACCAGTGTCCTGAGTCGTCCCCGCAACTCCTGTCCCGGGGCCGGCTTCAAATTGGACAGCCCAATCGGACCTCAGGAACCAGGTCCTGCAGCAGGTGCCACCGACCGATCGATAGCGCGGCGTGCTCTTGAGGAAAGAGATTTCCCCAGAATGGCATCTCAGATAGAAGCACACCCCAACCTGACGTCAGCTAACCCCTGAGAACCCGTCAGGTTAGGGCCAGAAAGCCAATTCCCGGACACGGGTCCCAGACAGTCTTAGACCCAAACCTGACACTTCCCCGCCGGCCCACCCGAAGCGCCCACGCGAAGCGCATTCACCCGCGCACCACCCCCGCCGCCACCTGACCAGCCACATTGAACGCCCGGTTCCGCCCCGCCGCCTTGGCCTGGTAGAGGGCCTCGTCCGCCGTCTGGATCAAGTCCTCCAGCGACGGCCCGGAACAGGGGGTCGACGCGATGCCGTAGCTGACCGTAGGAAAGCTCAGTCCGTCCGGCGCCGGAGCAGCGGCCAGGCGGCGGCTGATTTCCGCGGTGATGGCTCCCGCCGCAATCTCGTCGGCACCCGGCAGCAGGACCACGAATTCTTCGCCGCCGTATCTGGCCACCAGATCCGTCCGGCGCACTGACCCTTCGCAGGCCGCGGCAAACGCCCGGATTGCGGCGTCACCGGCGGTATGGCCGTGCGTGTCATTGATGGTCTTGAAGTGGTCGAGGTCGGCCAGAACGACGGCGGCCACCGCACCTGTCCGCTGCGCGGCAGCAAGCTCGCGTCCTGCCAACTCCATGAACGCCTCTCGGTTCAGGAGCCCGGTCATACCGTCCCGGCTGGCCCGTTCGTTGAGTGCGGTGATGAGTTGGTCGTTGCTGAGCACGGTCATGCTGAAGGAGACCAACACCAGCAACATGAGCAGCAGCATGCACGTGATGGCCGGGCTGAAGAACGAGCTGAGTATTTCGCTGGTGGCCCCATCCACCAGGTACACCACGGCCCGGCATCCGAAATAGCCCACCAGGATGGCTGCGACAACCAACAACGGCCGGTGCGCCTGCGACGCCGGAGATTTCAGCATCGCCAGTTCCCGGACGGCCAGGGCCATCCCCACTGCCATCGAAACGAAGTAGACCAGGCCGCCGGGCCAGACTCCGTCCGTGCTTGTTTCCAGGAACGAAGCAAAGGCCGTGGCCCCTGGCGCGACAAAGAAGGGCCATAACGGAGCCCTCAACCCCCGAAGGGAACGGAACCCTGCCCACACACCGAAAGCGCCCGCTACCAACAGCGCATTTCCGAAAGGATTCGCCGCCCAGGTCCAGTCAGTGCCTTTCAACCAGTAGGCGGCGTTGCCCACCAGCCAGCAGCCCAGCGCAACGCACCAGCAGGCGCTGTACAGGGATCGGGTCCGCCGATAGGACCCCAAAAACAGTACGCACAACGTCAACGTCACGATTGCCAACGCCAACTTCAAACTCACCAGATCCAGCATCAACGCCCCCATCCAACGGACCAGCTTAAAGCCTTCCCTCGGATGGGCCGAACATGACGCGGCGGGCTGCGTGCAGCAGGCCTCAGCGAGCGCCCGCAGTCACCTTCTCAACCACGTTTTCTGTCGCCGCCCAGGACGCCAGGAGCTTCAACGCCTCTTCGCTGGAACTTCCGGGAACGGCTGGGTACACGGTGACGTGCAGGCCTGTGTCTTCGTCGAGCTCCAGCTGTTGGTAGGTGAGCTCCAAAGCCCCCACCACCGAATGATGGAAATTCTTCATGCCCGAGCGGTGCCGCCGAACGTTGTGCGCTGCCCAGAGCGTACGGAACTCGTCGCTCCGCATGGACAGCTCACCCACCAATTCGGCAATGCCCTTGTCGTGCGGGAAACGTCCGGCCTGGCGGCGCAGGATCTCCACGTTGGTGTTCTTGGCCCGTTCCCAATCGGGGTAGAAGTCCTGTCCGCGCGGATCCAGGAAAATGAACCGGGAGTGGTTCGCCGGCCCGGCCGTGCTGCGGAAGAGATCGTAATACATGGCGTAGCCCAGGGCATTCGCCGCCACCACGTCCATCCGGTTGTTCGCGATGAGGGCCGGTGCACCGGTGATGGCGTCCAGGAAGTACTGCAACGCGGGGTCCAGGGTGGGGCCCGCCTTCTTGGCCTTGGTCCGGTTGCCTCGGTTGGCTGTGCGGGCAAGATCGTACAGGTGGTCCTGTTCGGCACGGTCCAACTGGAGCGCCCCGGCGATTGCGTCCAGCACGCTGTCAGATACTCCGGACAGGTTTCCCCGCTCCAAGCGTGTGTAGTAGTCCACGCTCACTCCGGCCACGCGTGCCACCTCGTCGCGGCGCAGGCCGGAAACACGGCGACGGGCACCGAACGACTCGATGCCTGCCTGCTCAGGGGTGATTCGTGCGCGGCGGGACATCAGGAATTCCCGCACCTCCGATCGATTGTCCATGGTCAACACGTTACGACCCCGCGCGTTTGTTGTGAGAGGTTCTGCTGGAACCCGTATAGACCGGGCCTCCCACCAGGCGTTCCGCTCGTGATCGGATAACTCCCAGTTGTTCGTTAGGGAGGCCAATCCATGCCAGAGACTGTTGCTGCCACGCACCGCGAGGTCGACGCCCATCCCGTTGCCCACTGGGCCGGGGTGTACGCCATGTCCTTCGGGGCCTTTGCCCTGGTGGCGTCCGAGTTCATGCCCGTCAGCCTGCTCACCCCCATGGCCCAGGACCTTCAGGTCTCGGAAGGCTTGGTGGGCCAGGGCATCGCAATATCGGGACTGTTCGCCGTCCTCACCAGCTTGTCCATTTCCACGCTGACCGGAACCATGAACCGGCGGACGTTGCTGCTCGCTTTGACCGCGTTGATGGGTGTTTCAGGGGCCCTGATCGCCCTGGCGCCGGGATACCTGCCGTTCATGGTGGGTCGCGCCTTCATCGGCGTCGTGATCGGCGGCTTTTGGTCCATGTCCGCGGCCACCGCCATCCGTCTGGTTCCCGCACCCCGGGTTCCCCGTGCCCTGGCCATCGTCAACGGCGGCAACGCTTTGGCCACCGTGCTGGCGGCACCGCTGGGCAGTTACCTTGGCTCACTGATCGGCTGGCGCGGCGCCTTTTTCTGCCTGGTTCCGGTGTCCGTCGTGTGCCTGGCGTGGCTCTGGTTTTCGCTGCCGTCCTTAGCGGCACCGTCGGCGACCAGTCCGACGGCGGCAACAGGCCCGACGTCGGACCCTGGGTTTTCGTCGCGGGCACCAAAGGTGCGCAGCATCTTCGCCATCTTCACCGCGTTCCGCCAGCCCGCCGTTGCCTGGGGAATGGCCGCCTGCGGCGCCTTCTTCATGGGTCAGTTCATCCTTTTCACCTACGTCCGGCCCTTCCTGGAAACCGTGACAGGGGCGGACGTGACATCCGTATCGCTGGTCCTCCTCGTCCTTGGGGTGTCCGGCTTCGCAGGCACCGCGCTCATTGGCCGTTTCCTGGGTGCCTGGCTGTACCGGACCCTTATGGTGATTCCGGCCGTCATGGCACTCATTGCGGCGGCCCTGATCCCGTTCGGTGCGGTGTTCGCCGTCGTCGTGGTTCTCTTAGGCGTGTGGGGGCTGCTCGGAACGTCGGCGCCCGTGGGTTGGTGGAGTTGGGTGGCGCAAGCCATGCCCCACAACGCAGAGCAGGGCGGCGGGCTCATGGTGGCCGTGGTGCAGACGTGCATCGCGCTCGGGTCCACGCTCGGCGGTGTTTTGTTTGACTCGTTCGGCTTTGAAAGCACGTTCCTGGCCAGCGCCGGTGTGCTGGTGCTGGCCGGGTTCCTTGCCTGGCAAACCAAGCGCGTGACCACCGGACCGTAGTTGGCCTTTGCCGGCAGTTGTTGTAAATTTGCGGGACGAACGTAGGCAGACGCAATCCGTTCGGTGGGCCTGCTCGCAGCGGTCAAGGCATCGCGAACCCCACCGATCTCGATGCAGCCGGCACCACCTGATGGGTTATCGGGCAGGTAGTCGGCGGCATATTGCGAAAGGCTCACCGCATGTCTGCAATTCCCTCGTCGGTCCCTGAACGTCTTGAGGACGAACTCCGCAAGCGACTGGCTTCCCTGGATCTGGAAGCCAAAGTCAGGTTGCTGTCCGGCAAGGACCACTGGAGCACGTACGCCGAGGAATCGATCGGGCTCCGCTCCCTGATCCTGTCCGATGGAACCGTCGGAATCCGGGGCGTCCGGTGGACCGAGGCCGGGACCTCCATCAACATCCCCTCAGCAACGGCCATTGCCGCCAGTTTCGATCCCGAACTTGCCCGTTCCATGGGATCCGTCATCGGTGCTGAGGCCCGGCGAAAAGGTGTGGACGTTGTCCTGGGGCCGGTAGTCAATCTGCAGCGCACACCCTACGGCGGCCGCCACTTCGAAGCCTTCAGCGAGGACCCCCAGCTCACGGCCAGCATGGGGGCGGCCATGGTGGCAGGCATCCAGGCTGAGGGGGCAGCCACCACGGCCAAGCACTTCATAGCCAACGAGGCCGAAACCGACCGCATGAACTCCAACTCCGTCGTCTCCGAACAGGTGCTTCGCGAGGCGTATCTGAGGACCTTCGAAGCGATTGTGGAGGCCGGCGGCCTGGGCGTCATGTCCTCCTACAACAAGGTGAACGGAACACCGGCCATCCAGTCGGAGCTGATCACTGCGGTCCTGGAACGGGAGTGGGGCTTCGACGGCCTGGTGGTCTCGGATTGGGGAGCAATCCGGAACGTGGATGCCGCATCCAGCGCGCGCGGCGGCACCGACCTGGCCATGCCCGGCCCCAGGACGGCGTGGGCCGATGGTCTTCTGGATGCTGTCCGTGAAGGGCGCGTCCCGGAACGGATCGTCGACGGCAAAGTGCTCCGTCTCCTGCGGCTGGCCGCGCGGGTGGGCGGGCTCCGGGGCATCGCTCCCCTGGTGAACCGCGAAACCCTGCCCACTCCTCCGCTCGCGGAAGCACGCGGCGTTGGCCGGAAGCTGCGGGATGCCGGGAGCAAGGGCATGGTCCTCCTGCGGAATGAGGGAGGAGTCCTGCCGTTGCCGCCGAGTGTAGGAAAGATCGCCGTGATCGGCCCCGGCGCCGTGACACCACGAACCAACGGCGGAGGAAGCGCGGCTGTGGTTGCGCCCGCCGCAGTCCCGCCGCTGGAAGCATTGAAAGCCGCTCTCCCAAACACGGAAATCCGGTACGCCGAAGGGGTTCGTCCTTACACACTCGTGAAAACGCTCTCAGCCGCGAACGGCAGCGCACCCGGTGGCCCTGGAGTTGTTCTGATCGATTTCCTCGACGCTGAAAGTGCGGTCCTGGGAAGCGAACGCCGTCACCGCTGCGACACCCTGACGTATGGCATGGGCTATCCGGAGGGTGTCCCCGAAGCTGCCGTCACGGCCATCCGCGCCAGTACCCGCCTCAGCGTGGACGCAGCGGGCGATTACGTGTTCGCGGCGGCCGGATCCGGCTACGCCCATGTGACCGTTGACGGAGTCACGCGCTTGGACGACGAATTGGTCCCCATCAATTCCGACGCCGTGGTGGGAATGTCCCTGCCGCCCCAGGGCCTTATCCAGCTTTCGATGACCCCGGAACGACCGCTGGATATCGTCTTCACGTACACGCCGGCACAGAAGACCGTGGCTTCCCTCCGGCTGGGCTTCGAAACGGCAGCCCCGGATCCCGATGCGCTGATCAGGGAGGCCGTTGAGGTTGCCCGCGACGCTGACGTGGCCTTGGTTTTCGTCGGCACCAGCTCCGAAGACGAAGCTGAAGGTTTCGATCGGTCCACCCTTGCACTGCCTGGTCGGCAAGACGACCTCGTGGCCGCCGTTGCCGCCGTCGCCCCTCAGACAGTGGTGGTGGTCAGTTCCGGCGCGCCGGTCCTCCTGCCGTGGCGGACGCACGTGGATGCGGTGCTCCTTTCATGGTTCGGTGGCCAGGAGATGGGGTGGGCGTTGGCCGACGTCCTCACTGGTGCAGCCGAGCCCGGGGGCAGGTTGCCGGTCACTTTCCCGGCCGATGAACAGAACCTGCCGTCACCGCGGCCTCACGATGGCGACGTTGTCTACGGCGAAGGGCTGGACATCGGTTACCGTGCCCACGCCCGAGTTGGAACCGCGCCGGCGTATCCGTTTGGCCACGGCCTGGGTTACAGCGCCTGGGACCTTTCGGCGATGTCCATAGAGAAGCACGCCGTGGGGGTGGACGTGGCAGTAACGCTGGGCAACGTTGGCGGCCGGGAATCCCGCCAGGTTGTCCAGGTGTACGTCTCGCGGGAGACGACCGGCGTCGTCCGGCCTGCCCTCTGGTTCGCAGGTGCGGCAGTCTCCGAGCAGGGGCCTGGAGCGGAGGAGACCGTGACCGTGCCTGTTCCGCGCCGCCTGTTCGAGCACTGGGACGAGGACTCCGGATCGTGGCGCCTTGAGCCCGGTACGTTCCGGATACATGCCGGACCGTCCAGTGCTGACCTGCCGTTGGCGATGGACGTGGCGTTGTAAGACTGGCCGGCTTTGGGTTCGGCTGGGCTGCTGCGCCTAGGCTGTGGTTTGGAAGGTGCGATTCACTCCACAACATCAAACGACGGAGGAAAACCATGACCGAAGCAAACACCACCGCACTCGCGCAACAGCTGAAGGCCCTGCACGAGGCACCCGAAATCCTGAGTGTCGTCAATGTGTGGGACGCCGTCAGCGCCACCACGGTTGCAGCCCTGCCCGAAACCAAGGCAATCGCTACGGCTGGCCACTCCATCGCAGCGGCCTACGGTTACGCCGACGGAACCATGCCCCTGGACGTGGCGCTCAGCGGAGTGGAGCGGATCGTCAAGGCAGTGGACCTTCCGGTCACGGCAGACCTCGACGACGGCTACGAAGACCCTGCCGAAACCATCCGCCGGGCGATCGGCATCGGAGTCGTGGGAGCCAACGTCGAGGACCGCTTGCGGCCTTTCGACGAGGCAGTAGCCCGCGTGCAGGCCATCATCAAGGCCGCCGAAGACGAAGGCATCGCCTTCCAGCTGAACGCCCGCACCGACGCGATCGCCAAGGGTGGCGACCGCCCGATCCAGGAGAGCATCGAAGACGCCATTGCGCGTGGCCGCGCCTTCCTCGACGCCGGCGCTTCGCTGGTTTTCGTGCCTGGCGCGCTGACTCGCGAGGTCATCGAGCCGTTGGTTACCGGCCTCGGACACGGCAAGCTCTCGGTCATCGGCGCCCCCGGAGCCCTGCCCGCAGCCGAGCTCCAGGAACTCGGCGTGGCCCGGGTTTCCTATGGTCCGTTCACGCAGCGGGTTGCCCTCCGTGCCTTGCAGGACCTGGCCTCCGACCTCTACGGCTCCGGCGTCATCCCCACGGACACTCCTGCGCTGAACTAACTTCCAGCCCTGAGGTGGTCCCGTCGCTGTCACAGTGGCGGGACCATTTTCATGAGCCGGACCTATTCATGAGCCGGATCGCGTATCGAACGCCGCCGCCGATTCCCTCAGAAGCCGGGCGAGCGTGTCGACGGGCAAGCTCGTGGGCCTTCGCCGCTCAAACCGCCGCAAGGCGATATGTCTGGTCCCCAGGCCGGGAACATCCAGGACATCCACCTGGTCCTGGATCACGCCGGTCAGCGCGAGCGTAGGCACAATGGCCACACCTTCTCCGGCTGCGACCAAGGCGAGCGCCGTCAGCGTATCTGCGTATTGGTGGACCGTCTCTATGCGGACGCCTGTTGAATGACGCAGCCGGCCGAGCACCGCGATGTTCGCCGCAGACGGCTCGACTCCCAGCCAGGGCAACGGCAACCGGCTAAGGTCGATGCTTTCCGTGGCCAGCAACGACCCTGCCGGAACCACCAGTTTCCAGGGTTCGTCAAGCAGGGGTTCCTCCACCATTCCCGATGCCAGCGGCTGCTGCTCTGCCGCCGTCGAGTCCTTTTCCACCACCACGGCGTCGAGTTGGCGTTGCCGGAACAACCGCATCAAGGGCGGGAAGCTGTCCTCGACGATTTCGATCTTCAACTGCGGGTACATGCTGCGCCATTCGGGGATCCGCGGTATCACTACTGTCCGCATGAAGCTGGTGAAGCCACCCAGCCGGACAACACCGGCCACCTGGGCCTCGCCTTCCATACGGGTCCGGGCAACATTCAACGCCCTTTCAATCTCTTCGCCGGCTTCGGCCATGGCGAGACCCGCGGGCGTGAGCACTGATCCTTTCGGCGTCCGTACCAGGAGAGCTTGGCCTGCTTCGCTCTCGAGTTTGCTCAGCTGCTGGGACACGGCCGAGGGCGTAATCCGCAGTTCGTCGGCCGCCGCGAGGACCCCTCCTGTGCGGGCGACGGCAAGCAAAACGAGGATTCGGCGCGGGTCCATTTCCATGTTAAGAGATCCTACATACCGGCTTCAGATAAATGCAATTGAACTAAACAAATATCTCCAGCAAGATCTATCTCAGGGCCACTTCTGCGGGCCCACACCACACCAAAAATCCGCTTGCCGCTCGGCTGGCGCCAACTCGTGAAAGGACTGAAATGGAAATGCTGTGGGAAGTTGTTGGATGGACCGGTGCGGCGGCGATGCTTGGCGCTTTCATGTCAGTTTCCATGGGTTGGCTGAAGCCGGGAATCAGCTTCCAGGCCGTGAACCTGTTCGGCGCCTGCGCGTTCATTCTTAACGGCTTGCTTCATGGCGCGTGGCCCTCAGTTGTCACCAACATTGCCTGGTTCCTGATCTCCAGCATCGCGATTCTCCGCATGCGCGCCAAGCAGCGGGCGGTGGCGGAAACCGTCGCGCCCACCGCGGAGGTCAGGGAATTCACGACGACGGACACCGGCACCCATGTGGTGGTCCCGGTGGCCAAGTGCGCGTAGGCGGCTCACGCCCGGCGGTTTGTTGGCTTAAGGACCAAGACAAGGCAGAGTGCCCCCATCCTTTGGATGGGGGCACTCTGCCTTGTCTTGGTCCTGGCGCGAGGCGCTGCCAGCGAATGGAGCGTGAAGCTATCCGCGCACAGTGACAGAGAATTTCCACACGACTTTCCCGGTATCGGTCATGATGAAGCACTGACTCGCACGGGTCCAGGAGGAGTTCATCGTCAGGCGCTTCGTGTTACACGCGGACTGGGTGCTGAAATCTGTCGGATAAAGGTAGGAGTAGCCCGCAGCCTCCGCTGGCGCCGCAACCGCGAGGCCTCCGACGGCAACCGCGATAGCTGCAGTAATACTGGCAATGGTGTTTCTACGCTTCATAGTCTCTCCCCAAATAGGCCTGAACGAATAGGGCCAAACTACCAGCGCGGACTTGGCGCCGCGATGGGCAGGAGTGCCCACTACCGGGCACAAGTTGGTCGGCTACAGGAAACGCATGCCCGAGTGTCACTCACCGCGTGCCCCGCGCCCATGTCTGTGTATCGGTCCGGCTTTGTGCAGGAGGGCTTATGGTCGGCCTCATTTCAGTCATCTGAAGCCACAATGACGTGAAGCGTGCGGAGGATCCGATCAATGACGATGAACTCGTGGAAGCCCAGGTTTCCGGTGACGAAGCCGTAGTCATGTTCGCATTCCCGTGGGGGATTGCGTAGCTTCAGCACAGTGCCCGAGCCCATCAGGGTGTAGATGGTTTCCAGCCTTTGAATAACTTCGTGGGGCTGGGAGTATTCCGGGTCCGTCCATTCTTGGTCATTGGCCCAGATGGCGATCTCGGCCTTCGCCGCTTCGGCCGTCCATGGCTCGAACAGACCCGGATGAATGGCATCAATCATCCACCGACCATGAATTCCCCATGCTCGGACTTCCGTCGCCGAGGGAAAGGGGGAGGCATAGTCGTGCTGGTACCCGGGGCTCTTGATCAGGCTCTCGAGAATAGATTGGTCGTCCTGATCCGGGTCGATGAGGAAACGCGTCAACTGGACCCACATAAAGGTGCCGGAATCAAGGTGAACAACTTCATCTCCGACGAGAGGCAATGTCATGGCTCAAATCTATTTAGGTTCCGACCACTGGACTATGCCGGCGCGCACAAGCGGGCGTTGTCCTATTCAGCAGACGTGAGCACGCCACCGCCCTTTTGCTGGCGAAAGCTGCCGAGTGCTCGGGGTTCCGCATGTCTGCCCTCGCTGCTACTTTGTGACCATCTTGTCGCCAGAGAGGAACGGGTCATGAAGCTTACCGTCAGCCTGCAGGTCACCCTCGACTGTGTCGCCCAAGCCAACGGCGGCAACAATGAGGAAATGGATCCCGGATTCACTCGCGGCGGCTGGGCAATTCCCCTCAACGATGCTGAAGCCGTTCAGTACATCCTCGACACCTGGAGGCGCCCGGACGCGTTCCTCCTCGGACGGAAGACCTACGGACTGTTCGAAACGTACTGGGGTGCGCGCAACGACGACGGCGGCTTTGGTGAGGCAATCAGCTCAAAGCCCAAATACGTCGTCTCGACCACTCTGGCTGAACCAAGCTGGGAGCAGACGACTGTGATCCCCGACGACCTTCCCAGCCGGTTGAAAGAACTCAAGGCCCGGCCCGGCGGCGAGCTTCTCGTGGTTGGCAGCGTCTCGCTCGCACGATGGCTGCTCGAGAACGAACTGGTCGACGAACTGAATCTGGTCCAGTTTCCCGTTATCGTCGGCGAAGGCGAACGCGTCTTCCCCCACAGCGGGCTCGATTTCAGGCTCCAACTGACGGACTCTCGCGTTTTTGGGAGCGGAATCGTGGGACTCACCTACCGGGTGGGCGGACGCCCCGAGTACGCCTGACGCATGCGCCTGCCTTGTCGTGCACCGACGGTGCGTCATCTGCTTCATCAGGATCAACAATCAAGCGCCCCTGGGTGCGATCTCTTGCGTGCCGAGGAACAAGCGCCCAGGTCGGCTACGGACCGCCCATGAGATCGCAACCGAACGCACCCTCGCTCGTTCGCACGACGATAAACACCCTGGCACTCGACGACGGCTCCTGCGCGAAGATCACTCCACCTCTGGCTGTCAGGCCCTGCAAAGACAACAATCCGATGTCGTACTTCGTGGGCCTCGGATCAGGACCGCAGTTGTACTCCCTCCCGGCAAATTGAACTTTCGATGGCACCTCTTTCGGCGCGAATACCCAGTCCGAAGTCTCTTGGTGGACGCTCCAAAGCCGGATGGCGGCAAAAGCTCCCACCAAAAGGACCACGGCGACGATCACCACGAGAGCGACGCGCGTTCGCCGGATCAAGGTAACCACGGTTCTAATGGTGCCAGTTGTTGCAACGCAGTTGGCACGAGGGGTTCCGCCCTCCACAGCCACCGGCCGCGCGAACGGCGGCTCATCACAAAAGGTAACCTCCCGCCGTCGTGATCTAAACGGGCGCCTATTCTGGGCAGTAGCCGCCGCCCCACCGTGAAGGAACCCGCATGCCCAACCCCGACCGCCCGCTCCGCAAGCTTGGCTTCCTCACCATCGGCCTGTTCGATCCCGCGGATCCGGCGGCGGGGCACCGGTCCACGCTGGAGATCATCGAACTCGGCGAGAAACTCGGCTTCGACAGTGCCTGGCTCCGCCACCGTCACCTGCAGTTTGGGATCTCTTCCCCGATCGCCGTGATGGCCGCCGCAAGCCAGCGTACGTCGAGGATCGAACTCGGGACGGCTGTCACGCCGCTCGGCTGGGAGAACCCGCTGCGCCTGGCCGAGGATCTTGCCACAGTTGATGTTCTCTCCGGTGGACGAATCAACCCGGGGCTGAGTGTCGGTGAACCCATGAATTACGACACCGTGAAGCACGAGTTGTACCCGGATTCTGCCGACGCTGAGGACTTCAGCTACGCCCGCGTGGAACGCCTCGCCCGGCTGGTAGCGGGCGAAAAGGTGCGCGAGTTCTCCGGCAAGCAGGGTGTGGTGGAGGAGTTCTCCAACCGCGTGGAACCACACTCCCCCGGCCTCCGGGATCGCCTTTGGTATGGCGCCGCCAGCCTCAAGTCGGCCGTCTGGGCGGGGACGAACGGCTTCAACCTGCTCTCCAGCAGTGTCATTTTTCCGGAGGAAGGCCAGGACCCGGACTTCGCCCAGATCCAGCAAAGCCAGATCATGGCTTTCCGCGAGGCGGCACCGGCCGGGCAAGCGGCGAGGGTTTCGCAGGGCCTGGTGGTGATCCCCACCGATTCCGCGTCTAACGCACAGCGGGAAAAGTACCAGCGCTACGTCGACGAACGCACGCCCCGCACCAAGACTCCACAAGGCCCCAAGCGGGTGATGTTCGCCCAAGACCTCATCGGCACCAGCGATCAGATTGCCGAGCAACTGTACGCGCACAAGGGGTTCCAGGAAGTGGACGAGGTGGCGTTCGCTCTTCCGTTCAGCTTCGAGCACGGTGACTACGTGCAGATTCTCACGGATATCGCTGAGAAGCTGGGCCCGGCGCTGGGTTGGTCAGCGCACAGGGAATAGTCAGTCCACGAACTCCGACTGCGTCTCGATGAAGTCCCAGTCTGCCTCGGTCAGCCCACCGCTGAGGTCGTCCTGATGCGGTCCGCCGGCCTCCGCGATGTGCTGCAGGACCTGGAGCGGCAGTTCCTCGGAGCGCAGGTTTTCGCGCAGCCATTCCTTGCTGTCCAGATGAAGATCGAGCCACCACATGAAGATTTCCATCGCACGCCGCCTTCCTTCGGATGAGAGGCCCCGAGGCCACGGATTAACCGTAGGCCGAGGCAGATTCCCCTTCAAGAGCAGAGAGAACAACCCCTTGTAAGGGACCCGGAACAAGGGCCAATCTGTACGTAAGAACCACAGAGGGATCCCGCGATGGACTGTGACATCGAGCTGGAGATCGTTACCGGCTCTGCACGCGGAGAATATACGGTGCACGTGGTCCGTGCGCCGGCGGGAGGACACGCGTCCGGCACCTTCACCCTGGACGTGGACAGCATCCAGGACCGGCTCCCGCAGCTCGAAGCCACCGTCCTTGCCTCGGCCGTCGCGGCCAGGCGAACCCTCCCGGTGGCTGAGGTCGCCGTCCGCGAGGTGGGCCAGGAACTCTTCCAGGCACTCTTCACCCGCGAGGTCTACGGCACCTATCGGGCCAGCCTCGGCGCCGCGCAGCACGCTGGCCAACAGCTCCGCGTAGTGCTGAGGCTCTCGGCACCCGAGCTCGCGATGATGCCGTGGGAGACCCTCTTCGATCCCGAAACCGAGACCTACCTCTGCCAGACCGAGCCCCTGCTGCGGCACGTCCCCGCTCCCGACTACAACCTCAACCCTCTCGACGTCGCACCCCCGCTGCGGATCCTCGGCATCGTCGCCTCCCCACGCGACCTTCCGGCCCTGGACATCCAAACCGAGAAGGACCACCTGAGCCGGGCACTGGCAGGGCCCGTTGATGAAGGCCGCGTGGAGCTGGTCTGGTCGAAAACGGGCACGTGGGACGACGTCCAGTCGATGCTCCTCGCCGGTCCGTGGCACGTAGTCCATTTCGTGGGGCACGGCGACTACGACTCCCGCACCGACGAAGGCCGCATCGCCTTGGTAGGCCCCGACGGCCGGGCCGCCATGGTCCGCGCCGTCCGGCTCATGGCCCTCCTGAGCGTCGCCTCGCCCCGCCCACGGCTGGTGGTCCTCAACTCGTGCTCGTCTGGCGAAATGGGCCAAGCCGATCTCTTCTCCGGTACCGCATCGGCCCTGGTCAGGAGCGGGATCGGCGCGGTTGCCGCCATGCAGTTCGCCATCAGCGACGCCGCGGCCATCGCCTTCGCGCACGGCTTCTACGCAGCCATCGCCAACGGCCGTACCGTGGACGAGGCCGCGCGCGTCGGCCGCATCTCGGTCATGGCCAGCCCGGACGGCACCCTCGAATGGGTCACCCCCGCCCTCTACGTCCGGGGCGGGTCCACGCAACTGTTCACGCTGAAGGGCCCACCGCGCGCGGCGGTCAAGCAGGAGACCACGACGCCGGGACGCACCTTCAGCGGTTCGGGCACACCGCGCGATCAAAGCACGACGGCGGTTGTCGCCCAGGGCGGGCAAGCCGCCTATGCCGTGGGGCCGGCCAGCGACACAGGCACCGCCCGCGCGGCGCAAGGCAACGCGGAGCTGGCCATGAAGCGCGCGCAGCTCCGGGCACTCTATGTCCAGGCATCGGCCGAGCTGCGGGCGCGGCGGTATGAGCAGGCCATTGAGCTGTTCACCGACCTCCTGACGCTGGAGCCTGGATACCGGGACGCACCCATGCTTCGGAGCGCAGCCCAGGAGCGTTTGGACATGTCCCGCGCCTACCGTGACGCCGTTGCGGCCGAGGAAGCCGGCGACTGGTTGGCCGCGGCGGACGGTTTTGCCCGCGTGCAGGACGATCCCGCCTACCCTGACGCCACCGCCCGGAAGAAGGATTGCGAGCGACGCCAGCGCATCGCCGACCTGCAGGGTGAGCTCCGTTATCACTCGTCGTTGGGCTCGTGGGAAACAGTGCTGGACGTCTCGCGGGAACTGGCCACGCTTGACCCGGACCAGGCGGACCCCGATGGCCTGGCCTCGGCTGCCAGGGAAGAGATCGAGAAGGCGAAGCCACCCGAGCCCACACCGGTCGATCCCCCGCAGTCGGACCAAGCTGAGGAACACCACGGGTCCTACACGGCCTTCGACCCTCCGCCGGAACCCACCCGGCAGCCAGGCAGCGAACGACCAGCCGGAGAGCGCCGGGCCAGCGACGCAAGCGCCCAGAACGCCCCGGCTTCAGGCACAGTTCCCGGCGCGGAGCCAGCGCAGCCGCGCGTCACCAGCAGCCCCATCCCCCTCGTCGGCCAACGGACGCACCAAGCGGCCGAACAAACGCAGCCCCCAGCAGTCGAGCAGCCGCAGCGCCAACGCACCCAAGCCGGTCCAAACACGGCCCCAAGCAACCCGGCCACACCCACCAGCCGCCGCGAGCAACCAAGCCAGGCACCGCCGTCGTACGCTGCACCCAACGCAAGCAAAGCGCAAACCCAAGCCACGGCAGGCAACGCCAAACCGCCCGACTGGATCCCGCTGGCCTGGGGCGCGGCGTCGCTGCTGGTGGCTGGCGTCGTGGGGGCGGGTTATGCCATCAACTTCATCTGGATCGACGAAACCTACTCGTACGAAGCCGGCGGCGAAGGTTTACTGCGGGTGGTGTACGGACTGATCGCGCCGTTTGGGTACCTGATGCTCGCGGTGGCAGGCTTGCCCGACCGCTCCGTCCTGGGCCGTACGGTCATGGCTTGCCTGGTGGCGGCGCACGGAGTCTTTGGCTTGTCCGGCCTGAACTACACCGTGGAAGCCACCACCGTCATCGGAAGCCTCGCGGTGGCCGTGTTGGGACTCTGGGCAGGAGTCCTGGCGCTGCGTTCGCAACGGGATCGTGTCCTCGGCTGGCTGTTGCTGCTCGCTACCGTGTCCATTCCGCTCGTGTGGTTCCAGGACAAAGGGGTCTTCATGGAGGCGTGGTACCGGACGCACGCCTACTTTGTCCTCGTTCAACTGGTCATTCTGGCAACGGTGGGCATCGGATACCTGGTGACAGCACGCCGCCTGCGGGCAGCATCGTCGGAGAGGACAGCACCATGACGCGCTTGGTTGAGTTTGCAACGGACGACGGCGGCACCGTGGTTGTGGAGGTGGCGAGCTCGGCCGGGAGCCTGGTCACACGGGGTGGCGACCACTCCGCGGAGCATTCGGGGGTGTTCGCCAGGGCCCAACAGACGTTCCAACGCGCGCTGGAACACGTCCGGCCGGCGGTGCAGGGCGTGATCGATGAGTTGCTGAGCCTGGAGAACCGGCCCGACGAACTCAGCGTGGAATTCGGCATCGACCTGCATGCGGAAGCGGGTGCATTCATCGCCGCGGCCAGCACCGGATCCAACTTCACGGTGCGCCTCACGTGGAACAAGCCGAGTCCCTCAACCAACCCCACCTCATCCGCCTAGCCCCACCCAAGTAAGTCGCAGTAGTGCGCGTTTAGAGCCCTCAAAACGCGCTTAACTGCGACCCAGTTGGGGGACCAAACAGCCTGTTCAAGCCCCACGCCCGGCGCAACAATAAGGTATGGCTGCGGAAAATTTCAGCGGGCGCATTCCCTTGGTGGTCGGCGTTTTACCGGACCAGCATGTGGAGGTCCTGCAGACCGCCCGGAACCTCGCAGAACAACTCGGGGTGCCCTTGGTGTGCGCGTACGTGGACGAGGCCAGCTACCTCGTGGAGTGGGATCCCTCCCGCGAGACCCACCGGATGTCCCTGCATCCGGACAAGGACGACGAGGATGTGGCAGCCGTCCGGGACGATCTGGGGAAGGCCATCGCCGACGCCATGGACGGAGGTTCGGCCGATTGGACGTTGCGGTTGTTGGCGGGCGATCCTGCCCGGGCCCTTGGGCGGCTCGCCGAGGACATCAAGGCGTCGATGATCATCGTCGGCACGCCGGAACCCGGCCTGGGGCACCGGATTTCCGAGGCTTTGAACGGTTCGGTGGCGGCATGGCTGAGCCATCACCAACGTCGTCCGGTGCTGATTGTGCCGCAGAAAAAACGCCCGGTAAGCGCTTCGAAAAACTAAAGCGAAAGTACTAATTCGACACGGTGGCAATGGAGGCCAACGCGTCGTAGAGTATTTACTGCAGGTGAGCGAAAGCCCCTGCCTCAAAGGCTGCTCCGGAGTGCGTATCCCCCAATAACGCACTCCGGAGCTTTTGTTTAACCTCGCCTGGCACCCGCATTCTGCTCTGGCCTGTGCCGCTACGACCTTCTTTGACGCGAAAACGGCCCCGACACGCCCATAGACAGGCATGTCGGGGCCGTTTGGCAGTCAAAGTGGGTGGTGGCGGCACGCGCGGCGTCAAAAAGGTACGACGGCGGGAATCCACCTCGGGCGCGGCAGCCTCCCCACTTGGCAAAAGGGCACGACGGCGGTACTCACCTCAGCGGAGCAGCGTCACCTCACGAACGTGTACAGCAGGGCCGCCATTCCGAAGCCCACCAAGGACAGGACGGTCTCGAGCACGGTCCACGTCTTCAGGGTGTCCTTCACGGACATGTTGAAGTACTTGGAGATGATCCAGAAACCGCCGTCATTGACGTGGCTGGCAATGATCGAGCCGGAGGAAATGGCCACCACGATCAGAGCCAACTGCGGCTGGGAGTACCCGGTTGCCAGGCTCGGGGCGAGGATGCCACCCGTGGTCACGATCGCCACGGTGGCCGAGCCCTGCGCGATGCGCATGCCGGCACTGATCACGAACGCGGACAGGATGATCGGCAGGCCTGCCTGGGACAGCGAGTCAGCCACGGCCTTGCCAACACCGGTCGCTGACAGCACGGCGCCGAAAAACGCACCCGCACCGACGACCAGCAGGATCATGCCCACGGGACGCAGCGAGGAGCCGGTGATTTCGCTGAGCTCGGCTGCGGTCATGCCACGGCGGATACCCAGGAGCCACATGGCCAGGAGCACAGCGACCGTCAGCGCGATGGCCGGGTTGCCGAAGAACTGGAGGGCGTCGCGGAACGGGCCTGCGGGAGCAAAGATGTTGCCGAAAGTGCCACCGAGAATGAGGATCATCGGCAGGCCGATGGCCAGGAGTACCAGGCCGATGGACGGTTCGTGGCCCTTGGCTTCCTCGGCCTCGGCAACAATCCGGTCCTCGGGAACGTTGACCATGACCCGCTTGCCGATCCACGTGCCCCACAAAATACCGGAAGCGAACCAAGCAGGGATGCCGCAGATGAGGCCCATGAGGATGATCCAGCCGAGGTCCACGTGGAACAAACCGGCGGCAGCGACGGGTCCGGGGTGCGGGGGCAGGAAGGCGTGGGTCACGGACAGGCCGGCCAGCAGCGGAAGCGCGTACAGGGCCAGGGACTTGCCACCACGGATCGCAGCGACGTACACCAGCGGCGCCAGCACGAAGATGCCGATATCGAAGAACACCGGGATACCCAGCACGAAGCCGGTGATACCCATGGCAAGCGGCGTACCCTTCTCGCCGAAGATCTTCACCAGCCTGCTGAGCAGCACCTCTGCGCCGCCGGACCGTTCCAGGATCGCGCCGAGCACGGTACCAAGGCCGATGATCACGGTGATGTGGCCGAGGATGCCCGCGAAGCCCTTCTCAATGAGGGCGTCGCTGCTCTTGGTGGCCGATCCCACCAAGGCTTCCACCGAGATCCCGCCCACCAGGGCCACCAGCACGCCCGTTCCCACCAGGGCGATGAACGGTTCGAGCTTGACCTTGATGATCAGGAACAGCAGCAACGCGATGCCCGCGCCTGCCAGGAGGAGCAGGCCAACGGTATCGTGCCGCAGCCAGTCGAGGAATTCATTCATGGACGTTACTTTCTAGGTGGGTCCTACTTGAGGGTGCCGGTGAAGGCGGCGGCACGTGCCGCGATGTCTGCCCAGTCGCCGGCAGCAACTGCTGCGGGCGGGACCACGCTGGTGCCGCAGCAGACTGCGGCAGCACCGGCGTCGAGGTAGCTCTTGGCGTTGGAGGCGTCGATGCCTCCGGAAGGAAGCAGGCGGATGCCCGGGTAGGGCCCCTGCAGATCCTTCAAGTACGCCGGGCCGAGCTGCCGGGCGGGGAAAATCTTGACGGCGGCGGAGCCGAGGTCCAGCGCCTGCGCCACCTCTGTGGGGGTCATGGCGCCGAGGCTGAACGGGATTCCCGCCGCCGTGGCAACGGCAGCGACCTCGGGCCGGAGTCCGGGGGTCACCAGGAATTGCGCCCCGGCGTCGATGGCCGCACGGGCCTGGTCGCCTGTCATGACCGTACCGATTCCGACGGCGGCGCCGTGGTCCGCTGCGGTTTCGGCCGCGCGCTGGACGTGCTTGAGCGCGTCCGGCGTGGTGAAGGTCAGTTCGACGCTGCGGATGCCGCCCTGGGCCAATGCCCGGCACAGGTCCGCAGCGTCCGTGATGGAGGGTGCCCGGACCACCGCGAGGGTGCGGTCGACTTCGAGCTGCTGGACGAATTCTTCGGGGGTCATTGGCTTCTTTCCTGGTTGGTAGCGGCTTCCCTGGTGAGGCCGTCACCCTGCCTGCGGAGGGCGCGGCCGGCGCGCGCGCCGGTGGGTTTGCCGCCGTCGATCGCTGCCGTGCCGTTGACGAACACATACTCGATGCCGCTGGCGGCTTGGCGAGGATTCTCGAAAGTGGCGGTGTCGCGGATGGTTTCCGGATCGAAAAGTACGACGTCGGCGGCGAACCCTTCGCGGACCAGTCCCCTGTTGTGGAGCTTGAGTCGTGCGGCAGGCCGGCCACTGAGGTGGTGGACAGTCTCTTCGAGGCTGAGCAATCCGAGGTCCCGGGAGTAGTGGCCGAGGTAGCGCGGGAACGTACCCCACGCGCGCGGGTGCGGCTTGGCACCGACCAACAATCCATCGCTGCCGCCTGTATGCGTGCGGTGTTTCATGATGGCCTGCACGTTTTCCTCGTGGCCCACGTGCTGCAGGATGCCGGTGCCCAGGCGGTCCTCGGTGAGGATCCGGGCGAACACGTCGAACGGTTCTTCCCCGGTCTCCGCGGCGATGTCCTTGATGGTCTTGCCCACGTGGCCTGCGAGCGCAGGATTCTGGACACCGCTGATCTCCAGGGTGTCCCACTCTGCGACCACGCCGTGGCAGCCATCGGAACCGTAGATCTCCACGGCTTCGCGGATGCGTGCCCTGGTTTCGGGGTCGGCCAGGCGGCCCAGGGTGGCCTCCGTTCCGCCGGACGACGCCCAACTCGGCAGGATCGCACTCAGCGTGGTGGCACCCGGGAGGTAGGGGTAGGTGTCCAGGGTGATGTCCACGCCTTGCTCCAGCGCTTCATCGATGAGGTCCAGGAGTTCCCCTGCACGGCCCTTGTTTTCAGCGAAGTTCATGGTGGCGTGGGACAAGTGGAGGGCGCATCCCGTCTCACGGCTGAGCCCGATCATCTCTGCGTAGGCATCGAGTGCGCCCTTGCCGTAGGAACGGTGGTGCGGAGCGTAGAACCCGCCCAGTTCACCAACAACACGGCACAGGCCTGCGAGTTCTTCAGTCTGCGCGTACATTCCGGGCGTGTAGGTCAGGCCGGAGCTCATGCCCACGGCGCCTTCCTCCATCGCCGTGCGGATGACGTCCTGCATCTGCTGCTGCTGTTCCGGGGTGGGATCGCCCTCCGCGAAGCCCATCACCATGGCCCGGACGGTCCCCTGCGGGACGAGGTAGGCGGCGTTGGTGGCAATGCGCCCGGTGCTGCCGTCCGCGTTGGCTTCCGGCGCATCCAGCCGGTCCAGGTACTCGCCCACGGTCCGCCAATCCCAGTCGAAGTCCGCTGGGTTGTCGTTCCAGCCTGCGATCTTCTCCCGGACTCCAGCGAGTGTGGCGTCGTCAACGGGCGCGTAGGAGAGCCCGTCCTGGCCCAGCAATTCCGTCGTGACGCCTTGGCTGAGCTTGGCGTAGTGGTCGCGGTTGACCAGCAGTTGCAGGTCAGAGTGGGCGTGCATGTCGATGAACCCCGGGCTCAGGACCAGGCCCGCGGCATCGATGGTGCGGTCTGCGTCTGTTCCCGCTTTGGTGAGGCTGCCGGCGTCGGCGATCACGGCAATTACCGCACCGTCGAGCAGGACGTCCGCGGGGCGGCGGTCCGCTCCGGTTCCGTCCACCAAGGTGGCGTTGCTGATGAGGGTCTTCATGGTGGGTCCTAGAAGAAGGTATGGATGAGGTCGACGACGGTTTGGTCACCTGCGGTGGCGACCCCGCCCGTGGTCACTGCGTCGCCCTTGGCGGCGACCCCGCCGGGAGTGACAGCGTCGCCGGTAGTGCCCGCGTACTCAGCCGTGCCCGTGCCGCCGGGCTCGCTGCTGGCCAGCACGGGGATGACGGTCCACTTGTCGAAGGCCGTGCACGGGTGGGACAGGCCCAGCCGGACGACGTCGCCGGGGCGGACCGTGGTGGTTTCGGGATCGAAGGTCATGAAGGAGTGCTGGTCGTTGACGGACGTGATCTCCGCGCCGACCAGGGTTTCCATGGGCCCGCCGAGGACCGGGCCGATGAACTGCGGCTCGGGAAGTCCTTCGTCGAAGGGGAGGTCGCGTTTGCCGGCGTCGAGGATGGCCAGGCCCGGTTCGGTCTGGGAAACCACCCTCGCCCACCCGCGCATCCCGGCTGTGAAGGGCTGCTCGCCTTCGCGGGAGAACGGGGAGATGCCGCGGTAGAAGCCGTCGTCGTGGATGATGTAGGCACCGCTGCGGATCATGAGGTCAACTGATGGACCCCCGGTTTCGGCCCCTGTGCTGATGCAGGGTGAGAGGACCGTGACCACGTCATCGAAGTAGGCGCTGCCACCTGCAGTGATGATCACTGACCCGGAGCCGTACAACCCGGCCGCGAGTAGCTGCTCGTGAAGCAGCCGCATGTCGGCGAGGTAGCCGCGGACGGCGGCCAGGCCGGCGTCGTCCGCTGTGTGCGCGAGCGAGCCTTCGTACCCGCTGACGCCCACCAGGCGGAGGTGCTCCGACGCGGCCACTGCCCGGGCGACGTCCATAGCGGCTTCCACACCACGGGCACCGGTCCTGCCACCGTGGGCTCCGAGTTCCACCAGGACATCCAGCACTGAGTCTGTGCCCGCGAGCGTGCCTTCGATCAGGGCAACCGTCTCTACCGAGTCCACCCAGGACAGGATGGTGGATTCCTGGGCCGCGACCCACTGGATCGCGTGCGGGTCTGTGAGGCTGTTGGCGAGCTGAAGGTTCTGCACCCCGAACTCGCGGGCCACGCGGAGCTGCGCGAAGTTCGCCAGCGTGATCCCCCAGGCTCCGCGGCTGAGCTGTTTGTCCCAGAGCTGCGGGGACATGGTGGTTTTCCCGTGGGGTGCCAGCAGGACGCCGCGCTCCGCACACCAGGCCGCGAGCCGGTCCGCATTGGCTTCGAGGGCGCGGGCGTCGAGCGTGAGCAACGGGGTTTGGAGATCGGCCAGCGTGTGCTTGTCGGCGAGGAACTCCGCGTGCGTGGTCCCGTTGGCCGTTGCGGGCACGGCTTTGTGCCGAAAATCGAGCTGGCGGTTGGCCAAGGCTGCCACGGCGGAGGCCGAGATTGCTTCGGAAGTGTTCACGCGTTGATTCCCTTCGCGGTGCTGCGTCTTTGGGGCGGCGGGGTTGTGTGTTCGCTGCTGCGATTGTGATTGCGTTGCGTATTTTGCAACGCTGGTTGCAAAGCTGCTGGTGATATGTCTAACATGGTGCCGGATTGAGAGTCAAGGCCGCGGCATGCTCCGCAGGGCCCCTCAAACCCCCGCGGATCGACTTGTCCCGCGGCGAAAACAACGCTGAAAACGCACTGATCGGGTACGGGAGTTACATGCTGTCTGCTGTTTGTGTTGGCGAGACCATGGCCATGCTGACCCCTGTCCAGGCGGTCCCCTTGCACCTGGCTACAGAACTTCACTGCGGAATCGGTGGTGCGGAATCCAACGTCGCCATGGGCTTCGCGGCCATGGGCCTGGACACGCACTGGGTGAGCCGGGTGGGCCACGACGGCTTCGGCACGCGCATCCTGGACGACTTGCGGGACCACGGGGTAGGCGTCACGGGTGTCGAAGTCGACTCCGCGCGGCCCACCGGCGTGTACGTGAAAGTCCCGGCCCAGGAATCAGACCCCGACGGCGGCAGTTCAGTCCTGTACTACCGTCAAGGGTCCGCGGCCTCCGCCATGGGACGGTCCTTCCTGGAGAATCCCGCCGTGGCTTCCCTGCTGGAAAACGCCTCGCTTATCCACCTGAGCGGCATCACCGCCGCGCTCTCCCCCGAGTGCCTTGGCCTGCTCGAAGCACTGCTCAGCGCGCCCCGGAACGGTCGGACCATCAGCTTTGACGTCAATTGGCGGGCTGCCCTGTGGGCCGGACAGGACCGCGGCGTCCTGCAGCGGCTGGCGAACCTGGCCGACGTCGTGCTTGTTGGGAAAGACGAAGCCGAACCGGCCTTCGGCACCAACGACGAAGCCGAACTCCGCCGCCTCCTGCCGGACCCGAAGGTGCTGGTCATCAAAAACGAGGCGATCAGCGCCATTTCGCTCGACCGGAGCGGCACCCGGGAGGAAGTGCCCGCGCTGTCCGTGTCCGTCGTCGAGCCTGTTGGTGCCGGCGACTCGTTCGCGGCCGGCTACCTCAGCGGCCTGCTCTACGGACTCGGCCAAAAGGAAAGCCTTCGGCGCGGCCACGTAGCCGCCGCCTGCACCCTGACTGTCCACGGCGACCGCGGACCATTGCCGCCCGCAGAGCAGCTCTCGGCAATCCTCGATTCTTCGGATAGCGAATGGGCTGCTATCCATGTTGAAGGCGGACAATTCAACACCAGAACCGGAGCGTGACACCTTGAGCCAGAGCCTGATGCGGGCCATCGACCTGCTTGGCGAACTCGCCGCGAAACCAGCAACACTGGACGAGCTCTCGTCCAAGGCCTCCGTGCACAAGACCACCGTGATGCGGCTCCTCCATGCCCTCGAGGAAAAACGGCTCGTGGTTCGCGACGACGACCAGAAGTTCATGCTCGGCTCAAAACTCTTTGAACTCTCGTCCCTTGCCCTGGAGCAGCGGGACATCCGCAAGGTGGCCCACCCTCACCTGGCGGATTTGAATGGCCGCACCGGGCACACCGTGCACCTCGCGGCGTTCGAAGGGAACGAGGTGGTGTACATCGACAAGTTCGAATCGCACCACCCCGTCCGCATGTACTCGCGCATCGGCCTCACTGCATCGCTGCACTCGGCCGCTGTGTCCAAAGTCCTCCTCGCGGACATGCCGCGCAGCCGGCAGGAAAAGATCGCCGCGGGGTTGGATTACGTCAAAGTCACCGAAAACACCCTGACCTCCCCCTCCGCCCTCCTGGCGGAGCTGGAACTGGTCAAGGAACAAGGCTGGGCCCACGACAACGCCGAGCACGAGGCCTTCGTGCACTGCATCGCGGCCCCCATCCGCGATGCCAGCGGTGCCGTGGTTGCCGCAGCCTCTTGTTCGGTACCGGTAGTAATGCTCAGCTATGAAGGCTTGCTTGAGCTGCTGCCCGACCTCAAAGCCAGCACCGAGGCCATCTCCAACGACCTCGGCTGGATCAGCCATGAAAGGAACTCAGCATGAGTAAAAAGACCGTAGTACTCACCGAAAACGCCCCCGCCCCGGCACACGTGTTCTCCCAGGGAATCAAGAAGGGCGGCATGTTCCAGGTCTCCGGCCAGGGCCCCATGGATCCCACCACCAACCAGTACATCGGCGACGGCGACGTCCGAGTGCAGACCCGCCGCACCCTGGAGAACGTCAAGGCCATCCTCGAAGCCGGCGGATCCTCCGTTGAAGACGTGCTGATGTTCCGCGTGTACCTCACCACCCGCGACGACTTCGCCGCCATGAACGAGGTCTACGGCGAGTTCATCCGCGAAAACGTCCCCAGCGGCCTGCTCCCGAGCCGCACCACGGTGTTCGTCGACCTCCCGCACGAGGTCATGCTGGTGGAAATCGACGCCCTCGCCGTCACCGCCTGACCCTCTCTCACCAAACACCCCCTCCCCGCGGGACGCTCTCTCACCAAATACCCCTTCCCGCGGGACGCTCTCTCACCAAACACTCCTTCCCGCGGGACGCTCTCTCACCTGCTGAGATAGCGGCCGACGGCGGCACTCGACTTCAGTGCCGCCGTCGGGGGTTCAAGGGGCGGATGGCTGCGGGCGGCGTGCCGCCACGACCCACATTGAAAGCCAATAACGGCCAACACGCCGCACTTTTCAGCGACCTCGGGTGTACACGGCTTCAAAGTGGGTGGCGAAGGCCCGGCCGACGGCGGCACTCGACTTGAGTGCCGCCGTCGGGGTATAAGGAGTGGCTGGCGGCGGGAGGCGTGCCACTACGACCCACTTTGAAGGCCAAAGACGGCCAACACGCCGCCCCTTCCGACGAACTCGCATGCACACGGCTTCAAAGTGGGTGGCGGCGGTACGCCCATTCAGGAGTTTGGGCTAGTCCCGAGGGGTTTCAGGAGGCTGCTTGGTCCCTCGACGGGTCAATCCAAGGATCAGGAAAGTCGCGCCCATGGCTGCGAAGGCTATCCATCCAGGGTTGCCGAGGATCATCAAAGTGACTCCCAGGATGGCAAAGACGATGCCAAGGGGCAGGAATGCCTTGTCTCCGGAATTGTTCTTCTTGGCCGACGGCCCTGACGTGGTGTTCGTGTCCCCATTCACCTTTGTGAGGCTACCTCAAACCCTATTCCGTTGCGGCCCCGCTGTTGGGCAACCCCGGACTAGCGGGGCTGCGACGTTTTCATGGGAAGGGCCGGGACGGCCGGGACCCGCTGGCGCTTCGCGAAGATCCGCGCACGTTGGCTGGATAGGGCCAACAGCACCAAAATGTCCGTGGCCAAGCCCGCTAGTCCGGCCTCGAGGGTGATGCTGGTAGTCCCGGTGGAAGCGTCGATCGCCTGGACCAGGATGGAGACCGAGCTCAAACCCATCGCAATCACGCGTGCACCGTTGCTCCCGAGGAAGATCCTCCAGGCCAGGAACACCTCCCCCAGCCCGAACACCAACACAACTATCCCCACAATGGTGACTGCCGCCGTCGTGGTTTCCGGATCGGCGGGAGCGTCGCCGAGGGTGAGATCGGCGAAGACATCGGACGAGGTGAAAAGCGTGACGGCGAGCGCGAGTGCCGCCAAAGCCCTGACCACCACCAGGACGGCGCCCATGGTGGTGGGGGCTGGGCGGCGGTCGCGGCTGTCCGTCGATTTGGGCTCCTGCGACGACGGGACGGAGACAAGCCGGGCGTCGACGACGGGAAGGTCACCATCGGTGGAAATGGAATCGCCGCCTCCATTGCGCGAGTGGTAACCCGTGGAGAAGTCCTTGATCACTTGAACGCGGACAGAGGCCTCGCCCTCAGAGACCGTCCGGACAATGTGGTCGCGTTCCACGTCGGTGTTCTGCTCGATCTTGTGGGTGATCTGGAGCGTGAAGAGGGAGAATCCGACGCTGCGGTCATAGGTTCCGGCGGCCAGCCAGTCCACCTTGTGTCCACCCGGCAACATCCAGCCGTCGGGGCATCGCCAGAAGCGGACGTGGTGCCGTTTGCCCGGGTTGTTGTCCACTTCCTGTTGGTAAGCGAAGTCCTGTTGCCGGTCGAAGAGATACAGGGGGCTGACCGGGGCCTGTTCATAGCTTTGCCGCAGGATGGTGGAACTGATGATGCGGCGGCTGCTGGCGAACGTGACGTCGTCCGCGATGGTCCAGCCTGCGCGGCGCATGATGGCGTGGACCTGGCGTTCCTTACCGAGGAGCGCCACGTTAACCGGATCGCCGAGCAGGCCATCGCTGGTACGGGCACGGCCGATGAAATAGCCGGGCACGTAGATGGTGGTCAGTATCCGGTGCAGGCGTGGCAGGAGCAGGTAGGCCAGGAACGCCCAGAACACGAGCCATGACCAGAGCTGGCCCCAGCCGAGCTGGAAACTCTCACCTACCAAGAGGAAAGCAAGCCACACCGCCCCGACACCGCCGAGGACGAAGAACCCGCGGTCCAGCCACGTGTCTGTGGCCTCCTTGCTCGGCGCCTTGTACATGAAAGCTCCCCCGGTTGCGTTCCTTAAGCTTCGCCGTTGCGGCTGGGGTTGTACATGGCGATCGCTGACGCAGCCAATTGACCGGCCAGACTCAGCTGGCGATTTTGTGATGGCGTTGCAGCAGAAGGTGAACAGCCTCCCGGACCAACGCGCTTTGACCCTTCCCCGTTTCCCTGATCAGGTCGTTGAACGCTTGGTACTCCTGCTCGGAAATCCGTCCACGTACCGTCGGAGAAGGGCCAGCGGACTGCCGCTGGCCCACTTTCGGACGCCCTGGACGCAGTGCGGCCTCAATGGCCTCTTCACTCCCGAACTCGCGCAAGAGGAAGGACCTGCCAGCCGCGGCCGCATCCGCGCCATGAAGGGCAGTACCGATCCCTTGGACCTCCGTATCGGGATCGCTCAGACGCTGCGCCAGTGCCTCGTAGTCCATTTCATCTCCAGCCATCTGGGTGCTCCTCTCGGAATCGACTGAACTTTGGTCCTAATTGCATTGCGTGAAAGATGGAAGACTCTCTGCCATCGCCGAACTCATGAACCAGAATCTCAATCTCCCGGCCCGTTTGGGCGTGCTCCGGACCGACGTAGAGAACTATCCTTCCCTCTCTAACGGGCTCGTCCAATTCATGCACGAAGCTCGCGTTCAAGATCGCGTAGATCTGGTCTTGGCGCGAAACTCCATGCTTCTCGCTCGATGGTTCCCAGCTGGGTGCCATTACCCATCCTACTATTTTGTAGCCATTAATTGTAGCAGCATTCTATGGACGACCGGCCGGTCTCAGCTGGCGCGTGGACCGCTATGTGGATAACCCGTCCAGTGTTCGAGTTCGCGCCCGCACCATCAACGACTGGCTACATGGCTGCGTCCGCTTGCGTGAAGACTCACTTCTCCCCAAGGTCGACAAACAGCTGCCAAGGATGCTTAGCATGAAGACGCCCGGCCACACCGGGTACGTGACCTCTTGAACGACCCCTCGGACGGTCGCCGTTGACGCGGCGGCCACGTAAAGGAGAAAGCTGTGCGGGAGCCTGTAGTCAGCGAGAGTGTGTCGGAAACCAGCGAGGGACCGGCGGAGGCGCCCGTGGAACCTGTACAGGCACCGGATCCATCGGCGGAATCAGCGGCCGAGGAAGCAACCGAGGAGACCCAGGCCGCCGAGATCACCTTCGACGAGCAGTTCTACCCCGCACGCCCCAAGGCACTCAGGCCGATTGCCCGCCGTCGTCAATTCTTTGCCGCCCGGCCCTCATTGGAGTTTGACGGCCTTAACAAAACGTACGTGGACTGGCTCCGGAACCAGTCCATGCTGGGGGACGCGAACACCATGGCGCGGCAGCTGTCCGGCCAGGCGAGCATGTGGCAGAACGCATACGCCCGGCCCAACCCGAGGGCGGCCGTGGAGAAGGCACCCGTGTGGTTCACGGCCTATCCGCTGTCCTTCATCACCCGGGAGAACCAGTCGTTCCTGGCCGCCCTCGGAGATCCGGAACTGTGGAAGGCCTTCCGGGAGATCGGTATCCGCGGTCTCCACACAGGCCCCGTGAAACTGGCCGGCGGCATCAGCGGCTGGTCCCAGACTCCGAGCGTCGACGGGCACTTCGACCGGATCAGCATGGCGATCGACTCCGCGTTCGGCACGGAGGAAGAGTTCCGCCAGATGTGCGAGATCGCCGCGGAGCACGATGGCACGGTGATCGACGACATTGTCCCCGGACACACGGGCAAGGGCGCCGACTTCCGGCTCGCCGAGATGAACTTCCGCGACTACCCCGGCATTTATCACATGGTGGATATTCCCGAGGAGGACTGGCACCTGCTTCCTGACGTACCCGAGGGCAAGGATTCGGTGAACATCAGCCCGGAGGCTGAGCAGGCCCTGCAGCAGGCCGGGTACATCATCGGCCGGCTCCAGCGCGTGATCTTCTACGAACCCGGGGTGAAGGAAACCAACTGGAGTGCCACCCGTCCCGTCGCGGACACCACGGGCCAGGTCCGCCGCTGGGTGTATCTGCACTACTTCAAGGCCGGGCAGCCGTCCATCAACTGGCTGGATCCAACCTTTGCCGGAATGCGCCTGGTGGTGGGCGATGCCCTGCACTCGCTGCTGGACCTCGGCACGGGCGCCCTTCGCCTGGACGCCAACGGGTTCCTCGGCGTGGAGAAGAGTGCCGAGGAACAGCCCGGTTGGTCCGAAGGCCACCCCCTGTCCGAGGCCGCCAACCAGCTGATCGGCTCCATGATCCGCAAGGTGGGTGGGTTCTCCTTCCAGGAACTCAACCTGACCATCGACGACATCAAGGCCCAGTCCGAGGCCGGCGCGGACCTTTCCTACGACTTCATCACCCGCCCCGCGTACCACTACTCCCTGGTCACGGGCGATACCGAGTTCCTGCGGCTGACCCTTCGCCTGGCCATGGAGATCGGCGTGGACCAGGCGTCCTTGGTCCACGCCCTGCAAAACCACGACGAGCTCACCTACGAACTCCTGCACTTCGCCGCTGGACACCGTGATGACGTGTTCGAGCTAGGGGGCGAGGAACTGACGGGCGCCGAGGTTGCGGAAAAGGTCCAGCAAACCCTCCGCGAGCGCCTGACCGGCGAGAGCGGCCCCTACAACGCCCTGTTCACCACCAACGGCATTGCCTGCACCACGGCGAGCTTCATCATGGCTGCGATCGGCATCCAGGATCCGGACTCTGTTACGGCCGAACAAGAGACCCAAATCCGCAATGTCCATGTGCTCTTGTCCATGTACAACGCGCTGCAGCCGGGCGTGTTCGCCCTCTCCGGGTGGGACCTCACCGGCATCATCGCCCTTCCCCGCGACGTGGTGGGCGAACTGACCGCGCAGGGCGATACCCGCTGGATCAACCGTGGCGCACATGACCTCATGGGCACCCGACCGGACGCCGTGAGGTCCGCGGCAGGGATGCCCCGGGCACGCAGCCTTTACGGTTCATTGCCGGAGCAACTCAAGGACTCCGGTTCCTACGCGCGCCGTTTGCAGGAAATCCTTCGCGTCCGCGAAACGTCCGGTATCGCCACGAGCACGCTGTTGGACGTGCCGGACGTTTCCAACCGCGCGTTGCTGGTGCTGGTCAACCAGCTCGGTGACGGGAACCTGGAAGTCACGGTGCTGAACTTCTCTGACCAGGACATCGCGGGCAGCATCCAATCCCCGCACCTGGTTCCGGGGGCCACTGTCCACGACCTGTTCAGCAGCTCGGACGTAGGCCAGGTGGACGACCTGCACAGCTTCTTCCTCGAGCTCGGCCCTTACCAGGGCACGGCTTTGGTGCTGCGGGAACCGGAACCCGTAGAGGAGGAACCGGCCGCCGGGACACCCAACTGAGTCGCAGTTAAAGCCGTTTTGAGCCGGTCATAACGGTCTCAATTGCCACCCAGTTGGGGACGCGCACGACGTCGGCACCTGGGTGGGTGCCGACGTCGGGCTCTGCTGTTGGTCGCCTGTGAAGCGGCGGGGTGATTACCGGACCGGGTCCCAGCTCTGGACCAGGAAGGCCCAACCGCTCGGAGCGCATGGTCCCGGATCGACTTGATTGCCGCCGCCGCCGAAAGCGAATTTTTCGCCGATATTCAGAATCGTCCCATTGGGAAACACCACTCCGGTTTCAGTGATCTTTGTCCCCCGGGGAAAGATGAGCCCATCCTCGCTGCTTTCGCTGACGAGGCATCCAGCACTGTTCAGGCCCAGTGTTCCTCCGTTGAGCGCATCCATGTGGAAGTCTGCTTCCGGGTTGTTGGCGACGGCAGCTTTGTTGCCATTGCCGCCCGTGACGATGTGATGGTCGAACGTTGGCATCCGGCCCGTGAGTTCGGGCAGGGGCGGAAGCTCGTTTGGGTCGGGCGTCGAGGTGGCCACGGGTGAGGTGGCAGCAGGTTGGGGCTGCCCCGTCTGCGGGGCAAACACCCCGGACACCGCAACGCCGGCAACCACGGCAACCGTCGCGGCCACCAGGCCAACCCCCGCCGCCCTTCGGATCCTGCGTGTGGAGGACTGCTTGTGGAACTGTTCAACTGAGCCGGCCACGGTGAGTTGCTCCGCGTCGGCGAACCTGACGGCGAGGCTCCTCTCCCGGCTCAGGGCCAGCTCTTCTTCCGTCGCCGCCAAGGCGGGATCGGCTGCAGCCAGTCGCTCGAGGGCTTGCTTGGCGCTCATTCGTTGACTTCCTCTGCGGCATGGTCGGCCTGAAGCAGCCGGCTGAGTTCTTTCCGGGCCCGGTGCAACCGCATCCGGACCGCCGTCGCGGTCAGCTGGAGCAGCTCTGCGACTTCGGCGGAGGTGAATCCGTCCCAGTACGTCAAGAGAAGCACCTCGCGCTCGTCCGGTTTGAGCCGGTCCAGCGCTTCCCGGACCCCCTCATCGTCGGAGCCCAGCATGTGCGTCCGCTGCAGCTCCAAGTGCTGTGTGAGGTTTCGGGAACGCAGGTCCGAACGGTGGTGGTTGCGGAGGACGTTCCTGGCGATGCCGAAGACCACCAGCACGGAAAGCTCCTGGTCCTGGCGGGTCTTCTCCCACGCGATCCTGAACACCTCCGCGCAGAGATCCTCGGCTGTGGACGCCCCCTCTGTCCGGCGGCGGAAATACTTATAGACCTTGTCGTGGCAGGCCGCGTGTGCTGCCAGGAAATGCTTCTCCCTGGCCGACTCCACACGATCTCCTTGATCCGTCTTCACGCTCATAGCCGGTTAATGTCCGGCAGTCAGAAGAATGTAACCAACTTTGCGGAAGTTTGGGCGAGCCCCGTACCGTCCCCACCTACTTTGGGTGCCCACCCCGGCGGAACGCCGTGGTTTAGCGGCGTGTCGGCCCGGGTGGAAGCCAAAGTGGGTGGTGGCGGCACGCCCACGCGACCCGCACCCAAGCAAAGTCAGTGGTGGCGGCACGCCCACGCGACCCGCACCCAAGCACAGCGAACGACGGCGGGAGGCTCCCGCCGTCGTTCGCGTTGTGAGGGTGTGCTGCGATGAAGAGGTGATCAGGAGTTGAAGATCACGAAGAACTTACGGATGCGCTCCTTGATGTCCCACGTGCCCTGCCAACCAATGGGGAAGAAGGCTGCATTGCCGGCCTCAACGGTGACGGGCTCCTTGCCGTCTTCGGTGACAACCATGCGGCCTTCAAGGACGTGGATCACTTCGCCGCGCTCCAGGAACTCCCAGCGGGACAGCCCCGGGGCTGCTTCCCACACGCCGGAGAGGATGCGGGAATCGTCGCTGGCGAAGGGGACTGCCATGCGCACCGCGATGTCGTCGCCCAGGACTTCGGCGAACGGCTGGCCAAGGAGGGACTTCTCGAGGTCCGTCTCGAAGAGTTCCTTGGGCTGGAATGTAGTGGCCATGTGGCTCTGCCTTTCTGCTGGCACCGCTTCTGTGCGGCTGCTGGTGGATGGATTCCGCGGGTTGCTATCCATCCTGCGCGGTATCCATCGAAGCTAAAACCCTCAATCAGGACTGTTTTACGCTATTCCTTCGGGCAGGCCTCTCCCGGCGTCGGAGTTCGCCCACCACGGCGTCCACAACAACGAACACCAGCAAGCTCCAGCCCAGCAAGGGCAGGAAGAATCCCACGGCCACCATCACCGTGATAGCGGCAAGGACGCCCACCCAATGCCCCCGCAGGAACGCACCACGGGGAGCAGCCCGGCCCACTGCCAAAGAGCCGCCGCGGGTGGGACGCCGCCTCCACCACATCACGTAGCCCCACACCACCATGGCCGCCAAGCCCAGTGCCACAGCCAAAAGCAGCAACTGGTTCGCGAGCCCGAACAACAGCCCCATATGCGCTGCGATCCCCCAACGGGTGAGCTTCGCGGCGAGATTGAAGTCGTTGAAGTCCAGGCGGTTGGTGACCTGCCCGGTGGACGGATCGACGGCCACGGCACTGGCCGACGCCGGCCACTCCCTCCCTGCCTCAGTCACCGACCACGCCGTTCCCGGCTTGGTGGAGGGCTTGATGTCGACCATCGGTGCCTTCACGATGTCTGCGCGGGCAGCACTGGTCACGGAATCAAATAAGGCTGGATTGAAGGTTTGCTGAACCGCACTCGTACTGCCACCAGCGCCAGCGGTTCCGTGGCCCGAGTGGTCGCCACCCGCCGTCGTTTCTTCCCCTGTCAGCGACGTCTTGAGGCTCGGGGTGGTCCAGTCGAGGGCTGTCCGCAGCGTACCTACGTTGGCTCCTGCGTTCGCGGACCACGTCAGGCCAGTGGCCGAGAGGAACAGGAAGGCCAGGAGCATCACGGTTCCCGTGGTGCCGTGCAGCCACACGGTACGGGCTCGGCCGGTCCGCTTTCGCGGTGCACCCTGGCGTTTGCGGCGGATGCGCTCGATCCACAGCAGCAGTCCGCCCAGGGCAATCACCCACAGCCACGACGCCGCGAGCTCACTGTAGATCCGCCCGGGCTCGCCCAGGTTCAACGAACGGTGAAGGTTGGAGATCCACGTCCGGATGGGCATCGAACCGCTGCTGCCGTAGGTAGGCAGGTCGCCACGGATTTCGGCTGTACCGGGGTCAACGAAGACGGTCCGGTACGTCGATTCTGCCAAGGTCGGGTCAGCAAACAACACCCGGGTGGTGTCTTCCGGCCCCGGCGCCGGGCGCACGGTGACGGGAACCGCGCCGCCGGCCACGTCCATGGCGGCTTTGACCTGGGTGGACAGCGGCAATGGGTTTGCAACAGCCGGGACGCGCAACTCCTTGGCATAAAGGACCGGCTCCAATTGCGGTGCCATGGCGTACAGACCGCCGCTCAGCGCCGCAACCAAGAGGAACGGCCCGGCGAGGATCCCGGCGTAGAAATGGAGCCGGAGCAGGAAGGCCCGGAACCAACCGCTTTGGGGCGGCGTGTGCTCAGGATTTGGGGATGGCGTGTTGGAGGCCCCGACTGGGGGCTTGGCGAGAAGAGTCATGGGATTTTCCTTAAGGAAGATGGTGGCGCGTCAACGCACGACGGCGGCGTGGAGCGACTCGGGCGCGCGGCAAGCACCCGGAATCCGGAAGCGAGCCAGCGGCGCCGAGGGTGCTGCAAAAGCGCGTGACAGCCGCACTTGAAAGCACGACGGCGGGGCGGCGCGACTCGGGCGCGTGGTTTACCCAACTGGGTCGCATTTGTGCGCGTTTTGAGGGTTCAAAACGCGCTTAACTGCGACTCAGTTGGGTGGGCGCGGGGTTGGGTGGGCGCGCGGCGCGGGGTGGAGTGGAGGGTGCCCGGTAGAGGGTAGCGGGTTAGCGCTTCGCGGGGCGGGTACGGGCCAGGGCAGTCACTCCCGCGGCAAGTCCCACCAATCCCGCAGCAAGACCAAACCATCCCGCCGTCGAACCTCCATCAGAGGCGGGCGTCGTCGCGGAAGCCGGCGCCGGCGTCGCAGAAGCGGTAGCCGCGGCGTGGTGGTCATCCGAACCGGCGGTCTTGGCCGTGGTCACGAAGGAGGGCGCCGGGTGTTTCGGCTCGTCCTGTCCTTCAACCGTCTTCTCGTCCCAGGCAACAACCGTGCCGTCCGTGTAGCTCTGCTTGGCGGGCAACGTGATGGTGGTGCCGGCGTCGGGCAGCACACCAACGGAGATGGAGAAGGTCTGGTACTCGTTCTGGCCGATCTGGTGGGCGTCGTCGGCGGTCCACACCACGGAACCCGGAGCCTTGGTGACCGTTGCGCCGTTGACCGTGACGGGCTTGGGCAGGTCGGCAGTGACCACCTGTGCGGTCCAGCCCTCCACGGGCTTCACGGAGACGGAGTTGAACGGAGTGTCCGTGGGCAGCGCAACTTCGAGCTTGTTGGTCTTGGCCGTGGCGGATTCGTTGGGGACGCTGAACGTCAGGTGGGTGTAGCCGCCCGCTGTGGTGCTTTCCGGGTCCACGTGGACGTGCGCGGAGGCCGTGGCGGCGCCGGCGGCGAGCATCCCTGCGGCGAGGGAAGCAACGGAAACGGACTTCAGGGTACGGCGAATGGAGGTCTTCATGGCTTGATGCCTTTCACAGAAAAGGTGGGAGTCCGGGTCCCGGATTGGCCGGGCCGGTAACTGTGCCGCCTGTGTCCTGCGAACTGAACGTGCGAGGGTCTCAGACGGCGGGCATCATCGCCGGCGGTCCCCGCCGTGCGGGCATGCGGCGGACCAGCTGGTGCCGCGGGAGGACGATCGGTGCCGCGACAGGTCCGGGGACCCGTGCGGGGACAATCACGAAAGGTTCAAGGAGCGTGATCAGGGGCCGGAGCCACGCCGACAACGCCCAGAGCGCCTGCTCGCCACGGGCCAGCACCACGGCTGTCACCACGGTGGCTACCGCGTGGGCGGCAAACATTTGCCCGTCGCTGGACGCCTGGACCGCGCCGGAAACACCAACAGCGTCAACGGCCATCCCGGACGCGTGGTGGGCGTGGCCGCTTGGCATCGGCCCGCCGGAGGCAGCCGCGGAGAGCGAGTGGAAAGCCCAGTGCAACCACGCCTGCCCGGCGCCAAGGACACCGACCAAAACGGGGAACGACAAGCGGAACGTGGTGAGAATGGATACCGGCAACACCGTCAAGGCACACAAACCCAGGAGAATCGCAGGCTCGGGAAGGACTCCCCCGCCAGCGAGGTGTCCCCCGGACGCCAGGCCGATGATGAGCGAAGAAATCATCCCGGTACGCAACAACCGGAAAGAAGCACGACTAGCCATCGGCGCTCCTTTCCGGTTGCTCAGGGACTACGTTTCAGCTGACCAAAAACCGCAGTCCAATGGATCACAATTTTACGGGCGTACGCGGGGGTAGCTCCGTTTGCTGCAAAAGTTACGCGAAGGTCTTTCCCGCCGATCCGAGTTGCTGGGCGGCCTCGACAATGCGCGCCGCCATGCCGGCTTCAGCCGAAGCACCCCAGACGCGGGGATCGTAGGTCTTCTTGTTGCCCAAACCGCCGTCGACCTTCAGCACGCCGTCGTAATTGGCGATCATATGGCCGGCCACCGGGCGGGTGAACGCGTACTGCACGTCTGTGTCGATGTTCATCTTGATCACGCCATGGGACACGGCCTCGGCGATCTCCTGCTCGGAGGAACCGGATCCGCCGTGGAACACCAGGTCGAACGGCTTGTCCTTGCCGATCTTCGCGCCCACCTCGGCCTGGATCTGCTGGAGCAGTTCCGGGCGGAGCTGGACGTTGCCCGGCTTGTACACGCCGTGCACGTTGCCGAAGGTCAGAGCGGTCAGGTAACGGCCGTTCTCGCCGGCGCCCAGGGCCTCAATGGCTGCCAAGGCATCTTCAGTGGTGGTGTAGAGCTTCTCGTTGATCTCGTTCTCCACGCCGTCTTCCTCGCCACCCACGGTGCCAATCTCGACTTCGAGGATGATCTTGGCGGCAGCCGCGCGTTCCAGTAGTTCGCGGCCGATGCGCAGGTTATCCGACAGCGTCTCGTGCGAGCCGTCCCACATGTGGGAGTTGAAGATGGGGTCCTTGCCGGCCTTCACGGCTTCCTCGGATGCGGCCAGCAGCGGCAACACGAAGCCTGACAGCTTGTCCTGCGGGCAGTGGTCCGTGTGCAGGGCGATGTTGACGTTGTAGTTCCTGGCAACCTCGCGGGCGAACGCCGCGAAGCCCAACGAGCCCGCCACCATGTCCTTCACCGACGCACCGGACCAGTACGCCGCACCACCGGTGGAAACCTGGATGATGCCATCGGATTCGGCCTCGGCGAAACCGCGGATCGCAGCATTCAAGGTCTGCGACGACGTCACGTTGACCGCAGGGTAGGCGAACCCTGACGTCTTCGCGCGGTCGATCATCTCCGAGTAAATCTCTGGGGTTGCAATGGGCAAGGTGGCTCCTAGGCTGGGCTTGGGCTAAGCGGGTTAGTTGGCTACGACGCCAGTGGTCTCGTAGGTGGCAATCTTGCCGATCCGGCGTTCGTGGCGTTCGGCATTGGTGAACGGCTCCGCAAGGAACGCCTTGATCAGCTCCGTGGCTTCCTCCACAGAGTGCTGGCGTCCGCCAACAGCAACCACGTTGGCATCGTTGTGCTGGCGTGCCAGCACGGCGGTGTCCAGGTTCCAGGCCAACGCCGCGCGCACGCCCTTGACCTTGTTCGCGGCAATCTGTTCCCCATTGCCGGAACCTCGCAGGACGATGCCCAGGGCGTCAACCCCTGCGGCCTGGTCATTGACGACGGCGGTTGCGGCGTTAATGCAGAAGGAGGGGTAATCGTCCTCCGGATCGTAAGAGGTGGGTCCGTGGTCCACCATTTCGTAGCCGCTCTCTGTGAGGGCGGTGATGAGGTGCGAGCTGAGTTCAAGCCCGGCGTGGTCGGTTGCGATGTGAACGCGCATGGGTGGTCCTTAGGCTTTCTGGAGTTCGGGGGTGGACGTCGGCGCAAAGGCGAGCTGTCCGTTGGTGCGCAGCGAATCGATCGCGTCCGCGGGCGACGGCTTGCCGTAGACGGCCGAGCCGGCCACGAAGATGTTGGCACCGGCCTCGGCGGCGCGGATGATGGTTTCCTCGGTGATGCCGCCGTCCACCTGGATGGCAACGTTCACGCCGGATCCGTCCACGGCTTCGCGGGCGCGGCGGATCTTGGGAAGGACAACGTCCAGGAACGCCTGGCCACCAAAGCCGGGTTCCACGGTCATCAGGAGCAGCATGTCCAGCTCGGGGAGCATGTCCAGGTACGGCTCCACGGGAGTCGCGGGGCGCAAGGCCATGCCGGCTTTGGAGCCGCGTGCGCGGAGTTCGCGGGCGAGCTTGATGGGGGCCATCGCAGCTTCCACGTGGAAGGTCACCGAGTCCAGGCCGGCGTCGGCGTACAGCGGAGCCCAGCGGTCGGCGTCGGCGATCATCAAGTGGGCGTCCAGCGGCACGGGGCTGACTTTCTGAATCCGTTCCACAACCGGCAGGCCAATGGTCAGGTTCGGCACGAAGTGGTTGTCCATGACATCCACGTGCACGGCGTCGGCGTTGCTGATGCGGGCCAGCTCGGCTTCGAGGTTGACGAAGTCGGCCGAGAGGATGCTGGGGTTGATGCAGCACGTCAGTGGGGAGGTGGACATGATGTCCTGCCTTTCGGGAACGGTCAGAGCGGGAAGTAAAGGGCGTGGAGACCCCCGGAACAGGGGGTCTCCACGCGGGGCGCCAGATGCAGGGGCGCCCAGGGAGGAGGGCTTGCGAGGGTCAGGCGGCCTTGCGGGCGGCGGCAAGTGCGCCTTCGACGTCGGCCAGCAGTTCCTTCCAGCTGGCCACGAACTTCTCGAGTCCTTCGGACTCAAGGAGGGCAACGACGTCGTCGTAGGAAACACCGATGTTCTCGAGGGCGTCGAGGACCTTCGCGGCTTCCTGGTAGGTGCCCGTGAGGGTGTCACCCTTGGCCACGCCGTGGTCGAAGGTGGCATCCAGGGTCTTCTCCGGCATCGTGTTCACCACGCCGGCGGCAACCAGTTCGGTCACGTAGAGGGTGTCCGGGTACGCCGGGTCTTTCACACCGGTGGAAGCCCACAACGGACGCTGGGCACGGGCGCCGGCCTGGGCCAGGACGTTCCAGCGCTCGGTGGAGAACAGTTCCTCGAAGACCTGGTAGGCAAGGCGTGCGTTGGCAACACCGGCCTGACCCTTGAGGGCCTTGGCTGCATCGGTTCCGATGGCGTCGAGGCGCTTGTCGATCTCGGTGTCCACGCGGGAAACGAAGAACGAGGCAACGGAGTGGATCGTGGAGAGGTCGTGGCCGTTGTCCTTGGCCTGCTTGATGCCTGCCTGGAACGCATTGATCACTGCGCGGTAGCGGTCCAGGGAGAAGATCAGGGTCACGTTGACGCTGATGCCCTCAGCCAGGACCGCGGTGATGGCCTCGAGTCCTTCAAGGGTGGCAGGAATCTTGATCAGGACGTTGTCCTTGTTGACCTTCTTGTACAGTTCCTTCGCCTCCGCGATGGTGCCTGCGGTGTCCCAGGCCAGGCGCGGGTCGACTTCGATGGACACCCTGCCGTCAACACCGTTGGTGGATGCGGCAATGGGGGCGAACAGATCGCAAGCGGCTGCGACGTCCGTGGTGGTGAGCTCGAAGATGGTCTCTTCCACACTGGAACCGGCGGCGGCCTGTTGGGCGATGGCGTTGTCATAGTCGGAGCCCGAGGTGATCGCGGCCTGGAAGATGGACGGGTTGGTGGTCACGCCAACCACGTTCTTCTCCTCGATGAGCTTCCGCAGGCTGCCCGTCTCGAGGCGGTTGCGGGAAAGGTCGTCGAGCCAGATGGAAAGACCGGCTTCGGAAAGCTGTGCGGTGGGAGTTGCGTTGGTCATAAGTTCTTCCTTCCAAACGGGTGGCAGTTACGACGGCGGCACGGGACGTATGCGCTTCGTCCCGCGCCGCCGGTCGCACCTGCGGTTCAGGGGTTAGTTGGCGACGGCGGCCAGGGAGTCCATGGCGGCCGCGGTGACGGCTTCGGCGGTGATGCCGAACTCGGTAAAGAGACGCTTGTAGTCAGCCGAAGCGCCGAAGTGCTCGAGGCTGATGGAGCGGCCGGCGTCGCCAACAAACTCGCGCCAGCCCAGGGACAGGCCGGCCTCAACGGAAACGCGGGCCTTGACCGAGGACGGGAGCACGGATTCGCGGTAGGCCTCATCCTGCTTCTTGAACCACTCAACGGAAGGCATGGACACAACGCGGGTGGCGATGCCCTCGGACTGGAGGGCCTGGCGGGCTTCGACGGCCAGGCTGACTTCCGAACCGGTGGCGATCAGGATGACCTGCGCGTCAACGGTCTTGCCGCCCTTGGAAGCCTCGGCCAGCACGTAGCCACCCTTGGCAACACCAGCCGGCGATGCGAAGGTGTCGCCGCTTGCCTCGCCGGTGCCACGGGCGAAGACCGGGACGTTCTGGCGGGTCAGGACAATGCCTGCCGGGTTCTGGTGGTTCTCCAGGATGGTCTTCCAGGCGATGCCCACCTCGTTGGCGTCGGCCGGGCGGACAACGTCCAGGCCGGGGATGGCGCGCAGGGTGGCGAGCTGCTCCACGGGCTGGTGGGTCGGACCGTCTTCGCCCAGGCCAATCGAGTCGTGCGACCACACGTAGATGGACGGGACACCCATCAGTGCGCCCAGGCGGATGGCCGGCTTCTGGTAGTCGGAGAAGATCAGGAACGTACCGGAGAACGCGCGGGTCCGGCCGTGGAGCGAGATGCCGTTCACGATCGAGGCAGCAGCGTGCTCGCGGATACCGAAGTGCAGCACGCGTCCGTAGGGGTTGCCCTTCCAGGCGTCCGTGGAGCGGGAGGCCGGGATGAAGGACGGCGAGCCCTCGATGGTGGTGTTGTTGGACTCGGCCAGGTCGCAGGAACCGCCCCACAGCTCGGGCAGTGCCGGGCCAATGGCGTTCAGGACCTTGCCGGAAGCGGCGCGGGTGGAAACATCCTTGCCGGCTTCGAACACGGGCAAGAGCTCGTCGATTCCTGCAGGGAGCTGCTTGGACTCGATACGTTCCAGCAGTGCTGCGCCCTCGGGGTTCGCGGACTGCCAGGCGTTGAAGGAAGTGTCCCACTGCTCGCGGGCAGCCGCGCCGCGGTCCACCACCTTCCGGGCGTGGGCCAGGATGGCCTGGTCCACTTCGAAGGACTTCTCCGGGTTGAAGCCCAGGACTTCCTTGAGTGCTGCGACTTCCTCGCCGCCCAGTGCCGAACCGTGGATCTTGCCGGTGTTCTGCTTCTTCGGGGCCGGGTAGCCGATGATGGTGCGCAGCGAAATGATGGACGGGCGGGTGGTCTCGGCCTTGGCCTTGAGCAGCGCGGTGTAGAGCTCCTGGACGTCTTCCACGTACTCACCCGTGCGCGTCCAGTCCACGCGCTGGGTGTGCCAGCCGTAGGATTCGTAACGCTTCAGGACGTCTTCGGTGAACGCAATGTCCGTGTCATCTTCGATCGAGATGTGGTTCTCATCGTAGACAACAACGAGGTTGCCCAGTTCCTGGTGGCCGGCGAGGGAGGAAGCCTCTGAGGTGACGCCTTCCTGGATGTCGCCGTCGGAAGCGATGACCCAGATGGTGTGGTCGAACGGCGATTCGCCGGCGGGAGCATCGGCGTCGAACAGGCCGCGCTGGCGGCGCTGGGAGTAAGCGAACCCAACCGAGGACGCCAGGCCCTGGCCCAGCGGGCCGGTGGTGATTTCCACGCCCTTGGTGTGCTTGTACTCCGGGTGGCCCGGGGTCAGGGAGTCCCAGGTGCGGAGGGCCTCGAGGTCCTTCAGTTCCAGGCCGTAACCGGAGAGGAACAGCTGGATGTACAAGGTCAGGGAGGAGTGGCCCGGGGAGAGGATGAAACGGTCGCGGCCGATCCAGTCGGCATCACGCGGATCGTGGCGCATCAGCTTCTGGAACAGCAGGTACGCCGCCGGAGCCAGGCTCATGGCCGTACCGGGGTGTCCGTTGCCCACCTTCTCCACGGCGTCGGCAGCCAACACACGGGCGGTGTCAACGGCGCGCTGGTCCTCAGCGGTCCAGTCGAGGGTTGCGGTTTCAGGATCTGCGTCGCTGAATGTAAGAACCGCGCTTGCTGTTGGATTCACGATTGATCCCCTTTGATGTGTGGTTCGGCCGCCATGGCCGAATGCATGCTTTGGTTGGTTTCCATCCTTCCGAAACAAAGGGGTAGGTAAAACACTGTTTTCTGACAGTTTTTGACTATACTTTCGGACAGGGCGGATTTTTTTGCCCGGGCAGTTGCGCACCGGAGCACAGCAGCCAGAGAGCACAACAAGGAATTAGCCATGACCCTGTCGAACCCCCCATGGCCGCTGTTGCATTCCGTGGCAGCCTTGGCCGATGCCCCCCTGTCCCAAATCGCCGAGCGGCTCCGCGAAGCAACGCTCCCCTCCGTCGGCAGCACTGCGCTGGTCATCTTCACGGAGGACTGTACCGGCCGGCCGCAGAAGAAGGCGGGCGCGGAAGAGATCATCTCCCGCGTCTCCATCGAAGAGCTGGATAACCTCCGCGCAGAGCTGCCCGACGACGGGCCCTGGCGAGGCGAAGCCGAACTGGCCGGCAAGCCCCGGCAGGCGTTGGCCCTCAAGCACGCCCCCAGCAACGCCCTCCTGGTGCTCACGGATCCCCGCCTGGTGGACCCGGACAGCGACGCCGGGCTGGAAATGCTGACGTACCTGTGGAACATCACGGCCCGGCGCATCCAGGAAAAAGTCGCGGATGCACCGCCGTCGTACCTCATTGAATCGCGGGCGGCGTCAGCCGAGCGCCTGCGCGTCACCGCCGAACTGACGGACCTGCACTCCACCACGCTGGAAACGCTCCTGGCCGCGCTGCGGTCCTCTTCCATGGACCACGCCACGGCCCGCACCACGGTTACGGATCTCGCCGCCAAAGCCCTGGTTGGCCTGCGTACGCACAGCGACCGCACCACGGAATTGGTGAAGGAGCCGGTGGCCAAGGCCTTCGAGCGCCTGCGCGATGACCTTCGTCCGCTGACGGGTTTCAGCGGCATCGAGGTCCAGTTCATCGAACCGCCGCTCAACGGCAGGGACCTGCCCGGCGAGGTGGCGCACGCCGCGCGCGCCATTGTCCGCGGCCTGGTTTTGGCCATGATGGAACAGCCCGAGGTCAGCCGCATCCGCACGCACTGGGACTGCGACGGCGAGAACCTGCTGATCAACGTCCGCGACGACGGCGGCGGTGCCCTGACCACCGAGGATCCGAACATCAGCCGCCTTGACCGGCGGGTGCAGGCGCTCACCGGACAGCTCCGGATGGACGTCATGGCGGGCTGGGGTGCCGACGTTTTCGTCTCCCTGCCCCTGGACCTCCCGGCCCGCCCGGCCGGCGACGTGACCGGCTGGAACCTCGCGGCCCGCGAACTTGAAGTGCTCCAGCACCTCGCCTCCGGCCACCGCAACCGCACCATCGCGTCGTCCATGGGCATCAGCGAGAACACGGTCAAGTTCCACGTGCGGAACCTTTTCAAGAAGCTCGACGTCGGATCGCGCACCGAGGCGATCGCACTGGCCCACAGCCACGGCATGCGGCAGTCCTAGTACCCGGATCCGGGCACGGGAAGAAGCGGGACGACGTCGGTCGTCCCGCTTCTTCTGTTTTGGGCCTCAGGGCGAAAAACTATACTAAGGAGTAGGTAGCTATGCGGCCGGCCGGGTCGCGTGACCCCCAAACTGGTGCCGCAGGGCGGAGACCATTTTCATGGCAGGAGAGCTGTCCTCGCGCGAAGCGAAACGGGCAAACAGGGCCGCGGTAATGACAGGGGTGGGGACAGCGTTGGCGATCGCTTCCTCAACGGTCCACCGGCCTTCCCCGGAGTCCTCCACATAGTCACCGATAGTGCGCAGGCCGGGATCCTCGTCCAGCGCCTTGACCATCAGGTCCAGCAGCCAGGAACGCACCACCGTTCCCTTTTGCCAGGCGCGGAAGGTCCCGGGCAAGTCAGTGATGATGTCCTTGGCCTCCAGCAACTGGTATCCCTCGGCGTATGCCTGCATGAGGCCGTACTCGATCCCGTTGTGAACCATCTTGGAATAGTGGCCCGCCCCCACCCCGCCCACGTGGACAAAACTGTCTGCACGTTCGCCTTCCGGCCGCAGGGCATCGAAGACGGGCATTGCGCGCTGAACGTCCTCGGTGTCTCCCCCAACCATGAGGCCATACCCGTTCTCCAGGCCCCACACACCGCCGGAAACACCACAGTCCGCGAAGCGTATGCCGCGTGCGGCGAGCAGTTCGCTGTGTTTCTGGTCTTCCGTGAACCGCGAGTTGCCACCGTCGATCACCAAATCTCCGGAGCTGAGCTTTTCACCCAGTTCACCGATCACGGCCTCCGTGGCGGCGCCGGCCGGGACCATCACCCAGATGATCTGCGGTGCAGGGACCGTTTGCAGCAGCTCGTCCAGTGATTGCACATCGGTGACGTCGGGGTTCGGGTCGAAGCCCGTGACCGTCACGCCGCCTTTGCGGAGGCGTTCGCGCATGTTGAAACCCATTTTTCCAAGGCCTATTAGTCCGATGTGCATGGTGCGGCTCTTCTCGTGCGTTTGGGGTGGCGATTGGGCTGGTCTGGTGCCGGCCGGTGGTTCTGGGTGGTGGTGGTGGTTTAGGTGGTCATGGTGGCGAACATGAGGGCCATGGTGGTGGCGCCGGCGGCTTCGAGGCCGTGTTCGGTGCGGGTGTTTGTGGGGTGGTGGTGGGTGTGGGTGGTTTGGGTGCGGTGGCGTAGGAGGAGGATGAGGAAGGTGGTGGCTGCTGCGGCGAAGGCGATGGTGAGGAGGGTGGCCAGGGCGGGGGTGTTGTGGAAGATCGACGCGGTGCCGGTGCCGGTTCCCGTGGTGGCGTGGTGGGTGTGGGCTGCTGTTGCGGGGGTGCTGCCCGTTGTTGCCTGGGTGTTGGTGGTGGTGTGGTTGGTCATCATGGCGATCATGATGGCTGCTGCTGCCATGGTGGCGGCGTGGTAGGTGCATTTGAGCCGGCCGGTGGTGCCTGAGCAGAAGGTGCGGTAGTGGGGGCGGGCGACGGCTTGGATGGTGAACCAGAGCGCGGCGGCGGCCAGGATGAGGATTTGGGCGAGGGTGGTTGCGGGGGCGGCGTTCCAGAGCATGGCTGCCATGAGCAGGTGCATGAGGGCGTGCAGGCCCTGGTTGGTCCGGTCGGCCCAACTGGGTCGCAGTTGTGCGCGTTTTGAGTGCTGATAACGCGCACTAATGCGACCCAGTTGGGTGCCTCGGCCGGGGCGGCCCGCTCGGCCGGGGCGGCGGGTGTGGGCGGGGCGGAGGGTGTGGGCGGGGCGGAGGGTTTGGATGGTGTGCCAGGTTCCGCTGGCCAGCAGCACCACGGTCAACGCCCAGGTCATGGCAGGGATAGCGAACACACTCATCACGCTCTCAATACATATATATAAGGAATACGGAGTTGGATCCGGTCCCCGGCACGGCTACCAACAGCACGGTTGGTGCCAACACCGGGGACCGAAGTCTTGAATGGGTTTCGCCTGATGTGGCGCGGCTGCGGTTCCTGCGGGCGGATTCCTGGTGAGTCCAGTCCGGCCCGCGGACCTGAAAAAAGTTTGTGGGGTGAGGCCGCGGGAGCACCGTTGTTGTGGTGCTCCCGCGGGTCTCGTTCGGTGACGGTCAGTTGCTTGGCGGCTGCCAGTCGGTTGGCTCCTTCGGGGACCCTTTACTCTCCGGTCTTGCAGCAGCTGTCACCTGTTTGGGTGGTGCTGGTGGTGGTGGGGAGGTTGAGGGTGGGGTTTTGGTTGAAGAAGCCGTGGGGTTCGAGCATGAAGCCGATGTTTTGGCGGG
>NZ_JBIVXL010000011.1:0-151984 GCF_044769225.1 Paenarthrobacter sp. NPDC090522
GAAACTGCGCAGAAAGATCGGAGTAGCGTGATGGACCTGATCACCCAATGGCTCTCCTGGATGCCCAACCTCACCCCAGGACTCGGAGTCAGCCTCCAACTCACCGGCCTGTCCCTGCTCTTCGGCTTCCCCTTCGGACTCCTGCTCGCCGTCATGGCCGAAGCCAAACTCAAACCCCTGCAATGGATCAGCTTCCTCTTCGTCGAAGTCGGCCGCGGCCTGCCCGCCCTGGTCCTGCTCTACCTGCTCTACTTCAGCCTCCCCGACGCCGGAATCACCCTCACCTCCCTGACCACCGCCATCATCGCCCTGACCTGGAACACCGGCGCCTACGCCTCCGAATACTTCCGCGCAGGCATCGCCTCCGTCCCCCTCGGACAAAAAGAAGCAGCCCTCACCACCGGCCTGCGCGGCTGGACCGGGTTCCGGCTCATCATCCTCCCCCAAGCCCTCCGCATCTCCACCCCACCCCTGGCCGGCCTCGCCGTCCTCGTCTTCCAAGGCTCCGCCCTCGCGTTCGTCATCGCCGTCCCCGAACTCATGTCCAAAGCCTTCGAAATCGGCTCCATCACCTTCGAATACCTCTCCGTCTACACCCTCACCGCCATCATCTACGGGTCCCTCACCCTCGTCTTCCTCGGCGCCGTCAAACTCCTCGAAAACCGCCTCGGCCGCCACCTCCAACGCAACTGACACCCGCATCGCAACCCACCGTTTCGCACCAGCCCACCCCGGGGTCACAACCCCAGCAAAAGAAAGAGTCACCATGTCGCGAACAACCCGTTCCCTCGTGCGCGTACTTTCGGCCGGCACCGCCGCCGGCCTGGTCGCCCTCTCCCTCGCAGCCTGCGGAGGCGGCGGTGACACGTCCGCCGGCTCGGGCGACTGCACCCCGGCCCACAAGGACCTGAAGACCCTCACGCAGGGCGAACTCACCGTGGCCAGCTACGACTACGCCCCGGCCACCATCCTGAACGGCGACACCGTCACAGGCATGGAAGGGGACCTCATCGCCGAAATTGCCAAGATGGAGTGCCTGAAGGTCACCGTCAGCACCTCGGGCGGCGCAGGCGCAGTCATTCCCTCCGTGCAGTCCAAGCGCGTGGACATCGGATCGGGCAACTGGCTCCGTACCAAGGAACGCACCAAGATCGTCTACCTGAGCACCCCGCTCTGGAGCGACCCGCAGGCCATCGTGTCCAAGACCGGCCTCACCAGCGACGACCTGCAGGGCAAGAAGATCGGCTCCGTGGCGGGCAACCTCTGGAACGACTCCATGCAGAAGTGGCTCGGCGACAACTTCAAGATCTACCAGGATGACGAGTCCATCTACGGCGACCTCAAGGCCGGCCGCATCGACGCCCTGGTGGCCTCCGCAGCCTCCGCCAAGTACCGCTTCAAGGACGCCCCCATCGAAGGCGCCACCGTGGTGGACGTGAAGCCGAATGCGAACGTCCCGCAGTTCGCGACTGTAGGCCAGGTCATGCTGCCGTCCGCGTTGGACAATGACACCCTCGGCAAGGCCCTGGACGAGGACATCAAGAAGCTCCGTGAAAACGGCACCATCAAGTCGATCCTCGAGAAGTACGGAATCGACCCCTCCGTCGGCGAGCCGGGCGAACCCAGCCTCCTCTGACATCAGGCGCCAGAACAAAAACAAAAGGAACGACGCCGGGCAACCGCCCGGCGTCGTTCCTTTTGTTCCGGCGAAAAACAGCGGTCAGGACTTGGAGCCGGTGACGGCAAGCGTCCCGCCGAGCCCGATCATCATGACGCCGCCGGCGCCGGAGAGCGTGGAGATCCGGCGGGGCGACTTGGCAAACCACGCGCGCGCTGTCCCGGCGGCGAGGGCCCACACACTATCGCAGGCGAGGGCAAGGCCCTGGAAGATCAGTCCGAGGAACAGAAGCTGGGCCCAGACAGCGCCGGCAGTTGGGTCGACAAACTGGGGAAGGACGGCCACGAAGAACGCGATGGTCTTCGGGTTGGAGATTCCCACGATGAATCCCTGCCGAAGAAGTTTCCATGAGGAGGACGGGGCGCGCGGAGAACTGCGTGCGTGATCGTGCCGATGGCGGATCGCCTGAATCCCCAGGTATGCGAGATAGATCGCACCCGCGATCTTGATGACAGTGAACGCGAGCACGGACGATGCTACGATCGCGCCCACCCCAAAAGCCACGGCGAACACAGCGGGCACCGTGCCGAGGGCGTTTCCGAGCACGCTCAGCAGGCCTGCCCGACGTCCCAGGGCGATCGAGCGCCCAATAACGAAGAGCACGCTTGGGCCGGGAACCACGATGATGAGCACCGATGCGAGGGCGAACGCAAGGAGGTTATCGATGGGGACCATGAAGGCACACTACTCCTGATCTGCCACGAAAAAAGCGTGCACCCCGGGTTTATCCGGGATGCACGCTTTATGGTTCGGGACGGAATCGGCCGCGGTTGTACATCACATGCTTGGTGCGGGAGAAGTCCTCAAGGGCGTAGATGGACAGGTCGCGGCCGTAGCCGGAGCCCTTGAAGCCGCCCCACGGAACCTCGTTGGCGATGACCAGGTGCGAGTTCACCCACACGGTGCCGAAGTCGAGCTGGCGCGGTACGGTCAACGTGCGCTGCGCATTGTTGGTCCACACCGACGCCGCCAGGCCGTACACGGTCTCATTGGCGCGGGTGACGGCTTCCTCATCCGTGCTGAACGTTTCCACGGAAACCACCGGCCCGAAGATCTCGGTGTATGTGATCGGGGAACCGGCAGGCACATCGGTCACCACGGTGGGTTCAATAAAGTAGCCCGGTCCCTCGAGGGCGTTGCCGCCGACGGCGATGGTGTGGCCGTCCTTGCGGACATCCTCCAGCGCCGCAAGGACCCGCTCATAGTGCGATTTGGAGATCATGGAGCCGATTTCGGCGTCGGCCCCGGGAGCACCTACGGTGATGGCGCTGATTTCCTTCACCAGAAGTTCGGTGAACTTCTCCGCAACGGACTCGTGCACCAGCACGCGGCAAGCAGAGCCGCATTCCTGGCCACCGTTCCAGAAGCCGGCAGAACGGACACCTTCGGCAGCCGCCTGCAGGTCGGCGTCGTCGAACACCACAACAGGTGCCTTGCCGCCGAGCTCGAGGTGGACGCGCTTGACCGTCGAAGCGGCGTTGGCGGCCACCTTCTGGCCGCTGCCGACGCTGCCGGTGATGGCCACGAGGTCGACGTCGGGGTGCTCGGACAGGCGGTTGCCCACCACCCGGCCGGGGCCGGTGACAATATTGACGACGCCGGCAGGAACCTCGCCCGCGATCAGCTCAGCGAGCTTCAGCGTGGTCAGCGGTGTCTGCTCCGAGGGCTTGAGTACCAAGGTGTTGCCCGCAGCGAGGATCGGTGCGATCTTCCAGACAGCCATCAGCAACGGGTAGTTCCAGGGGGTGATCACACCCACCACGCCCACCGGCTCGCGGAACACCACGGACGTGTGGTTTTCCGCGTAGTCTCCCGCGCCCAGCGCGGTGAAGGCACGGGCTGCACCGGCGGAGAACCGGAAGGTATCGATGGCGCTGGAGATGTCATCCTCAGCCACGGCAGCGGGCTTGCCCGTGTTGGCAGCCTCCAGGTTTTCCAGGAGCTCACGGTTTTCCTCAACGATGTCCGCGATCCGAAGCAGGATCGTGGAGCGGTCCTTCGGCGTCTTCGCTGCCCACTCCGCCTTCGCTGCGACGGCAGCCGCCACGGCGGCGTCGACGTCTTCCAGGGAGCCGGCCGGCACCTGGGTGATGGTTTCCTCGGTAGCCGGATTGACGACGTCGACCGTTTCCTCAGAGGTGGAGGGCACGAAACTGCCGCCGATGAACTGGCCAAAGGGCGGAAGCGACGGGGCCGGGAAGACGCCCCCGCGACGGACAGTGAACAAGGATGTTTCTGTGGTTGTCATGATGTGCTCAATTCCTTTGCGTTGGGGCTACTTGACGGCAGCGGCGGACTTTTCTTTTTCGTGTTCCCAGAAGTCGGCTCCCTCGATGCCCAAGGCCTTCGGATCGAAGGTGGGATCCAAGCCGAGCTTCCGTTGGCGTTCGTAGTCCCGGTAGATCTTGCGGACCAGCGGGAACAGGAACACCAGGCAGATGAGGTTCACCCAGGCGATGAGGCCCAAGCCGATGTCGCCCGCGGCCCAGATGAGCTTTGCATTGACGATCGACCCGATGAACACGATGCCCATGGTTCCGATCTTCAGGACGTTCTTCCAACCAGTCCCCGTCCGGCCGTCCAGCAGGTACAGGAGGTTGGAGTTGGCCACGTAGAAGTAGGCCAGGAGGCAGGTGAACCCGAAGAGCAAGACCGCGACGGCGACGAAGCCGGCGCCCCAGCCCGGGAGCATCGTATCGATGGCTTCCTGGACCCAGTTGGCTCCAGGGGGAACGCCCGGGAGGTTGTTCGCCAGGAAGCCACCAGCGCCGTCGGAGACGTTGTACTTGCCCGAAACCACCATCATCAAGCCGGTAGCCATGCAGATCAGCAGCACGTCGATGTAGATGCTGAAGGTCTGGACCAGGCCCTGCTTGCCGGGGTGTGAGGTGCGAGCAGCAGCTGCCGCGAACGTGGCCTCGCCGAGGCCGTTCGAGGAAGCGAAGACCGCACGGCGTACGCCCCAGGCCACGGCTGCACCGGCGATGCCACCCATAACGGGGTGGATGCCGACGGCCGACTGGAAGATCAGGACAACTGCATCCGGGACCTTGTCCACGTTGATGGCGATGACCGCCAAAGCCAGCAGCAGGTAACCGATGGCCAGGACAGGGACCAGTCCCTGCGTGACCTTGACGACGCGGGTGGTGCCGCCAATGATCACCAGGCCAATCAACACCGTCACCAGGATCGCCGGAGCCCAGGTGGGCAGGCTGAAGGCCTTCTCGGCGCTGGCAGCAATCGTGTTCACCTGCAGGCCGGGGAAGACGAATCCGTACCCGATCACGCCGAGGACTGCGACGATCGCGCCGACTTTCGGGAGCTTCAGGCCGTACTTGATGTAGTACGGCATGCCGCCGATGTCCTCGTTGGCCTTTTTGCGGTCCTCATCAAGGACCTGGCGCTTGAAGGCCTGGGACAGTGCGGCTTCCGCGTAGCCGACGGTGCAGCCAACCAGGCCGGTGACAGCCATCCAGATCAGGGCGCCGGGGCCGCCGGCACTGACGGCAGTGGCGACACCGGCGATGCTGCCCACGCCAACACGGCTGGCCAAGGCGAGGACCAAGGCCTGGAAGGAGGACAAACCGCCGTCGCCGTGTTCGGACTCCTTGAGCTGGCGCAGCATGTCCGGAATCCGCCGGAACTGGATGCCCTTGGTGGCCACCGAGTAGGCGATGCCCAGTCCAAGAACAACGTAGGCCATGGGCGCCCAGATCGCGTCGGAAACGCCTGACAAGAACTCCGCGAAGTCGAAGTCACCCATGCGTTATCCGATGTTCTGCTTGATCGAGGCCAACTTCGCCAACGCCTGCTCCACCTTGGCGAGCTGCTCGGCGTCGAGGTCTGCCGTGGGGCGCTTCGGCGATCCCGCAGGGAGGCCCTGCAGGGTGAGGCCGGCCTTGACGGCGGGGATGAACGGCGAGGACAGCAGGGCGTCGATGACGGGGTAGACGGCGTTCCACAGTTCGCGGGCACCGGCAAGGTCGCCTTCGTTGATCCGGCGGGTGACGGCAACAATCTCGTCAGGAACCACGTTGGCCGTGCCGGCCATGACGCCTGCTGCGCCTTCGACCAGGGCGCTGTAGAGGTACGCGTCCCAGCCGATGAAGGTGCCGATCACATCGCTGTGGTGGTGGATGAGCTGGAGTGCCTGCTCCCAGTTGGCGCTGGAGTCCTTGATGTAGAGGATGTTTTCCACTTCCTCGGCAAGGGAGCGCACGGTTGCCGGGTCCAGGTTGACGCCGGTAACCGGAGGGATGTTGTAGAGCATCACAGGGATGCTCACGGAGCGTGCGACGTCCTTGATGTAGGTGACGGTCTCTTCGAGGGTCAGCGGCTCGTAGTAGGGCGTGATGAGCATCAGCACGTCTGCGCCCAGCTGTTCGGCAGCCTTTGAGAGACGGATTGCCTCGGCCGTGGAGGTGGCACCGGTGTTGGCGATCACCGGGACGCGGCCATTGGCCTGCTCGATGACCGTCTTGATCAGGAGCAGGCGCTCCTCCGAGGACAGGGCCCCGACTTCACCGGTGGAGCCGGCCGCGACGACGCCGTCGACGCCGGCATCAATGGAGCGGTCCACAATCTTGCGCAGGGTTTCGACGTCGATCGTCTCGTCCTGGTTGAAGGGGGTGGAGAGAGCGGTCAGAACGCCGCGAAGTTCCTTGGACATGGATTCCTCGTTTCAGTACGTGTGTTGTGGGTATTCAGGGGGTTCAGGCGACGACCGAGAGGCCTGTTGCCGGGGGTGCCTGGCGGTGGGTGGCGAGCACGCTGGCTGCTTCCTGTGCGGCAGAGAAGCCGGTGGTGATGGAGCTTTCGGTGTAGAGCGTGCCCAGGTAGTCGCCGGCCAGGAAGACGCGATTGGTGCCGCGCATCAGGGTTGACTGGAGCTTGGCGCGGCCCGGGAAGCAATACGGGGATGCCACCCGCCAGCGGTCGGTCTGGGCTTCAACCACGCTGTCGGCGAAGCCGCCGCCCAGCACCTGGTCGAGGTCTGCGAGGTGGGTCTTGATGACCTCGTCGTCGCTCTTGTCCAGGAGGGCCTTGCCGAGCGCCGCCGGGGAGAACGTCATGAAGCTGCCGCCCGGCTTGCGGACGGTCTCCGTGCCACGGACAATGCTGGCCTGGTTCAGGGCGATGGCGAAAGAACGCTTGGGAGCCGCGATGGCGTAGATGTCATCCCAGGGACGTGCCGAGGTCTCGTTGGTCAGGAAGGCAGTGCTGACGTGCGGGCCGTACTTGATCTGGCTCAGTGCGCCGCGGAGTTCCTCGGGCAGGTCCACGCCGATCTTGTTGGAGACATCCGCCGTGGTTGCGAGAACCACTGTGCGGGCTTCCACTTCCCGGTCCACTCCGCCCTGGGTGTAACGGACCACTACGGAATCCTGCTTGTGGACTACCTCGTTGACGGTGGCACCCAGCTGGACCCGGTCACCCAGTGCCGCGGCAATGGATTCGGTGAGGGTGGACGGGCCGCCCACGATGCCCTGGCTCAGTCCCTGTCCGATTCCCAGGACCAGGCTGAAGTAGCCGATGCCCGCACCTGCGGAAATCTGGTCCATGTCCCCGGCGGAGCGGGTCACAGTGGTCTTGAACAACGCCGCAGCATCCTCGGACAAATCGCCAATGAAGTCCTGGAACGAGGCGGAGTTCTCGAAGTCGTAGATGCGCTGCTGGCGCATGGCACCGGATTCTCCGGCGCGCTTGCGGACCACGCCCGTGTACTTGGCCACTCCGCTGACAACCTTCATGCCGGCCTTCAGCGTGTCAAAGCGGGAGGACAGGGACATCGGAATACGGAACGGGTAGGTGGCGATGTGCCCCTTCTTGATGAACTTCCCGTTCATGGACAAAGCCTGGAGCGAACCGGGAATCTGCACCGCGGTGACGCCAACCTCGTTGAGCAGGGAGTCCGTGGAGGAACCGGCACCAGCGAAGACGTGGCCGCCCCAGTTCAACCAGTAGTTTCCGCGGCGTTCAGAGCGAATGCGGCCACCAACGCGGTGTTCCGACTCGAGCACCAGGGTGTCCCAGTGCCGCAACCGCCACGCTGCCGAGAGACCAGCGAGACCGCCGCCGACAATAACTACGTCTTTCATGAGCTTGAACTTCCTTGTTGGGGGATCACGGTGCGCGGACCCTTGTGCTGTCTTCCTCGGCAGCTGGAGATCGGTTCCGCCAGTTCCTGGAGAGGTTTCTATGAGGTGCATCCCAGAGCCTTGTGCGCCTGGTCACATATAAAAGATACATCATTGTATGATTAATGCAATAGGTCTTTTGGGTAAAAAAATCCCCGCCAAGCGCGCGGGGCGCTGGCGGGGATGTCTGCGGAGAGGGTTACCGCTTCAGCGAGATCAACTTCCATGGCAGCCTGGCTGGCGTGCCCGAAGCGATGTCCAACGAGAGATCCACGCGTTCCATGTCCTCCTCCAGAAGCAGTGTGCCGGAGGCGATTCCAGCATCATTGGAAGCGATAACGCGACCATTCGGACCCAGGAGGATGACGGAAGGATCCCGGAGTTTCAGCGCGCGAAGGAACACGCCTTCGAGTTTTGCGAGGGCAAGGTCGCAGCCCAGGACGTGCGTCCCCTGCGGCGTTGGTGCGGGCGCACTGAGCGTGATGAGGTTGACGTTGATCCCGCCGATGTCCACATACGGTCCCACCGCCACGGAGTGGCCACTCTCCGACGGAGCCGTGAACCACTCCCGGCTGGTGTAGTCGTAATAATTCAGCGACTCCGAGTTGAGGTCGTGCGTCACGAACCGGGGTTCTCCCGCCCCTTGGCCAGCCCGCCACCATTCCAGCCAGAGATGCGCCTCGGGGAGGCTGCCGGGTGCGTACGCAATCCCGGCACCGCCAATGAGCGCAGAGTGACTGCTGATGAAAGCCGCAAACTCCGCCTTCAAGTAGGAGTAGGCGCTGCGGCGGGGAGTACCCGGCGCCGATGCGGCTACCGCGGAAACCGACGCCGCAATTTCTTCAAGGCTCTCAAAGACTCCGCCGACACTGGTGGAGATTGCCTGCGCGGTTCGCTGGAGGGTTTCATGTACAACCGTCACGTCATGCACTTCCGTCGGACTCCATCGTCAATCTCAGGTGCTGGGCTATCAGATACTCGGTCTCGGTCCGGGAATGGCGCTCGGCAGCGGCCCCCGCGCGGTCAGCATCACGGTCACGGATCGCGTCCAGGATGGCCTCGTGCTGTTCAACCAGCGCTTCCAGATGCCCGGCTTCCTCGGGGTGGCCCCACCAGAGGGTCATCAGTTCGGCCTCCAATTGGAGGGAAGCCGACGTCAGCCGGCTCGATTGCGCCGCCACACTGATGGCCACATGGAAACGGCTGTCCAGGCGGCGCTGGGTCCGCGCATCCTTGGCATCCCGATGGCGTTGTACCAACTCGTCAAGATGGGCCACATTTTGAGCGTCGGCGCGGCTGGCCGCCAGCCTGGCAGACATGGAGGAAACCGCAGCCCCGAGATCGCCCAGGTCGCGAAGCGATTCCGTGCTGGCCTCCTTGAGTTTCCGCTGGAGCTGGGTGTCCGTCAACTCGATCTGGCCCCGGATGACGCTGCCCCCACTGCGTCCACGGCTCGTTTCGATCAGGCCCTTGGTCCGCAACGCCGCCAGCGACTGGCGCAAGGTGATCGGTGAAATGCCAAGCTCCGCCGCGAGCACAGATTCCGTGGGAAGCCGGTCGCCTTCCGTCAGGATTCCCATGAGGATGGCGGTTTCAATCTGGTAGGACACCTGGTCTGCCCGGCCAAGACCTTCGGGCTCACTGCCACGCAACAGGAGCAGCAGGTCAAGGGCACGGGTCGAGAGCGCCGTACTCTCCATGAACAGACCCTCCTTTGGCCGATTAGGGGCGGCAAGGGCAATGGCCCATTCGCTATTTCCTTGAATCTTTTCACATTTACCGGAGGTACGTAAGCGTTCACATTATCCCCCGCGCACGCCGACCCGGCGCCAGCCGGTACATTGAGTTCCTGAGCCTAAATCGGAACGGGGTGAGCAGCTCATCGAATCTTTGGCCGACCTCGCCTACAGGGTGATCGCGGACCGGATCATCACGCTGGACATCCGCCCCAATGAGGCCATCAACGAGTCCCAGCTATCCAAGGAAATGCAGATGGGCCGCACCCCCATCCGCGAGGCGCTCAGCAAGCTCGAGAGCGAACGGCTCGTCGTCACGCAGCCACGGAAGGGCTCCTTCGCCGCTCCCATCAACCTGACCGACCTGTTCGAAGTGGCCCAGATCCGCCAGGCATTGGAGCCATTGGCGGCGGGGCTGGCCGCAGGAAACATCCGTCCCGACGGAGCCAATAAGCTGCAGGAGCTCCTTCCCCTCCTCGATTCCCTGGACAGCCGGACGGTGGACCAAAACGAGTTGATGCGCCTGAACCTGGCCGTGCACCATCTGATCTACGAGATCGCCGGCAACGTCCACCTCGCGGATACGCTGGTCCGCTACGCCCACCTCTCCACCCGCATCTGGTCACAGATCCTCGAGCGACGCCCGCCAGTCGTGGAGCAGACCCGGGAATTGGCCGGCATCGCCCGCGCGATCATCGCCAAGGATTCCGCACTGAGCCAGTCACTGATGGACGACCACGTGCACCATTTCAACGAGTTCGTCGCGAGCCAGAGGTAACACTGGATTAACCATTGACCGTGTGGTGGATCACATCTTAGTCTTTGATATATCAACTGTCGTCAGGCTGTTGACAACAACACGGGCCATCACTCGCCCGCATGTCAAAGGAGCTCAATGGACATCCAAGTCGCCATTGATGAAGCGCGTTTCACGCGGTTCCACAAGAAACTTGTCGCCGCCTGCATGGGCGGCCCCATTCTGGACGGCTACATCCTCAGCATCATCGCCATCGCCCTCATCGGCATTTCCGCCGACTTCAACACCAGCGCCCTCGAAACCAGCCTCATCGGTGCGTCAGCGCTGGTGGGCATCTTCCTTGGAGCCGTCTTCCTGGGCCCGCTGACTGACCGCATCGGCCGGCAGCTCATGTACACCATCGACCTGTGGGTCCTGGTCATCGGTTCGGTCCTGCAGTTCTTCGTCCAGGACCCCACCCAGCTCATCATCGCCCGCTTCATCATGGGCCTGGCCATCGGCGCCGACTACCCGATCGCCAACTCCCTGCTGGCCGAATGGCTGCCGCGAAAGCGCCGCGGCCAAATGCTCGGCGTCCTCCAGGTGGGCTGGTTCATCGGCGCAGCCTTGGCATCCCTGGTGGGCTACGCCATGTTCGAACTCTTCGGCGGCGAGTCCTGGCGTTGGATGCTCGTTTCGTCCGCATTCCTGGGCGCCATCGTCCTCCTCGTCCGACTGGGCACCCCCGAATCTCCCCGGTGGCTCCTCCATCATGGCCGGACCAAAGAAGCAAAGGCCTCCCTCCGGGCAGCCCTCGCAGACCAGCTCAGCGTTGAGCACCTGGTCTTCGAGTCGGAAGCCAAGCCCGCCACGGAAACCGGCAAGGTCAACCTCCGGGTCCTCCTCCAGCGTCCCTACCTCAAGCGCATCATCTTCTGCAGCGGCTTCTACACCCTGCAGGTGGGTCCGCTGTTCGCGATCTACACCTTCGGCCCCACCATCCTTGCGTCCTTCGGACTCGGCCACGGCAACGCCTCCAATCTGGGCTCGGTGGTGATCGACCTCGTCTTCCTGGCCGGCTGCATCCCTGCCCTCAAACTGATCGAGACGTGGGGCCGCCGCCCGCTCATCATCTGGTGCTTCGCCCTGATGGCCATCCCGCTGTTCATCCTCGGTTTCGCACCGTCGGCTCCGGTGGGCGTCATCATTGCCTGCTTCTGTGCCTACGCTCTTTTCTCCGGCGGACCGAGCATTCTCGAATGGGCCTACCCGAGCGAGTTGTTCCCCACCAATGTCCGGGCGAGCGCCGTCGGCATCACTACCGCTGCCAGCAGGATCGGCGCCGCGCTGGGCACCTTCGGGCTTCCTTTCGCGATCGACGCCTGGGGCATTGGCCCCACGATGGTGATCGCTGCCGTAGTCACCGCCGCCGGATTCTTCCTCTGCCTCTTCCTTGCTGAGGAGACCCGCGGCATGACGCTGGCCCAAGCCGGCGGCGAGCCAACAACACAGCCCGGCGGCGAGCCCACAGCCCAGCCCGGCGGCGAGCCCACAGCCCAGCCCGGTGGCGAGCCCACTGCCGAGGAGAAGGCGCCGGTCCGGGAAACCGTCTAGTTCCTCCACTTCGCGGGTCCGCTGCACCTTCGCTGTTCATTTACGGCGTCGTGGGTAGTGGACCCGCGCTTTCGCGTTGCGGCGGCTACAACCTCGCCAGCCGCGTGGCCAGATGCAGCGCCACGAGCCGGCCTGTACCGCGCGGGTCTCCGCCACACAGCTCAAAGATCCGCTGCAGGCGATGGTGCATGGATTGTCGCTCCAGATGCATCTCACGCGCCGCCTGGGCTGTGTTGCAGCCGGAATCGAGCCATACGGTCAGCGTCGCCAGGAGCCCGGATCGCCTCAAGCGGTCATGCTCGACGACGGCGCCCAACTGCCGCTGCACGAACCCTTCGCGAATGGCCGGGTCCAGGGACGCGCCCGCGAGCAGTTCCACAGCGTAGGCCTCCGCATCCGCCACGCCAGCGACGAGGAAAGGCAGGTCGAGCGTCCGCCTCGCCTCCGCGAGCGACCACGGCGCATTCTCGATCCCCATCCCGAGCGGCCCCACGGAAAGCGCCGAGCCCCCAGGCACCTCCAGGGCACGCAGCCCTTCGAGCAGCGCATTCCGGGCAGCCCTGGCGTCGCCTGGCAGGGCCGCGAGAGCGATCAGCTCAGCATTGTCCGCATAGCTCGCGCTGTGCGCGACGCATCGGTTCAGCACCTCGTCCACGGCGGAACGCAGGTGCCCGGCACCCGACGTACGGATCACGACGGCGGCCACCGCACCGTCCGCAGGGAAGCCCGCGGCCGGACCGAGTTGCTGCAGTTGCCACGGCTGGCTTCCGGATTTGATGGCGCGCATGAGTTCGGTCCCGGCAAGTTCCTTCAAGCCCGGCGGCATGCGCTGCATGAGGGCCAGCCCCAGGATGTCCACGGACCGCTCCCCCGCCACGCGCGCCAAGCCGCTGTCGCCGTCGTCGGGCACGTGCAGCTCAAGGCGGGCCGCCAGGACGCCCCGCACCGGCACATCCACGGAGGTGACGGAGCCGACGTCGTCCGTCGCCAGCGAACCGGCAGCGCCCAGTGTCAGGCCCGACGGCGATACCAGCCTCGCGCCCACCCCGGCCTTTTCTGCCAAAACGGCGAGCAATTGGTCCAGCCCGCCGCCGTGGGCGAGCTCAGCCGCCATCGCGTGGCTGGCCTGGTCGCCGCGCTGCAGTTGCTCCACCGATTCACTGACAAGGAGCGAATTGATTTCCTGCATGACTCCAACGAACGGGACCACTTGGCGCAACTCGATGACGGGAAGCCCTGCCGCCTGGGCCTCGTCCAGCATCGCTTGCGGGACGCCGGGCAGGGCCGGTCCTGTCTCCAGTGCGAGCGCCGAGATTCCCCGTGCCGCCAAGTCGCGGACGTACCCTGCTTGGCGCTCCGCTGTGACTCCTGCGAGCGCCTGCCCGCCACTGAGGAGCAGTTCGCCGCCGTTCAGGAGGGGTGCGATGTCCAGGACTTCGCTGGAGTGGACCCAGCGTACGGGACGGTCCAACGCTCCGGGGACCTCGTTGAGGAGCAGAGGTTCGGCGGCTTTGAGGCTGGAGTAGGTGAGCGCTTCACCCAGCAGAACTGACATGACACTCCGTCACTCTTGATGGAATTCCTTTAGACACATCGTATCTTGTTGCTGTGATGTGGCGCACATAATCTGAGAGTGTCCCTTTCACACACGGAGGCTCTCCCATGCAAGACAACCTCTCCCCCGCGCACTCGGAACCAGTAAACCCTGGCCAGGCGCAGTCAGGTCCGGCAACGGCGCCGGGCCACGACAGCGAAGCCTGGCTCCAACCCATTCCCGAAGCAGACCGCACCCGCAGGGTCTCCGGGCAATTCTGGATCTGGGCCGGCGCCAACCTCGCGCCCATCAACTGGGTGCTCGGAGCCCTCGGCATCCACTTGGGCCTGGGCTTCGCGGACACCGTGACCGTCCTGGTGCTGGGCAACCTCATTGGCATGCTGTTGTTCGGATGCTTTGTCCTCCTGGGCCAGAAAACCGGGGCCACTGGCATGGTCCTTGCCCGCGCCGCATTCGGCCGACGCGGCAACTACCTCCCGGCGGCCATCCAGGCACTCCTGGTGATCGGCTGGTGCGCGGTCAACACGTGGATCATCCTGGACCTGGTCATGGCCCTCTTCGGAACCCTTGGGTGGGTGGATCCCGCTGCCCACAACTACGGATGGAAGATCGGCGTCGCCACGGCAATCATGGCCGCACAGGTGGCCATCGCCTGGTTCGGCTACAAGGCCATCGCGGCCTTCGAGCGCTGGACCGTTCCGCCCACCATCCTCATCCTCGCCGTCATGTCCGCCGTGGCCTGGTTCGGAATGAAGATCGATTGGGGCTACGCCGGGCCTGCCGGCAACATCCTGACGGGATCGGACCGGATTGCCGCCATGAGTGCGGTCATGACGGCCATCGGCATCGGCTGGGGCATCACATGGTTCACCTACGCCGCCGACTACTCCCGTTTCGTCAGCACCTCGGTCCCCAAGCGCAAGGTCTACCTCGCATCGGTCCTGGGCCAGTTCATCCCCGTGGTGTGGCTCGGCGTCCTCGGCGCCAGCCTGGCCACGAACAGCGGCGAAATAGACCCCGGCAAGTTGATCGTGCAGAACTTCGGCGTCCTGGCACTCCCTGTCCTCCTCATGGTGCTGCACGGACCCATTGCCACCAACATCCTCAATATCTACACGTTCTCCGTAGCTACCCAGGCCCTGGACATCAACATCAACCGGCGCAAGCTGAACCTCTTCGTGGGCGTCTTCTCCTTGGCGGCCGTCATCTTCTTCATCTTCCAAGAGGACTTCGCCGCCGTGCTGGATGCCTGGCTCATCGGCCTGGTTGCTTGGGTTGCCGCATGGGGCGGCGTGATGCTGGTGCACTACTTCTGGCTCGAGAAGCGCTGGCCGGCCAAAGTGGAGCGCCTTTTCGATCCCGTCGGCACCCACCGACTGCCCGTGGTCAATTGGGCCGGCATCGTTTCCCTCCTCGCAGGCATCTTCGCCACCTGGCTCTTCATGTACGGCCTGATCCCCATCATGCAGGGACCCATCGCCGTTGCCCTGGGCGGCTGGGACCTGTCCTGGCTGGCCGGTGGCCTGACCAGCGCCGCCGCCTACGCCTTCCTGGGACCGAAGGCCCACCGGAAGTTCCTGCTGGCAGATTCCAACCACGTCTCAGCCACCCAGCCCGCGCCGGCTTCCACGCCGGAACCGGCAGCCTGACTATCGCGAAGGACACCTCATGAACAAGCCCGCATTCGCAGACTCCCTGCATCCGATCGCCTGGCCGGAAGGCTTCAGGGCCGCCGCCTCGTTCACCTTCGACGTGGACGCCGAATCCTGCACCATCGCCCACGACCCCACCAGCACCCGACGTATGTCGCTCATGAGCCACCAGTCCTACGGCCCACGGATCGCCGTGCCGCGATTGCTGCAGATCCTGGACCGCCAGGACATCAAGGCCACGTTCTTCATCCCCGGATTCACGGCGGAGAGCTACCCGGACATCGTCCGCCGGATCGCCGACGCCGGCCACGAAATCGCCCACCACGGATACCTGCACGAGCCCATGCAAGGCATCGACGCCGCGACGGAAGCCAGCTACCTCGATCGCGGACTGGAGGCGTTGAACAAGGTTGCCGGAGTCCGGCCCCTCGGCTATCGGGCTCCCTGGTGGGAGCTCAACTGGCACACCCCGGCGCTGCTGGCGGACCGCGGCTTCCTTTATGATTCGAGCCTGCTCGACGGCGATGCCCCCTACCGCCTGGCCGTCGCCGATGGCGGCTCCCGGGGCGACAGTAACTCGCGGGACATCGGTGACTCCCGGGACATCGTGGAGATTCCCGTCGACTGGGCACTGGACGACTGGGAGCAATACGGCTTCTACCCTGGCGTCACCGGCAGCGGTGTGATCGAGAGCCCTGCCAAGGCCTTGGAAATGTGGACGCTTGAAGCCGAAGCCCACCATGCCCAGGGCAGTTGCTTCGTCCTGACCAACCACCCCTTCATTTCCGGAAGGCCGTCCAGGGCAGTCGCGTTGGAGCAATTGATCGAGCGGGTCAAAGGTCTCGACGGCATGTGGGTCACCACCCTCGCTGAGATCGCTGCCCACACCAAGGCCACAGTCCAGGAGATCCACACTCTCGCAAGGATCGACATACCGCTGTTCCCCGGGGCCGGGGCGACGTTCCGCCCGGCCCAGGTCAAGGTTCCGGCACTCGGCTAGACGAATCAACGCAGTGCGGAACGCCACGCAGCCGCGCACGAACACCCGATTCCAACCACCCTTCACCTCGATGCCCCGTCTGGCATCGGGGTGAAGCGGTCAACCGTTGCCAGGGGGACGGCCTCCTGGAAGTAGCCGGGAAGTGGTGGGGGCATGGAGGTGTAACGGTGGCCGGTGGGTGTCTGTATTTCGAAGGGTTGGCCGGACAGGACTGTTTGCTTTCGCTCGGTGGACTGGCCGGCCCTGCGTGGCTGAAGCGACTGCCTTGCACCACCCGCCGGGGCTGCGCCACCCGCCGGAGCTGCCCCACCCGCCGGAGCTGTCAGGTCCACCTTGTGCGCATCGTGGAGTCGCTTGGTGTTCCAGCCGGGGTTTTCTTTGGTGTGGTTGCACGCTTCGCAGAGCCCTGCGCCGTTGGCCAGGGTGGTCTTTCCACCGGAGCGCCAGGCCAGGACATGGTCGTAGTGGCGGATGGGCGCGTCGCAGTACGGTGTGCGGCAGGTGTCATCACGGGTCTGGATGAACCTGCGCATCCCCTGGGGGAACAACCTGGCCTTGGAATCGGTGGCCAGCAGCTCATTGGTTCCCGGCGCCGTGTACAGCCGCCGGACCCACACGTCGAAATCCGTCGGAAGGCCTGAGGCATGACCGGAATCCGGTTCACTCACGGCAGCCACGGGCGACCCGGCCGACCCGGATGGCCCGCGTGGCCTGTCGCCGATCGCTTCCTGCCAGTCGTCTGCAGCCCTGCCGCTGGCCGTTTCCTGCCCGGCACGTGTTGCCGGGTCGCCGCCCGCCACCTGACGGGCGCGTGTGGCCGGGTCGCTGTCGGCGCCGTGCTTGATCAGGGTCCTGGCCCAGCCGGCCGGGACGATGCCGTAGCCCTTCAACCTCGCCGGTTCACTATCACCCTGCAACAACGTCCGATCCGTCATCACCACTTCCACGTGCACCCCAGCGACACCACCCGGGGCCCCGGTCAGCCGCTCCACCAAAGTATCGGCCATCACCTACCCCTTGGACCGCGCATCACCGGCAGAGCGGGCCGACCCCGCGGCCCGGGTCAGCGCCGCATACGCCGCCACCCCCTGCGCCACCGGCAACAACGCCGTCAAATACGTCATCGTGTCCGGCGCAGGACGCAACCCCACCGTCCGCTCATTCACCGCATACGCCGCCCGCCGGGTCACCGAGGCCGGATCCCGCCGATACGACGCAGCCTTCACCAACGCCACCATCCGCCGGTCACCGGCACCGTCGAACGTGCCCGTATCCGCAGCCAACTCCTCATCCACCGCGCACCGGTCCTCCACCGACAAACACGCCGTTTCCCGCACCAACAACGTTGCCCGCCACTCGTTCAACTGCCCGGTCTCCAACGCAGCCAACGTCCGCGGCATCTCCGTCACGAGTGCTTTCGCCAACCCCAACAACCGGGCCCCCTTGTTCGGGGACTCACGCCGCGCCAATGCCACCTGCGCCCCCACACCCTTACCCCGCTCCGAGGCCGGAACCCCCGCCGCGGCCTGCTCCCGGCGTTGGGCCAGATCAAACGCCACAGCCACCCTCGCCTGCGCCGCCGACACCGCCGACTTCACATCCTCCAAACCCCGCAACTGATCCACCAACGCCCCGCTGTCGCCCGCGGGCTCAAGCGCACCAACAACTGCGATCAAATCCGCAATCGACCAGCCCGCAGCCAGAGGGCGTTCCACAGACGCATGACCGGAGGCACCAGCAACCCCGGCAGCGCCACCAACACCACCACCCACCTGCCCCGAAAACCCGTCCATACCCCCACTCTTCCAGCGCAGGAACGCCGGAATAAGGCCTCAATTGCCCTATGTGGAAAACCCCACGAAGCAGCCTCAAGCCCCAACGAGAAGTAGTGACGCCATCCTTCTCTCCGGGCCGGGCCGGGCCGGTCGTGGCTGGTACTGACAGCCAAACCTCTGGATAGTTGTCCCTGATGTAGGTGCATACAGTTCCCTTGCTGCCAACAGCAGTTGGGCCTCCACGGACAGTCAGTCCGGTTTGGCTGGGATCCGAGAAAAGTCAGGTCACCGCATTGACCCACACGCCGATCACCCACGTACTCGCCGCTGCGCAGGCCAGGGCGAACTCCACCAGGATGCCGATGCCGGTTGCCTTGAGGGCAGCGAGGCTCGATCGGACCGCTGAGCGGAAGTCCCGGGTCCGCGCAAATTCGCTCAACAACAGGCCGAGCGCGAAGCCAACAAAGAGTCCCACGACAGGAATGACGAACATCCCCACGACGCCCACGATCACACCCACCAGGACAGATCGGTTGGGAATCCCGTGCTGCTTCAGCTTGCGTCCAGTCAACACAGCACTGGCCGCCATCCCCGCGACGACGAACACCAAGCCGATGCCAAACACCACCCAGCCCAGCGTGCCCGCGCCGCCCCAAATGGCCCACGCCAGCAGGCTCACACCAATGAGAATGCTGCCCGGCAGGACAGGGATGATGGTTCCCGCGACACCAACAGCAATCGCCAAGCCGCACAGGATGGTCACGATCACTTCGGCATTCATGGCCCCAGTGTAGGTCCGGTGTGCGGCCCCGCCAGAAGCAACGCGGGGTCATTTACGGCCCATTCCGCCGACAAACATGGGCCGTAAATGACCCCGCGTTGGAAAAGAAACGACGGCGACGCCCCCGGAAAGGGAGCGTCGCCGTCGTCGTTCTTGCGTCAGTAGCCGCTACTTGGTGACGGCTGCGGCCACAGCCGCGGTGACGGCGGGTGCCACGCGGGCATCCAGCGGGCTCGGCACGATGTAGTCCGCAGAGAGATCTTCCGCGGCGAGCTCGGCGATGGCACGGGCAGCCGCGATCTTCATCTCCGAGGTGATGCGGCGGGCGCCGGCATCCAGGGCACCGCGGAAGATGCCCGGGAAGGCCAGCACGTTGTTGATCTGGTTGGGGAAGTCGCTGCGGCCGGTGGCAACAACGGCCGCGTGCTTGCGGGCAACCTCGGGCAGGACCTCGGGGTCCGGGTTGGACAGCGCGAAGACAATCGACTGATCGCTCATCAGCTTCAGGTGCTCTTCGGCGAGCTTCGAGGAGGAAACGCCAACGAAGACGTCCGCGCCGGTGAGGGCCTCAGCCGGTCCGCCGGTAACTCCACGGGGGTTGGTTCGCTGGGCGAATCGGGCCTTGACGCTGCCGGAGTCCGCAACGAGGTCCGCCCGGTCCGCGCTGATGACGCCCTTGGAATCGAGCAGGATGACGTCCTCGACACCCACAGCCAGCAGAATCTCGGCGATCGCGATGCCTGCCGCACCGGCGCCGGAAACAACAACCTTCAAGCCTTCGATGGCGCGGTTGGTCACCTTGGCGGCATTGGTCAAGGCCGCAAGGACAACGACGGCGGTGCCGTGCTGGTCATCGTGCATGACAGGCACATCCAGGGCTTCGATGAGCCGCTCTTCGAGCTCGAAGCAGCGCGGTGCCGAGATGTCCTCGAGGTTCACTGCGCCGAAGCTCGGGCGGAGACGGACCAGGGTCTCGATGATCTCGTCAACGTCGGTGGTGTTGAGCACCAGCGGGATGGAGTCGAGGTCGCCAAAGGTCTTGAACAGAGCAGACTTGCCCTCCATAACCGGGAGGGAGGCGCTGGGGCCGATGTTGCCCAAGCCCAGGACAGCGGTGCCGTCGCTGACCACAACAACCAGGCGCTCGGCCCAGGTGTGGGTGCGGGCAAGCTTGGGGTCTGCGTGGATGGCCCGGCTGACCTGCGCAACGCCGGGGGTGTACGCGATGGATAGGTCGCGCTTGTCGTTCAGGGGTACCGTGCTGGAAACGGTCAGCTTGCCGCCCTCGTGGGCTTTGAAGATTTCTTCTTCAGTCAGGACCAGGTTCTCAGTGGCTTCAGTTGTCTCAATGGACACGTCTTTGTCTCCTCAGGCTAGCCGTGGACCCACGGCGTGATGAATGGCAGGAACAGAACTGCGGGTTCGGGCCAAGGGTGGCTGGCCCGGCGGTGAGTCTGCAGGTATGGGCTGCTAGCCGCTTCGGTATTTCCAGCCTAGGGAAGCCAAGAGGGTACAAGATTCAATACCTAAAGAGATGATTCGAGAGTAAAACGTTCAACCTGTCAAATATGTGACTCAGCTCACGCTAATTTGGGCACTTTTGGTACCCATCGGTCTAGACCACCACCTCAGATACCGCCCTCAAGGGGTCTCGGCCCGCCCAACATGAGGCAGAATGACGTCCGTGGCCGAACGCATGATGGTTCCAACGTCCCGAGGCCGGTGGAGATAGTCAACGTGCCTGGAAACCAGCCCTACGTCCTCTTCTTCCCCGGCGGGCACTGCTCAGCCGTGAGCGACTGCGGTTGGAGCCTCTACACGGATCGCGGCCTCGGGGTCCTCTCCTTCTCGCGGCCCGGCTACGGCGCCACCGACGTCGGTGACCTCACCGCGGGCGAGTTCGCGCCGTTGGTACGGGAAGTGTGCCTTGGCCAGGGGATTACCAACCCTGTGGTGGTTGGCGTTTCCTTCGGAGGACTTCAGGCGATGGCCGTGGCCGGCGACGACGGCATCGAGGCGCAGCGCCTGGTGCTTCACAGCTGCGCCCCATCCACGTTGCCGTATCCGGACTCGCGCGCGGAGACGCTGATGGGGCCGGTGGTTTTCTCCCCATGGGCGGAGATGCTCACGTGGTCGCTGGTCAGGCTCATGGTCCGGACGGACACCGGCCTGGGCCTGATGATGGCCCAGTTGTCCCGCCTGCCGCGCCGCACACTGATGGGCATGCTGGCACCAGCGGATAAAGCCGAGGCCCGGCGGTTCTTCGGGACCATGCGATCCGGCCGGGGCTTCACCAACGACCTCACGCAGGCGAAGCCCGAACGCTCGGCATCCCGCCGCGCCCTCATCACGGGCGTGCGATGTCCCACGCTGGTGACGGCATCCCGCCTGGACGCCGGGGTGGCCTTTGAACATGCCGGGGATCTCGCATCGCGGCTGCCGAACGCCACGCTGGTGGAATTGGATTCGCCCTCCCACCTGCTGTGGATTGGACCCGGCAAAGAGAAAGCAGCGCAGGCCATCCGACAGTTCCTTAGCCGCTGACCATCTGCGGGCCAGTCACTCTCCGGTCAGCAGGCTGCAGGCCTTCTTGAGGTCCTTCTCCGCTTCGAAGAGGGAAAGCCTCCGGCACCGGACGGCCTGGACCAGGCCGCTCACCAGGTGCAACAGGATGCGGGCCTTGACGGGGTCCTTACCGGAATCCTCGCTCAGGGATCCCACCACTTCCTGGGACAGGGAATCGATCTCACGCAGCAACTGCGCCGTATCGGTGTCCTTGCCCGCCGGGCGGATCAGGCAGTGTTCAACTCCCGGCTGCATGACCCGGAGGTGGAAAATCTCCATCATGAGGCCCGCCAACTGGCCCTTGCCCCGGCGTTGGCGGACGCCGTCGCGCAGTTCCCGCAACTGCTGCCGGTACACGGCCAGCATGAGGTGCGCGGTAGAGGGAAAGTAGCGGTACAAGGTGCCGAGGGGCACATCAGCCCGGGCCGCAACATCGGACAGGCTCAGCGTATCGAACTGGCGCTGAGCGAACCCGGCCGCGGTCTTCAGGATGCGGGCATAGCGCAACAACTGCCGCGGAGTGGTGGGCGCGGCAGCCATGCGGGGCAGCCCTGTTGTCAGATCCAGGGAGTACGGTTCCAGTGAATTTGCTGCAGACATCTCCGGCGATCTCTTGGGAAGCTGGCAAGGAAGCGGCCGGTCGAGGATGGAACCCACGGCTGGCCGATCGGATCAATGATACGGGAGCAAAATGACCGTTTCCTGAATGCCGCCGCGAACAAGGCTTACGCAGCGTTCCAAGGATTCCCCCGAGCGTACCCCTAAACTTCAGTGAGGTTTCAGGTCTGCACATGGGAGGAACACGGATGGGGAACGTACGACGCCGGGTGGCGGCAACGCTGATGGGCGCCGCTTTGGCGGCCATGGCACTTAGTCCCCTGCCGGCGTCGGCTGCCCCGAGCAACGGACCCGACCCCGTGGTCAACGGCCAACCGTTCGTGGGCAAGACGTTGACCACCGACATCGGGCCGTACACGTTCTACGGTTGCGGCGGCGGCAAAGGGCCGGACTTCAGCATCTACTGGACCCGTGACGGCTTCCTCGTGGCAGGGGAAACGGGCAGGAACTACGTGCTGCAGCAGGACGACGCCGGTTCAAGGATGGCTGCCCACCTGACCGCCAGCAAGACCGCGTGCTCCGGCGAAACCCTCCACAGCAACGAGACCGCGCCCGTGGGCTCCGTCAATCGCGCAGCCGGGTTCACCGGGCGGTCCTTCGAACTCCTGACCCGCGGAACCGACGGTTCGCTGTCGCTCTTCGGCCGCACCGGAAACGCCTGGGACGCTCCCCGGACCGTGGGCTGGGGCTGGAACATCTTCAACCTGGTCCTCTCCCCGGGCGACTTCAACGGCGACGGCAAGACCGATGTAATTGCCCGCGACTCTGCAGGCACTTTGTACCTCTACGCGGGTGACGGAACCGGGGGTTGGAAGCCCGGACAGACCATCGGCAAGGGCTGGAACATCTTCGACTCCATCGTCAGCCCCGGAGACTTCAACGGCGACGGTAACAACGACATTCTGGCGCGCGAGCCCGGCGGCGCCCTCTATCTGTACCCCGGCAATGGTTCCGGTGGCTGGTTGCCGCGCACCGCCGTCGGGCAGGGCTGGCAGGTGATGGACGCGCTCCTGGCACCCGGCGATTTCAACGGTGACGGCAAGGTGGACATCCTGGCGCGTGACCGCAGCGGCTACCTGTACTTCTATGGCGGAAACGGCGCCGGCGGGTGGACGCGCTCTTGGTTGATCGGCGTCGGATGGAACACGCTCAAGGCCGCAGGGGCCGCCGGCGACTTCGACAAGGACGGCAATCCGGACGTCTACGGCGTGGACCAACAGGGCCGGTTGGTGGTCTATTACAGCGATGGCAGGACCGGTTGGCGCGGCTCGGAAGTGGCCGGTAACGGATGGGGCGCCTTCACAGCGATCTTCTAGGTATATCCCAGCCGCGGTACCATTAACCGCATAAAGTCTGGGGAGGACACCATGTACGCTTCATCACGCCCGACGTCCGGCGTGCGCCGAGCGCTTTCCGGAATCGCTGCCGCATTCATCGCGGCAGCCGCCTTCGCACCCGCACCCGCCATGGCAACCATGGACCCCGACCAGCCCGTGGTACACGGTGCGCCGTTCGTCGGTTCGACCCTCACGGTAGAGATCGAGCAGGGCTCGTTCAGCGGTTGCGGTGCGGCCGCCGGACCGGACTACAGCATCTACTGGACCCGAGACGGAGTCCTTTCTTCGAGGCAGTGGCCGAACTACGTCGTGACCGAAGCCGACCGCGGTGCCACCATCGCAGCCCACCTGGTGGCCAGCCAAAATGGTTGCGATCCCGTGGAAGTCTCCAGCGCGGAAACAGCGCCCGTCTCCGCCTCCCACCGCCCCAATGGCTTCACCGGGCGCAGCGCCTTCGAGCTGCTGGCCCGCCGCTCGGACGGCACGCTCATGATGTACCCGCGGATCAACAGCGCCTGGGAATCCGCCCGCACCGTGGGCCCCGGCTGGAACGGCTTCACCACCGTCCTGTCCCCCGGCGACTTCAACGGCGACGGCACCAACGACGTCCTGGCCCGCGACTCCTCCGGCCGGCTTTTCCTCTATGAAGGAACTGGCGACGGCGGCTTCCACGCCGGCCGGCAGATCGGCAGCGGCTGGAACGGGTTTACGTCCATCGTCTCCCCCGGCGACTTCAACGGCGACGGGAACAATGACGTCCTGGCCCGTGATTCGTCCGGAAACCTCTACCTGTACCCTGGCAACGGCAACGGCGGCTGGTTGAACCGCTCGCTCGTGGGTACCGGCTGGAACGTCCTCAACCAGATCATCACTCCCGGCGATTTCAACGGCGACAACAACGTGGACGTCCTGGCCCGCGACACCTCTGGAAACCTCCGCCTCTACAAGGGCAACGGCAACGGCGGGTGGAGCGGATCTGCCACCATCGGTTGGGGCTGGGGTAGCCTGTCCAACATCGCCGCCGCCGGCGACATCGACGGCAATGGCAACATGGATGTCTTCGCGGTGGACGGTTCCGGACAACTGCTGGCGTACTACGGCGACGGCGACGGCGGTTGGAACGGTTCCGCCGCCATCGGCTGGGGCTGGGGCGGGTTCAACGCAGTTTTCTAAGCCGATTTCGGTTGCTTTTCTGGCGTGACTTGTCTTTCCCGTGAATTTTTGCCAGCGAATTCCCAGCTTTCTCATTCCTCCATGTACTCTCTAGTCACTTACACCCGCCGGTTGTCTGTGGCCGGCTCGAATTGGGGGAACCATGGGGAGCACTCCTGTGCGCTTTGCACGCTCTTTACCGGCGGCGCTTATTGCCGGCATTCTCTTGCTCGGAGGGCTGGTCGCCGCACCCGCAGCACACGCTGATGACACTTTCGCTCCGGTGCCGGTAGCAGTATCAACGACGCCGGGATCCATCCCCCGTGGGGGCCACGCAACGTCCACGGTGACTTTCCAAGCCTTCGGCCCGATCGCCGAGGTCTACGTGGCGTTTCGGAACACGGTGAAGGGTACCTTCCACGAGCAGCTCACACGCGGCACCTACAATTCCGCCGATTCAACCTACACGTTCGATGTCTTCTTTGAGCAGGGAACGCCGCCTGGCACCTACCTTGCCCAGTACATGAACATCCAAACCGTCGCGGGTAACCAGGTGGGCTACTGGCGTGACGGTTCCATCTACAACCCGGGCAACCTCCCGGAGTCGGGAACGGTTCCCGTTGCCTTCAACGCCCTGGACTTCAGCTTCGACACCTCCGGGACCGTAGACCGGCCACACACCACCGGCGTCTATCGGGGTGCCGACCGGTATTGGGATCCATACACCATGGGCCTGTTCATCCGGGATTCATGGGGCCGCCTTGGCCTCTACCCGACGGGCGGAAACGGCACGTGGCAGCCGGCCTACGAGGTCGGCTCAGGCTGGCATATCTTCAACACCATGTTCACGGCCGGCGATTTCAACGGCGACGGGGAAAACGATGTCATTGCCCGTGACAGTGCTGGGTCATTGTTCCTCTACCCCTCAAATGGCTGGGGTGGTTGGCATCCACGCCAGCAGATCGGCTGGGGCTGGCATATTTTCAGTTCCATCTTCGCCGCCGGCGACTTCAACGGTGACGGCCACAACGACCTTCTGGCGCGCAAGACCAACGGTGAACTGGTGCTTTATCCGGGCAACGGACGCAGTGGTTTCCTTGCTGCCTCCACCGTCGGTTGGGGTTGGAACGGCATGACCTCGATCTTCTCCCCCGGCGACTTCGACGGCGACAAGAAGCCCGACGTCCTGGCCCGGGACAGTGCCGGAAACCTGGTTTTCTACGGCGGCAACGGCGCAGGCGGCTGGACCTCCAGCAGGGCTATCGGCCAGGGCTGGAACGCAATCACCAAGCTCGGTGGCGCAGGCGACTTCGACGGCGATGGCGCCAACGATGTTTGGGGCATCGATACCGCCGGCCAGATGCGCATGTACTACGGCAACGGCTCTGGTGGTTGGAAGAGCTTTGGGGTTGTCGGCTGGGGCTGGGGCAACTTCAATGCAGTGTTCTAGGCGCGCGCCTGTCCGGATCTGACCTTTCTGCCCGGCTATTCGTCCTGCCGGCCCTTCCGGCGCCTACTCCATGAGGAAATCTTGAAGTCTCTCAAATCAACGCGCTCTCACGCGCTTCGTCGGCTCTCTTCGATTGTCACGGCATCGGTCCTTGCCTGCGGTGTCCTGGCGTCCGGCGTGCCCGTCCAAGCTGCGGCGCCTTCGGTGGCCGTGCCGTCGCGATACGTCTACGTCTCTACTTCACCGAGGCTCCAAAGCGACCCCACGGTAGGGGGTCTCCTGAAGGTCGATATCTCGACGACGTTCGCCTACGTTTCGCCCGCTGGCGGAACGCCAGCGGTGTCCTACACCTGGACCCGCGACGGTGTGGTCATTCCGGGCGCCACCGGCAGCACTTACCTGGCTACGTCCGCTGACTTAGGACGAGTGATTGCCGCCAGTCTCACCGTTACGTACGACGCCGAGTCGTCCGTGACCGCGCAGGCGTCCCATCCGCTCCGGATCGCGGCAGCGCCACGTGCCCGTGGATTCAACGGCGACGGCACGCTTGACCTTTTTGCCCGCGATTCCGCTGGCCGTTTGCTGTTGTACCCCACTGATGGACGCGGAAATTGGCAGACGCCACAAGTGATCGGTTGGGGTTGGAACAACTTCAACATGCTGCTCTCTCCCGGGGACTTCGACGGCGACGGAACCGTGGACGTCCTGGCACGCGATGGCCAGGGACGGCTCTTCCTCTACCAGGGAAACGGATCCGGCGGTTGGAAGAAAGCGCTGCAGGTAGGCCAGGGGTGGCAAGGATTCAAAGACCTCATCGCGCCCGGCGATTTCAACGGTGACGGTACTAACGACATTCTCGCCAAGGACTCCGCGGGGAATCTCTTCATGTACCCCGGCAATGGTCGAGGTGGATGGCTTACTCCGTACAAAATCGGTCCAGGCTGGGATGGCTACTATGCAGTGGGCGCGGGACACTTTCTGGACAGCCCGGACCTGGTGGTACTCACCCGACCCTTCTGGGGAACGCTTGAGGTAAGAAGCACCACCCGGAACGGGTGGTTTCAAGAATTCGGATTGCCAGGCGGCTTCTCGGGATCCATTGGCTGGGGCTGGGAGTCGGTGGCAAAGATCGGGATGGCCGGCGACTTCAATGGTGACGGCTATTCGGACGTTTATGGAATAGACAACAGTGGGCGTCTAACCATGTATTTGGGTGACCCCTCCGGCTACACCCACTCCGGCATATCCGGCTTCCGCTGGAAAGGCTCGCCAGTTGTTGGCTGGGGCTGGAATAGCTTCAACGCTGTCTTCTAAGCGCAACTTCTCTTTCAAAAGAACCAATCACTTTGGGAAGACCGACCATGAAACTCACCACACATCGTTCCATGCTCCTCGGTTTGCAGGTTCTGGCACTCACCGTGACAAGCATGCTTGCCAGCCTCCTGTTTCACATTCCTGCCGCTGGTGCGACACCCACTGACAGCGGTTCCTCCACCGCGGACTCGTACGTATGGCCGCCGGATCCAGCCTTTCTGAGCATTAGCGCGGCCAGCAAAACAACCGCTTCGGTGGGTGGCGAGTTGCGCTTGAACTTTACGGTGGCGCGACCTGCCACCGTAGTCAGCTTCGTGATGCAGGATGAGTCCGGGGTTACGGAGAGTTACTTGTCATGGAAGCCCGCCAACGGCGTGCAATCGCAACAGTCCGGCTCTGCGTTCCGAACCGTGCAGGCCAATGACGCCACGGGAAAGTACTCGCTACGACAGGCAACGGTTAAATTCGCCGATGGATCGTCGGCGATGATCAGGCCCAGGAAGTACAGTGGCGATTCCTCAGTCACAGATGACTTTCCGGAGGCGGCATTCAGAGTCAACAACCCGGGTTTAATACTGCAGCCAAATGTGAATGTCAGCCCAGCTTACGTTGAAGGGCGAGCCGAAACTGAGATCTGGGCCAAGGCCAATCCTGGCACGTGGCAGGGCCAGCCGGATTATGCGGAGTACCAGTGGATGCGCAACGGCATCGATCTGGAATACAAGACCTCCGACTACTACCTGTCTTCCTTCGACGTGGGCGCATCGGTTTCCTTCCGTACGAAGGTCTACTCTCCTGGGTACCTGCCGACGGAGGCCGTGTCAAAACCGGCCGGACCCATTATTCAGCCCCGCCGTCCAAACGTGCTGGGCGAAGCATCGGTGGGCTCTATTCTGCGAACCGACTTCAGGTTGTCAGAAGTCGTGGTGCCGGCCGGGTCCAATCCAGTAGTCAAGTCGCGCTGGGTGGGACCTCCTTATGTGGAACGCCCCACGGCTCCAACATATCGCCCCACCCTCCAGGACCAGCACCATAACTACGAGCAGAACTTCATTGCTGCGGAGGTAACCGTTAACGCGGGCGGGGTTGACCTGCGGGTTGTTACCAGCCAGTGGAAGGAGAACATCAGGGACTCCCATTGGTCCAGCGGATTCAATGGCGACGGGACCACAGATATCCTTGCTCGCGACCGCTCCGGATTGCTCAGCATGTACCCCACATCGACACGGGGAAGTTGGGAAGCGTCCCGCGTCGTCGGACAAGGTTGGTCAGAGATGACGTCGATCTTCAAGACCGGCGACCTGAACCGCGACGGCAGGAATGATGTTGTGGCCCGCGATAGCACCGGCCGGCTCTTCCTGTATCCCGGCGACGGCCAAGGTGGCTGGCTGCAGCGCCAACAGCTGGGCACCGGTTGGAATGTCTTTAACACCATCTTTGCGACGACGAGCACCCAGGAAGGCGGGCACAGCGGTATCTACGGCCGCGACGCCAACGGAACTCTCTGGTACTACGGAACGGGCTACGACGGTGGCCTTGGTTACGGCGGGCAGCCGATTGGTACCGGGTGGAACATGTTCAATACAGTCTTTCCTGCCGGTGACTTCAACGGTGACGGTGTAGAGGACCTGATGGGACGGACACCATCGGGGCTTCTCTACAGCTACCAGATCGATGGTTCCAAGATCGAAAAACGCGACATCATCGGAGTTGGCTGGAACACCATGGCCAGGATCGGAGCCGCTGGGGACTTCAACGCTGACGGCTATCAGGACGTTTATGCCATCGACTACTCAGGCCGGATGCACATGTACTACGGCAATGGCACAGGAGGCTGGAAGGGCGCAGAGGTGGTCGGCTGGGGCTGGGGCGGCTTCACCGCCGTGTTCTAAACCAACTACGCGACGCTCTTGATCTTCACCACGAACACCGCGCCCAGCAAGCCGATGACGGCGGCGGCTATGTACAGCGAGACGTAGCCGCCCCAGTAGGCAACAAACGGGAACGCAATGCTCGGCGCGATCACCTGCGGCAGCGAGTTCGCGATGTTGATGACCCCCAGGTCCTTTCCACGGTCCAATGCCGTGGGGAGGACCTGCGTGATTAAGGCGAAGTCCACGGCCAAGTAGGCGCCGAATCCAATCCCGAGGACAATCGCTCCGGCCAGCGCACCGATCCAGGTCGGCGCAAAGGCGAGAATCAGCGACGCCACTGCGATGATCACGGACGAGGCGATAACCAAGGGCTTGCGCTTGCCCATCCGATCGCTCAACCGGCCGCCGAGCACGCTCGTGATGATCACCGCCACAGCGTATAGCCCCGTCAGGATCAGGACGCCGAAAGCAGGATCAATGCCCTCGGTCTCCTTCAGGTGCACGGCGTCACTGAGGAAAAAGAGCAGATACAGCGTGACCATATGGTTGCCCGTGCTCACTAAGAGCCGCGTAAGCCAAGCCCAGCTGAAATCCGGGAAGCGCTTCGGCGACACCCAGAAGCCTCTGAGGAAAGCGCCGATTCTGAACGGCGGCCGGTCCTGTGCGTCGAGGGGCTCGTCGTCGCTCTTAAAGAGGTAAAGCACGACGCCGGCGAGCAGCGCCGCCGCGCACAGCCAGTAACCGAGCCCGAAGTTTCCAGCAACGACGGCGGCAATCACCGCGCCGACCAGGATGCCCACCGTTTGCCCCATGGCGGCAAGTCCGCCGACGGTACCGCGCTGCGCCACCGGGACGCGATCCGGGACGGCTGCCGTGATGGCGGCATACATTCCATTGGCCCCGGCCTGGACGAGGCACCAGAGCACGGTCATGACCGCGACATTGGGGGCGCCGGCCAGCGCCACGAGGGCCACTGCGCCAAGGATCGCTCCCATGAGGACCCATGGCACCCGGCGTCCGTACTTGGACGTGGTGCGGTCGCTGAAGGCACCGAACAAGGGATTGGCCACCATTGAAACGGCTGCGCCACAGCCCGTCACCAGCGCCAGGATGGCTTCCTTCTGGCCGTCGTCAAAATGTGCCGCCTGTTGGCCCAGGAGCACTTGGAGTGGGCCGAAGAAGGCCGCGTTGATGCCGAGGTTGACCAGCACTACGCCGGTTACCCACAGCGAGCGGACACGTTGTACCGGCTCGGCGAGCGCCGTCGTCGTGTTGGCGCGTACCACGGCCGGATCAGGGACCGGCCCAGGCAGGTCGGACAGGCTCATGGCAGGTTCCCCCTAGGTCTGGATGCTTGGATTCAGCCTAGCGCGGCGACCGCTTACCTAACCCTTTGTGGCGGCCTTATCCACATAGCGTGGACAGGCCGTGCGGGGCTCTGGAGGCGGGCCTTAGTGTGGTCTCAAACCCTAAAGGAGAAGCCCATGAGCGAGCATGTAAACACCGCCGACCTCTACGACGAACGCGGAGAGGAACTTGAGTCGATCTCAGTGCAACTCCAGAATCTCGGCGGACACTCCCATTTCAGCGGCCCAGTACGAACGGTGCGGTGCTTCGAAGACAATGCCTTGGTGAAGACCATCCTGAACACCCCGGGCGAGGGAGCCGTCCTGGTGGTGGACGGACACGCCTCGCTGCGCACCGCACTCATGGGGGACATGATCGCCGAGAGCGCCGTGGCCAATGGATGGGCGGGCGTCATTATCAACGGCGCTATCCGGGACCGGGTGGCCTTGGGGCGATTGCCGCTTGGTGTCAAAGCCTTGGGCAGCAACCCCAGGAAGAGCGCCAAGACAGGTATTGGCGAGGTTGACGTGGATCTGGTGATCGACCGCGTCCGGATCCAGCCCGGAGTCATGATCTACAGCGATCCGGACGGCATCCTCGTGGAACGGTGAGGCATTGCCCGGACGTGATTTACGGGGAGTTCGAAAAAAAGTTTGGTGACCCGGGAATCAAACAGGCATTAGGATAGTTACTGAAAGCAACTATCCTGCTTAAAACCCACGCCTGCCTCTCTTGGAGAAGATATGTCCAACTCTGCGCCCGTCCGGGCCGCCGGTGAGGTGCTGACGCATCGTCAGACACTCACCGTCATGGTGGGACTCATGCTCGGCATGTTCCTGTCCTCGCTGGACCAGACCATCGTGTCCACGTCCATCTACACCATTGCCAACGACCTCGACGGCTTGTCCCTCCAGGCGTGGGCCACCACCGCATACCTCATTACCTCCACGGTCAGCACTCCGCTGTACGGCAAGCTCAGCGACATCTTCGGTCGCCGCCCGCTGTACCTGGCTGCCATCCTGATCTTCCTCGCTGGCTCCCTGTACGCGGGATCCGTCCACTCCATGACCGAACTGGCGATCGCCCGCGGCGTCCAGGGCCTGGGCGCCGGTGGCCTGCTGGCTCTGGCGCTGACCATCATCGGCGACATTGTGGCGCTGAAGGACCGCGCCAAGTACCAGGGCTACTTCATGTCCGTCTTCGGCATCTCGTCCGTGCTGGGGCCCGTTATTGGTGGCGCCTTCGCCGGCGCCTCGAACATCCTGGGCTTCGACGGCTGGCGTTGGGTCTTCTTCATCAACCTCCCCATCGGCCTCGCAGCCCTGGTGGTTGTGTTCCTGTTCCTGCACCTGCCGGCCCGGCACGTGAAACAGAAGATCGACTACTGGGGCGCGGCGGCCATCACGCTCGCCATCGTTCCGCTCCTGCTTGTTGCTGAACAGGGCCGTGTGTGGGGCTGGACCTCGGGTGGTTCATGGCTTTGCTACGGACTCGGTGTCCTCGGCATCGTTGCCTTCCTTTTCGCAGAGAAGCGCGCCGGCGACTACGCCCTGATCCCGCTCCGCCTCTTCAAGAACGCCACGTTCGGGCTCTCCTCGCTGTTGAACTTCATCATCGGCATCGGCATGTTCGGCGCGATCGCCATGCTCCCCATGTACCTCCAGCTGGTCAAGGGCCTCACGCCTACCGAAGCCGGCCTCATGATGATCACGTTCACCGTGGGCATCCTGTTCGGCTCCATCACGGCCGGTCGGACCATTTCGTCCTCGGGCGTCTACCGCGTCTTCCCGATTCTGGGCACCTTCACCCTGGCCGCAGCGGCAGTGGTCATGGGCCTGGTCTTGGGCGTCGACACCGGGCTTTGGGTCCCCGGCCTGATCGCCGTGTTCTTCGGCGTTGGCCTGGGCTTCTGCATGCAGCCGCTGACGCTCGCCATGCAGGTTTCCGTACCGCCGAAGGACATGGGCGTTGGCACCTCAACGGCCGCGTTCTTCCGTTCCATGGGTGGAGCCGTGGGCACCGCAGTGTTCATCTCCATGCTGTTCAGCCTTGCCGCGGACAAGATCGCGGACGGCATGAAGACCGCCTCTTCCAGCCCGGACTACCAGGCCGTGCTGAAGGATCCGGCTGTGGCCGCCGATCCCGCAAACGCCAAGTTGTTCGACTTCTTCAAGAACGGCGCCACCAACGATTCCCTTAACGACACCAGCTGGCTGCACGCGGCCAACAGTACGCTGACCCGCCCCATCACCGAGGGCTTCGCGCAGGCAATCGACACTGTGATGCTTACCGCGGCGGGCCTGATGGTCATCGCGTTCCTGATCAGCTTCGCGTTGCCTAACAAGAAGCTCACCGACCCCAAGTCGGCGGCGAAGGAATCCGTGGCAGCGCACTAGGATCAGAGGCCAGGCTCCTCAGAATTCAAAGCCAACATAGCAATGGGCGGGCAATCCATGGGTTGCCCGCCTTTTGCGCGTAAGAGGCCGGCTTCGTGCGCCCAGCGGATCCCGACGCGCTTCGAAGGTGCCATACCGGCGAGGGCTGAAGATGGTTTGAGCCCCATAAAGATGACGACGGCGTTACCCGACTTAGGCGCCCGCGCCGCCTGCCGCCGTCGGGCACTTGCGTTAAAGAAGTTCAACCAAAGGGCCACTTCAGACGCCATTTGCACCCGCATCGAGCCATTGGTAGACCCTCAATGCTTCTTGGGTTCAGAAAGTGAATGCATGTCATGTCACCGCCCATGACTGGAACTTGCCCGATATGACGTGCCACACTGTGTAGCGCGCGTGCACCGGCGACCCGTCGGGCCGGCCGACGACGTCCCGCACTGTGAAACCCATTCCACTGCCGCAAGGGAGAACCATGTCCAGCTCAAGCACCGAAGGCGTGCCCCCAGTCTCCCGAAAAGTGGTGGGACTGGCTGTTGCGGGAGCGGTAGGTGGCTTCCTCTTCGGCTTCGACTCCTCCGTAGTCAACGGCGCCGTGGATGCCATGAAGGATGAATTCCTGCTGAGCGAGGCCGTCACCGGCTTCGCCGTGGCCATCGCCTTGCTCGGTTGTGCGCTGGGCGCCTACCTCGCAGGCAAGGTCGCTGACCGCTACGGCCGTATTCCTGCCATGAAGATTGGTGCACTTCTCTTCCTGGTGAGTTCCATTGGCACCGGCTTGGCCTTCGGAGTGTGGGACCTGATCTTCTGGCGCCTGGTGGGCGGACTCGGTATCGGCCTGGCGTCCGTGATTGCCCCGGCCTACATCTCGGAGATCTCGCCCCGCCATGTCCGTGGCCGGCTGGCATCCCTGCAGCAGCTGGCGATCACCACCGGCATCTTCGCCGCACTCTTGTCCGACGCCCTGCTGGCCAACTCGGCAGGCAGCGCCGGAAACATTTTCTGGTTCGGGATCGAGGCGTGGCGTTGGATGTTCATCGCTTGCGCCGTTCCGGCCGCGGTGTACGGATTGATTGCCTTCAGGTTGCCGGAGTCCCCGCGCTTCCTGGTGCTCAACGGCAAAGATGAGCAAGCCATGACCGTCTTCAAGGCCATCATGCCGAACGACGACATCGACCGGCACATCCGCGAGATCAAGGAATCTATCCACGAGGACGAACTGTCCAGCAAGAAAGGCTCCCTGCGCGGCAAGGCGTTTGGCTTGCAGCCCGTGGTGTGGATCGGCATCATCCTGTCCGTGCTGCAGCAGTTCGTCGGCATCAACGTGATCTTCTACTACTCCACCACGCTGTGGAAGGCCGTGGGATTCCAGGAGAAGGATTCCCTCACCATCTCCGTTGCGACGTCGGTGACCAACATCCTGGTGACGCTCGTTGCGATTGCGCTGGTTGACCGCGTAGGCCGCCGCCCGATCCTGCTCACCGGCTCCATCGGCATGGCCGTCTCGCTGGGTGTCATGGCCGTGGCGTTCTCCTCGGCAACCGGGACAGGCTCGGAGATCACCTTGCCCGGCGGCTGGGGACCAGCGGCGCTGGTTGCGGCCAACGTCTTCGTGATCAGCTTCGGCGCCTCATGGGGTCCGTTGGTCTGGGTGCTGCTGGGCGAGATTTTCCCGTCCCGGATCCGCGCCCGGGCGCTGGGACTTGCCGCGGCTGCGCAGTGGATCGCAAACTTCGCCATCACGCTCAGCTTTCCCGTCATGGCGGCAGGTTCGCTGCCGCTGACGTATGCCATGTACGCGGCGTTCGCTGCGGCGTCGTTCTTCTTTGTCATGTTCAAGGTGCCGGAGACCAACGGCATGTCCCTGGAGCAGGCCGAGACTTTGTTCGTCCCGAAGGGTGCGCAGGTTTCGCCGCTGCCCACCGGCGAGGAACCCAAGTAAGTCGCAGTAGAGCGCGTTTTGACGGCTCAAAACGCGCTCTACTGCGACTCAGTTGGGCTACACCAGGTGCGGTTCGTGCGACTTCAGGTAGCTGCGCCCGCCGAAGGCCACCAGGATCGCAATGACCATGGCCACGGCACCTGCGAAGAACGGAACCTGCGGGCCGAAGTGCTCGCCAAGCTGGGCCGCGGCGAACGGCGCCAGCGCGCCACCCATCCAGCGGACAAAGTTGTAGCCGGCCGACGCAACGGGGCGCGGTGAATCGGAGACGCCCATGGCCAGTTCGGTGTAGATCGTATTGTTGATGCCCAGCAGGGCACCCGCCACGATGACAAGCACGACGACGGCAGGCACCGAGTGCCCCGCGGCCAGTCCCAGCCCGATCAGGTCGAGCATGAGGACGAACAGCGTGCCGGTCAGGACCCTGACGGCGCCGAATCGCTTCTGCAGCACCGGCGCGACGAAGACCGAGAACACGGCGACAGCCACGCCCCAGCCGAAAAACACTCCGCCGATTCCATAGGCGTCCATGCCCAGGATGAAGGGCGTGAAGGCCAAGATGGTGAAGAAGCCGTAGTTGTAGAAGAGTGCGCTGGCAGCCGTGGTGCTGAGGCCTTTGTGCCCGAGGGCCAAAAGCGGATCCCTCAGCCGGGATTTCTTCGCCGGGGCTGGAGTCTTGGGGAGCAGCGCAAGCAGGGCAATGAAGGCCGCAGCCATGAGAACGGCAGTTCCGAAGAACGGAGCACGCCACTGCCAGCCACCCAGGAGTGCACCGAGCAACGGGCCCAGGGAGATACCGAGGCCAAGGGCGGCTTCATAGAGGATGATCGCCGTCCCGGTGCCACCGCTGGCCACCCCGACAATAACGGCCAACGCTGTAGCGACGAACAGGGCGTTACCCAGTCCCCAACCGGCGCGGAACCCCACCAACTGCTCAACACTGCCGGAGAGCCCGGACAACGACGCAAACACTACGATCACGGCGAGCCCGATCAGCAGGGTCTTCTTGCCACCGATGCGCGAGGAAACGAATCCGCTGATCAACATCGCGATGGCCGTCACCAGGAAGTAGCTGGTGAAGAGCAACGAGACCTCGCTGGTGGAAGCCTGCAGGTTCTTGGCGATGGCGGGCAGGATAGGGTCCACCAGGCCGATGCCCATGAACGCGAACACGGCGGCGAGGGCGGTGGCCCACACGGCTTTGGGCTGCTTGAGGAAGGAAACCTTCTCGGCTTCCAGGGTGTTTTCGGCGCTTGTTGCGTCAGCCAGTTGGCGTGACATGCGGTTGTGCTCCTATCGGACTAATTCTGGAATGAGTTGTTGAGCTTGGTGATCACGGGGAGTGCCGCGGTGAGCTGTTCGATTTCGTCGGAGGTGAGCTCTTGCAACAGTTCGGCGACCATGGCGTTCCGCCGGTGGTTGGCGGATTCGACGGCGGCAAGCCCGGCTTTTGTGGTGACCACCTGAACGGCACGTGAGTCGTGCGGGTCCGGTTGGCGGTTGACGAGGCCGCCGCGCTCAAGCTTGATGATCTGCTCCGTGGCGCTCGGAACCTTGATCCCCAGGTTTTTGGCGATGTCCCCGACGCGGAGACCGCCGTCGGAAATCATCGACAGCAAACTGAGCTGGGCTGCCGTAAGTTCGCCCTCGGGATCGAGGCGGCGGAACATGTACACGCCCAAACGCAGGGCTTCGCGGAAGTCCTGCGCGAGATCGAGAAGCCGGGGATCAAATGCTTTCGTCATATTTAGGTAGCCTAATAGTTAGGGTACCTAATAGTCAAGTTCCAGCGCACCCATCTGGATCACATTAGTGCGCGTTTTCAGCGGTCAAAACGCGCACAACTGCGACTCAGTTGGGTTCAGAGGGTGAGCTTCATGCCCTCATGGCTCGAGACAAACCCGAGCCGTTCGTAGAAGCGGTGCGCGGCCGTGCGGGATTTATCAGTGGTGAGCTGAACCAGGGTGCAGCCACGATCGCGGGCTTGGTCGATGGCCCACTGGATCATCAGCGCGCCAACACCTTGTCCGCGCAGTTCGCCGGAAACCCTTACGGCCTCGATCTGCGAGCGCCACGAGCCCTTGCGGGACAGGCCGGGGAGATAGCTGAGTTGGAAGGTGGCCACTACCTCGCCGGACAACTCCCCCACCACCAGCAGGTGGGCCGGATCGGCGTCGATCGCGTCAAAGGCGGCCTCATATGGCGCCAGATCGTCGGCATTCTCGCGACCGGCACCCAACTGGTCGTCCGCAAGGAGGCGCAGGATGGCGGGCAGGTCACCTTTGGCTGCGCGGCGAAGCGTGAAGGTTCCGGAGTCGACGGCGGCAGTCATCAAAGCGGGCACGGCGGCAGGGTTGGTGGTCATTTCCCCAGCATGCCATTTAAGTTGCAACTCAGTATTGCTAAGTACCGGTACTCAGTTCTACTATGTAGTGGTAGTCAGTAATACCGAGTAGTGAGGAGGTGTCCGATGGGCAAGCAAATGACGGAGATGCTCAAGGGGACACTGGAGGGCATTGTCCTGGCCCTCCTGACCGGGAAACCGGCGTACGGATACGAAATCACCACGCTCCTCCGGGCGCAGGGATTCACCGAGATCGCTGAAGGCACGGTCTACGCCCTGCTGGTCAGGATCGAGCAGAAGGGCCTGGTGGACGTCGAGAAACGTCCCTCCGAAAAGGGCCCGCCGCGCAAGGTCTACACGCTCAACGCCAAGGGCGAAAACGAACTGGACGATTTTTGGAACACCTGGAGCTTCCTGTCCGAACGGCTCGAAGAACTCCGCAAGGAAGGAAACTGACATGGCAGCAAAATGGATCGAACTGGTCACCGGATCACTCGAACAGAAGAAGCAGTTCAAGCAGGCCAGGGCCCGGCTGGAAGCCCTTCCGGAGCCATATGTCACCGTGGCCACAGCCTTTAACCGATACCTCATGTACTACGGCGGCGTGACCGAAGGCGACACCATGGTGCAGATGTTCGTCGACCTCGCTGACCTCTGGGAACGCGCCGCGATCGACGGTACCCCGGTGAGCGACATCGTGGGAGAAGACCCCATCGAATTCGCAGAAGCGTTCGCCCAGGCCTACGGCGGGAAGCGCTGGATCGACAAGGAACGCGACCGCCTCATCAAAGCCGTTGACAAGGCAAAGGAGAAGGAGTCATGACTACCGCAGTCCAGGCAGCACCGGCCATCCGCGTGCAGGGAATCGAGAAATCCTACAAGGACCTGCATGTGCTGCAGGGAGTGGACTTCGAGGTGGCCCCGGGCAGCATCTTCGCCCTGTTGGGATCCAACGGCGCCGGCAAGACCACCATGGTCAAGATCCTGTCAACGCTCCTCACAGCGGATGCCGGGGCTGCCGCCGTCGAAGGTTTCGACGTTGCGGCCGAACCGCTCAAGGTGCGCGAGTCCATCAGCCTCACCGGACAGTTCGCCGCCGTGGACGAGATCCTCTCCGGAAAGGAGAACCTGGTGCTCGTGGCCAAGCTGCGGCACCTCAAGGACCCCGGGCAAGTGGCCGATGGGCTGCTGGAGCAGTTCAACCTCACGGAAGCCGGGAGCCGAAAAGTGGCCACGTACTCCGGCGGCATGCGTCGCCGGCTGGACATCGCCATGAGCCTGATTGGCAGCCCCAAGGTGATCTTCCTGGACGAACCCACCACGGGTCTCGACCCGGAGGCGCGCCTTGACGTGTGGCAGATCGTCAAGAACCTCGCCAGGCAAGGAACCACGGTCCTGCTGACCACTCAGTACTTGGACGAGGCCGAGCACCTTGCGGACCGGATCGCCATCCTTCACCAAGGGCGCATCATTGCCAACGGAACCCTCGCGGAGCTGAAGCAGCTCCTGCCACCGGCCACGGTGGAGTACGTCGAGAAGCAGCCCACGCTGGAAGAGATCTTCCTGGCACTGGTGGGAACCAGCGGCGTCGCGGAAAGCCACGAAACAGCAAAGGAACGGTCATGAGCACGCACTTCCTCGCAGATACCTCCGTCCTGACCGGTCGCTCCATGCGCCACATCTTCCGGAGCGTGGACACCATCATCACCACCGCCATCACACCGATCGCCCTGATGCTGCTGTTCGTCTACGTCTTCGGTGGCGCGATCAGGACCGGCACGGAAAACTACGTCAACTACCTCCTGCCAGGCATCATGTTGATCGCCATCGCCTCGGGGATCGCCTACACCGCCGTCCGGCTGTTTTCGGACATGCAGGGCGGCATCTTCGAGCGGCTCCAGTCCATGCCGATCGCGCGGTCTTCCGTCCTGTGGGCCCACGTGCTGACGTCGCTCGTGGCCAACGGGTTGTCCTTGGTGATCATCGTGGGCGTTGCCCTGCTCATGGGCTTCCGGACCTCGGCAAGTGTGCTGGATTGGCTGGCCGTGGCCGGAATACTGGCACTCTTCACCCTGGCGTTGACCTGGATCGCCATCATCGCCGGACTGACGGCCAAGTCCTTTGATGGCGCTGGCGGGTTCTCCTACCCGCTGATCTTCCTGCCGTTCATCAGCTCGGCGTTCGTTCCCACGGACACCATGCCGGGCCCGGTGCGCTGGTTCGCCGAGAACCAACCGGTCACGTCAATCGTCAACACCATCCAGAACATCTTCGCGCTGCGACCCGTAGGAACAGACATCTGGGTAGCCCTCGCCTGGTGCCTGGGGATCCTGGTGTTGGCCTACGCGTTCGCGGCAAGGGTGTACCGGCGGAAGATCTCCTGATCTCCGGAAGTGAAACAAAGGAACCAACGGCTTAGCTCCCCTGTCCACAGCGGGAGCTTTCGCCATGCAGACCGATTCGCCATTTGTCAGACATAAGTTATAGCTTTACAGAACCAAATTTGTAACGGCCGTCACCATTTTGACGGTTCTGCCGAAGGGTTCTTGAACACTCATGTCCGACCAGACAACAACCGGGCAGCGCGCTGCCTCCAGCAGGGACGCCGAGCCCCATCTGTCACGCTCGCTCAGCAACCGCCATATCCAACTCCTGGCCATCGGCGGCGCGATCGGCACCGGGCTGTTCATGGGCTCCGGCAAGACCATCTCGGTGGCCGGTCCCTCGGTGATCTTCGTTTACATGATCATCGGCTTCATGCTCTTTTTCGTCATGCGGGCCATGGGGCAACTCCTGCTGTCCAACCTGAACTACAAGTCCTTCAGCGACTTCGCCGGCGACCTCTTGGGACCGTGGGCCGGCTTCTTCACCGGCTGGACCTATTGGTTCTGCTGGGTGGTCACCGGTGTTGCCGACGTGATCGCCATCGCCGGCTACGCGAACGAGCTCTGGCCGGGCATCCCCCTGTGGATCCCCGGACTCGCCACGATCGTCATCCTGCTGCTGCTGAACCTGCCCACGGTGAAGGCGTTCGGTGAGACCGAGTTCTGGTTCGCCCTCATCAAGATCGTGGCCATCGTTGCACTGATCGTGGTTGGCCTGGTCCTGATCTTCACCGGTTTCCAGTCCCCCGCCGGCACGGCCAGCTTCACCAACCTCTGGAGCCACGGCGGGTTCTTCCCCAAGGAATTCATGGGCTTCGTCGCCGGCTTCCAGATTGCCGTCTTCGCGTTCGTGGGCATTGAACTGGTGGGCACGGCCGCAGCCGAGACAAAGAACCCCGAGCACAACCTTCCCCGCGCCATCAACGCCATCCCGCTGCGCGTCATGCTCTTCTACGTCGGCGCCCTCATCATCCTGATGTCCGTTACCCCCTGGACGGAGTTCAAGGCCGGGCACAGCCCGTTCATCGCCATGTTCTCCCTTGCAGGCCTTGGCATGGCTGCCACGGTGGTGAACCTGGTGGTTCTCACCTCCGCCATGTCCTCGGCCAACTCCGGCATCTACTCCACGTCCCGCATGGTCTTCGGCCTCGCGAACGACGGCGACGCCCCCAAGGTCTTCGGCAGGCTCTCCAGCCGCAAGGTACCCCAGAACGCGTTGTTCCTCTCTTGCGTCCTGCTGCTCTCCGGCGTCGCGCTTCTCTACTTGGGCAAGGACGTGGGAGCAGCCTTCGACATGGTGACCACTGTGTCCGCCGTCTGCTTCATGTTCGTTTGGTCGATCATCCTGGCCAGCTACCTCGTGTACCGCAAGCGCCGCCCCGGGCAGCATGCGGCCTCGCCGTTCAAGATGCCTGGCGGCGTGGTGATGGTCTGGGCGGTCTTCGCCTTCTTCGCTTTCCTGGTCTGGGCGCTGACCACGCAGCCTGACACGCTGACTGCCCTGCTGGTGACCCCCGCGTGGTTCGCGATCCTCGGTATTGCCTACGCCATGGTCCGCCGCTCACCCCTCCACCAGGCCCGCGTGGCCGAATGGAAGGCAATGGCGCAGCGCGAAACCGCGGCAGCGCGCTAAGTCCAGCACGCAGAAAAGCCCGACGTCGGCACTCATGTTGAGTGCCGACGTCGGGCTTTCTTGCGCCTCGGTGAGAGAGCGTCCCCCAGAACGGGAGGTTCGGTGAGAGAGCGTCCCCCAGAACGGGAGGTTCGGTGAGAGAGCGTCCCCCAGAACGGGAGGTTCGGTGAGAGAGCGTCCAGGAAAAACGGGCGGAAGGTGAGAGAGCGTTAGAGCTCCGCCTTGCGGTCCTCCACCAGTTTCTGGACTGCCGGGAACAGCGGGTGCGACGGCGTCAGTTCCGTCACCCGTTCGACGACGGCGGCCGCGTCCAGTTCCGCAAGGAGGTTGGCGAGCTCCACGGCCTCGTCATCGGACCCATCGTCGAAACGGAGGGCCGCGGACATGGCCTCAAGCAGTGCCGAAGGAGTCACGCCCCGCTCGGCGAGCTCCGCAGCGGGACCGATGAAGCGCTCGTGCCGGCCCAGCTTCCGCAAAGGAGCACGGCCAACGCGAACCACCGTGTCCGGCAGGTGCGGGTTGGTGAAGCGGGACAGGATCTTCTGCACGTAGGCTTCCTGCTCGGCCTCCTCGAAGCCGTGCTTCGCCACCAGCAGTTCCTTGGTTTCCTCCAGGACAGCCCGGACCTTCGCGGCGACGGACGGATCAGCCATGGCATCGGAGATCTTCTCCAGCCCTGCCTGGTAGCCGAAGTACGCCGCGGAGGCGTGGCCCGTGTTAACCGTGAAGAGCTTGCGCTCGATGTACGGTCCCAGCTCATCAACGAACGTCGCGCCGGGGATGACGGGCGGGTTGGCACCGAAGCGCGTCCGGTCGATGACCCATTCGTAGAAGGTCTCCACCGTGACGTCCAGGCCCTGGCCCGGATCCTGGTTGGGAACGATCCTGTCCACGGCAGTGTTGGCGAAAACGGCCACGGAGTCCAAGTCCCCCGCGGAATCGTCCCAGGCCGCCCGGACCTCCACATGCAGGAGGTCCGTGGCATTGATGGCGTTCTCGCACGCCATCACCTGGAGGGGAGGCAAGTCCGCGGGCCGTGCGGCCAGCCCGCGGGCGATCACGGGGGCCACGAACTTCAGGATGTGCGGCCCCACCGCCGTGGTGACCACATCCGCCGTCGAGATTTCCTCCACGACGGCTGCTTCCTCGGTGCTCGAGTTCAGCGCACGGAAGCCGTCCACGGTCTTCACCGCGGCGTTCTCGCCAACCTCGTGTACCTCGTAGCTGTCCGCCGAGGCCAGCTGGCTGATCAGCGCGTCCGCAACGTCCGCGAACACCACCTCGTAGCCGGCCTCGTGCAGCAGCAGCCCCACAAATCCTCGTCCAATATTGCCCGCCCCAAAATGGACTGCCTTCACTATGCGTTGACCTTTCCGAACAGCTCCAGGACTTCCTCAACCGTGGTGGCCTCCTCCAACTGGGCAACCTGGGCCTTGTTGGTGAAGATCTTCGCGATGGAGGACAGGATGTGGAGGTGCTCATTGTTGATGCCGGCAACACCGACCACGAACTTCACTTGCTTGCCGCCCCAGTCGATGCCTTCCGGGTAACGGACGATCGAAACGGCCGAGTGCTTGATGTGGTCCTTGGCGTCGTTGGTACCGTGCGGGATGGCCAGGAAGCTGCCCATGTACGTGGACACGGATTCTTCGCGTTCGTGCATGGCGTGGACATAGCTGACGTCCACGGCGCCACGGTCCAGCAGGAGCTGGCCGGCCTCGTCGATCGCGGAATCGCGGTCACGGGCAGTGCCGTTCAGGGTGACGCTCTCGGCCAACAGCACGCCCTTGCCTCCGACGGCGGCACCCGGCTCAGCGGCATGCGCACCGTGGCTGGTGGCTGCTTCCGCTTCGGCAGCGCTGCTCGGGTGTGCGGCTGCGGGTCCGTCGGTGTTGCTGGTCTTCACGAGCTCCACGATTTCGTCGTACTTGGGGCTGTTCATGAAGTTGTCCACGGAGTAGTGCACTGCGCTGGAGGTCTTCGGCTGGGCACGTTCGGTGAGGTCCTGGTGCGTGACCACAACGTCGTAGGTATCGCTCAGGTTGGCGATGGCCGAGTTGGTGACCTTGACGTCCGGGAAGCCCGCTGCCTTGATCTTGTTGCGCAATACCGAGGCTCCCATGGCGCTGGAACCCATGCCGGCGTCGCAGGCGAACACGATGTTCTGGACGGGACGGGTGAGCACGGCCACGTCGCTGCGTCCGCCGCCTTCGCCTACCAAAGCGGAGGAAACGGAGCTCTTCTTGCCCTTCATGGCTTCCATGCGGGATGTTGCGGCGGAGAGGTCATCCTCGCCCTTGTTCTTGGACGTACGCAGGATCAGCGAGGCGATCAGGAAGGAGACCGTGGTGGCCAGGACCACCGCCAGGATCACGCCGAAGTAGCTGTCCCGGGCGGTCTGGGCAATGACGGCGATGATGGAACCCGGAGCGGCCGGAGCCACCAGGCCGGAGTTGGTCAGGGCCAAGGTTGCGATGCCGGTCATGCCGCCACCGATGGCAGCGAGGATCAGGATCGGCTTCATCAGGACGTACGGGAAGTAGATCTCGTGGATACCGCCGAGGAAGTGGATGATGGCGGCACCAGGGGCCGAAGCCCGGGCGGCACCGCGGCCAAAGAACATGTAGGCCAGCAGGATGCCCAAGCCAGGGCCGGGGTTGGCTTCGAGCAGGAACAGGATGGACTTGCCCTGCTCCAGGGACTGCTGGACACCCAGCGGGGTCAGCACGCCGTGGTTGATGGCGTTGTTGAGGAACAAGACCTTGGCGGGCTCGATGAAAATGCTGGTCAGGGGCAGGAGGCCGTTGTCCACCAGGAACTGGACCACGTTGCCGGCGCCCTTGCTGAATCCGGAGACCAACGGGGAGATGCCGTAGAACCCGAGCAGGGCCAGGGCCGCTCCCCAGATACCGGCGGAGAAGTTGTTGACCAGCATCTCGAAGCCCGGGCGGATCTTGCCGTCCCACAGGCGGTCGAGTTGCTTGATGGTCCAGCCACCCAGCGGCCCCATGATCATGGCGCCGATGAACATCGGGATACCGGCACCGACGATCACACCCATGGTTCCGATGGCACCCACCACGCCGCCACGGACGTCGTAGACCATCTTGCCGCCGGTGTACGCGATCAGCAGCGGCAGCAGGTACGTGATCATCGGGCCAACCAGGCCCACATTGGCAACACCCTCGGCGTTGGTGCCGAAGCCACCGAGCTGGGGCACGGGGATGTAGCCCTTCTCAATGAAGAGGGCCGTAATCAGGCCCCAGGCGATGAAGGCTCCGATGTTGGGCATGATCATGCCGGACAGGAAGGTTCCGAACTTTTGGACGCCAACGCGCAGGCTGGTGCGGGGCTTCGCAACGGTCTCTGTTGCCATGTGAATTCCTAACGTGTGTCCCGCGGCGGCGCGGGGTCAGTCGATATAGATCGAGAGAGGACAGCTTTAGGAGCTGCTGGAAATGCGGTGAAGCCACTCAAGGAAGAGCTTCAGTTCAGAGCTGGACAGTTGGTCTGAATGCGAGGCCTGCAGTGCCGCGTTCAGGGCGATTGCCGCAACAACCACGGAGGACTTACCGGAGTCCTCCGCTGCGGCGCCACGGGCTGTGTCCGTGGAGACGGCGAAAATCATGGAATCCCGGGTCATGGTTGAGAGCTCCAGGTTCCGGTCTTCCACCGGTTCGGCGATAAGCATGAGCGTGACGCCCACGTTGGCCGCGAGGATACTGCGTGCCGCCTCGCGGGGCGGCACATTGATCTGACCTGAGATGGCGGCCTTGTTCAGCATTTCCTCGAGGAGTGCTTCAGCATCGGCCACGATGGCTGGGCGGCTCTCCGGACGGATATTGCCGAACATCACCAGGTACAGATGGGGCTGGGTGAGGCCGAACTGGACGTGGTTATCCCACATCCGCCGCACGTCCTCCAAGGGTTCCCCGGACGGAGCAAAATCGCGCTCCCCTGCCACATACTCTTCAAAGCCGGCCGAAACGACGGCGTCGAACAGGCCTTCCTTGTCGCCAAAGTGGTGGTAGAGCGTAGGCGCCGTAACCCCCGCAAGCTTGGTGATCTGGCGCGTTGAGACCGCTGACCCCTCCGAATTCGCCAGCAATTCGGCAGCTGCGCGAAGCAACCGAATTTTCGGCGGAAGCTGGTCATCGAAACTCATAACCGCTACCCTAGCACCTATAGCGTTGCTATATGAAGTGGCTCACAACAGAATTTTGTAGGCTATTTCCACAGGCCCAAGGTGCCGTTGCCGGTGGGTCCGATCCAACAAGCAGGGAACAGAGGATTCAGTGCAGAATTTCCAAGGAGTAGGGGTAAGCCCTGGACGCATCATCGGTTCCGTCCGTCAGATGCCCAAGCCGGTGAGCGAACCGCCGTCGGGCGAACGGCTCGCCGCGGACACCAGCCCGGAAGACGCCGTCGCGGGCCTTAAAGCCGCCGCGCAGTCCGTCCATGACGAACTGAAGGGCCGCGCGGACATCGCCACCGGCGACGGAAAGGCCGTCCTCGAAGCCACGGCCCTCATGGCCAAGGACACCATGCTGCTGAAGTCGGCCACCAAGCTGATCAACGGTGGCTCGTCCCCTGAGCGCGCCATCTGGGAAGCCGGTGCGTCCGTTTCGGAAATGCTGCACAACCTGGGCGGCTATATGGCCGAGCGCGCCACCGACGTCCTGGACGTCCGCGCCCGCATCGTCGCCGAACTCCGCGGCGTCGCCGCCCCCGGCATCCCCTCCTCCGACACTCCCTTCATCCTGGTGGCCGAGGACCTCGCCCCCGCCGATACCGCCACCCTGGACCCCGCCAAGGTGCTGGCCCTCGTCACCTCCGGCGGTGGCCCCCAGTCGCACACCGCGATCATCGCCCGCTCACTGGGCTTGCCGGCTGTGGTTGCCGCGCACGGCGTTGACTCCGTGGCCGATGGCTCCGAAGTCTTCGTGGATGGTGCCGCCGGCTTCGTGGCAGTTGAACCATCCGAAGAGCAGCGCGCTGCCGCGACAGCATGGGCCGAAACATCCGCAACACTCGCCTCCTTCGACGGAAACGGCACGACGGCGGACGGTCACCCGGTGCCGCTCCTCGCCAACGTCGGAGGTGCCAAAGACGCGGTGGCCGCTGCCGGCCTGGGCGCCCAGGGCGTGGGCCTCTTCCGCACCGAATTCTGCTTCCTGGAACGCGATACCGAACCTTCCGGGGACGAGCAGGCCGCAGCCTACAAGGCCGTATTCGATGCCTTCCCCGGCAAGAAGGTGGTCCTGCGCACCCTCGACGCCGGAGCCGACAAGCCCCTGCCCTTCCTCACGGATGCCACCGAGCCCAACCCTGCACTGGGCGTCCGCGGCTACCGTACGGACTTCACCACGCCCGGCGTGCTGGAACGCCAGCTCGAAGCGATCGCCCGCGCTGCTTCCGAATCCGAAGCCGACGTGTGGGTCATGGCACCCATGATCTCCACGGCCGCCGAAGCAGGACGCTTCGCTTCCCTCTGCGCCGCAGCCGGTTTGCAGACCCCCGGCGTCATGGTGGAGGTTCCTTCCGCAGCACTGACTGCCGCCACGGTACTCCGGGAAGTCGGCTTCGCCTCGCTGGGCACCAACGACCTCACCCAGTACGCCATGGCCGCCGACCGGCAGCTCGGACCCCTTGCCGAGCTGAACACACCCTGGCAGCCGGCCGTCCTGCGGCTCGTGCAACTGACTGTGGAAGGCTCGGCGCAGGAGGGAAACAACAAGCCCGTGGGCGTCTGCGGTGAGGCCGCCGCGGACCCGGCCCTCGCCGTCGTGCTTACCGGCCTGGGCGTCACCACGCTGTCCATGACCGCGCGGTCCCTGGCCGCCGTCGGAACCGTGCTCAAGACGGTCACGCTGGAACAGGCGCAGGAACTCGCGCGCCTGGCTCTCTCCGCACCCAGCGCAACCGAGGCCCGCGACTGGGTCCGTGCCAAGCTCCCCGTGCTCGAAGAGCTCGGCCTGTAAGTTTCGCAAAACCAACCGCAAGGAGAAACCCATGCCCGAACGCACTGCCACCATTGCCAGCAAGTCCGGACTGCACGCCCGCCCCGCAGCGCTTTTCGCCGAAGCCGCCGGTGAACAGTCGGTGGATGTCACCATCGCCATGCAGGGCGAACCGGCGGATGAAGCGCTCGACGCCGCCAGCATCCTCTCGCTCATGACGCTCGGAGCCGCGAAGGGGGACGTTGTTGTGCTGCGGGCCGAGGGCGAAGGAGCCGATGAGGCGCTGGACGCCCTGGTGAAACTGCTGGAGACGGATTTGGACGCAGTGTAAGTTCCGGCGTCGCCGAACCTCCGATTCGATGGCTCGCTGCGCAGTGTGCCGTGCGCACGGCATGCTGCGCAGCGAAGCCCCGTTCCGGATGGTCCCCCGGCACCACTCCGCCCGCGTTAGGCTTCTGCCATGGCATTGATAGCTCCCCGCGTCACGGCCGGCCTGCCCGCCGACGACGCCCGGAACCTGGCACGCTCCCTCCAGGACAGCAACGACATCACGGTGTTCGTCGACGGCACCGTCCACCGCCTGCCGGACCAGGCGAGGGACGCCGTCGTAGACCTTCTGGCCCGGCTGGGCCGCGGCGAAGCGGTGACCGTCAGCAGCGTGGAAGAAATGCTGACCACGTCGCAGGCCGCCGAACTCGCGGGCATTTCGCACACCTATCTCCGCAACATGACCGACCGCGGCGAAATTCCTGTGGAATACCGGGGAACGCACCGCCGGATCCGACAGGCGTCGATCATCGCGTGGCTGGAGTCCCAGAAGCGGAAACAAGAAGAATCCGCGTCTGGAGACGACACGGGCGCCGACGCCGACGCCAGTTGAAATGCGTCCGGCAGATGTCGGAGTGATAAGGATCAAGCAACGATCCAAGCCAACGGGCCAGCACCCGCAAACACCGGGGTTACGCTTGTTTGGTGGGCAATTTCAAAGGGTGGCATATCGTGGCCGGGATGGCCGCAATGGCACTTGCCGCACCCTTGGGATCCGCTATGGGATTGAACTTCGTGGCCACCTTCATGTTCGCCTGCGTCGTATTCGTGGCGGTGGCCATGTGGACCGAATCACGGATTGCCCGACGCCGGGAGGCAGCGAACGCCGGCAGCGCACCTGACGCTTCGCGCCCCGCGGGAGACCCCGCCGAATCGGACGACGCCACGCGCGACTGACCCTCGGCGGCAAAGGCAAGGCGTCCAAACCGGGGAAAAAGCCGGCGCTTACTGTTTGAATAGCCATATGGCTTCGAGGTCCCGCTCCGTGGTTTGGCCGGTGGTACATGAGGAACGACGCGCCCTCATCAGGGATCTGGAGCCATTGCACGGTCCGCTCTGGAACGCTGAATCCTTATGCCCCGGCTGGAGCGTCCATGATGTGGTGGCCCACTTGATCGACTCCGCCAAGACCACTCGCCTGGGATTTGCCCGCGGGATGATGGCCGCACGCTTCGACTTCGACCAGGACAATGCCGTAGGAGTAGAGCGGGAACGGGCGTCCGACCCACGCCATACCCTGAAGTCCTTTCATGCCGTTGCCGCCAGGACTTCCGGACCTCCAGCCTCCTTGGCCACCCGGTTGGTGGAAGCGTTCGTGCATGGCGAGGACATCCGCCGCCCGCTGGCGATCAGCCACAGTTATCCTGCCGAGCACGTGGCCACAGCGTTGCACTACCAACTGAAGACCACCACCAAGATGGGAGGCGGCAAGGAGCTCGGAGCAGGATGGCGCCTCGTTGCGACGGATACCCGCTACGCGCGCGGCGAAGGTCCGGAAGTGCAGGGGCCCGCCATCTCACTGCTCCTCGCCGTCTCCGGGCGCGCCGTTGCGGGCCATGAACTGACAGGCCCGGGCGCGGACGTTTTCCTCCAGCGGGCGCGAGGGTAAGGCGCTGCGACCTAGCCTGGACGGGCGGCGAGGATTCCAGGAACTCGAGTGGTTGATTCGAGCCATCCGGCGAGGTTCCGGTCCAACATTCGAGCCAGCTTCAGGCAAGCCTCGTGGGCCTGCTGCACGGTGAGCCGATGCTGCTGACCGGGGAGCGGAAAGCCAGCCACAAATGGCTCATGGTGGGCGGCCCTGTTTCGTGCGGCATGGACGATCGTGACGACTCCCAATGTCCAGGTCCTTGTGAATTTCACGCCGTCGGCCGAAGCCACGGATCTTCCAAATCGAAATGCCCTGTTGAGGCAGCTATTCCAAAGAAGCTCATGCGAAGCCCGAAATCGCTGTGGTTCCCGCCCCACATATCCCCCTGGTTCCAAGAGTCCCTTCCAGAACCCGAACATCAAGCCTGCTATGAGGTGGCCGGAAGTGCGCCGCCCCTGCGGCAATTTCGACCAGGCCTCGGCCAACTTGTTCCGGCTCGGGCCATCCAGCCCAATATCTGCCGTGTACCAGAAGCCCCCGTAGGCAAGCTCCAGTTGCTTGGCCATAGCGTTCCTCACGGTCACTTCCACGATTGCGATGTCGGCCAAAAGGGCTGCCGAAACGTCACGATCCCAAATATAGAGCTGTCTCGCCAGCGAGTGATCGTAAGAGGCAGCGGCCATGTACGTTGCCATGCGGACTGGGGTGATGGCCTCGTTGAGGGCGCGGCTGTGGGCGCCGTTGGACCAAGTTTGGGCATTGGTCAGTACTCGGCGCTCCTTGCTAGACTGCAGATGAAGTCCCCGGACCCGCCTCTCTAGACATGAGCCATGATGCGGCCGGGGTTTTTTGTACGCCCATTCCAGGTAAGCGGCCGAAACAGAACTCTGCAAAAACCATCTTTTCCACAGGCCTCTCACTGAACGGGAAAGACTTTGAGCGCGAGGAACGGCGTGCCGCCGGGGCTGCCCTTGCTGGGCTCCGGGCCCGAGACTAGGCTGGCAGGGCAATGCAAATAATAAGGTTACTGAGGAAGAGGTTTGGCCATGACGAGCTACGACCCCGAAGACGACCCCCAAACGTTCGGCGTTTCCGGCGCCGCTGAACCGGACAGCATCCACGAGGATCCGGATATGCGGAAGGACGAAGACCAAGACCCCGCAGCATCGTCGAATCCGGATCCGGCCGACGGCAACGTCACCGGACTGGAGCCGGGCGGCGGAGTACCTCCGGGAGAAACCCCTCCCGGAGAAGGCAGCATGAGCGGCGACCAAGGCCATCAGGAGTAACCGCTCCCACATCAGTCGCCGAGCCGCTGGTCCGTTGTTGGGCAACGTCGAGACAGAGGCTTGGCGGCGATGGGGCGCTATTTCAGCCGCAGGATCTCGCCCAGATCGTAGTCTGCGGGTTCTTCCAGCTGCGAGTAAGTGCAGCTGTCAGGAGTCCGGTCCGGCCGCCACCGACGGAATTGGGTGGTGTGCCTGAAACGGTCGCCCTCCATATAGTCGTACGCCACCTCGATCACGAGTTCGGGGCGAAGCGGAACAAAGGAGAAGTCCTTACCGGCACTCCACCGGCTTTGGCCACCGGGCATCCTGGATCCCCCGGCGGACTCCTGGTTGGCCCATTCGCCCCACGGATGCTCGGCGAACTCCACCTGGTACGGCTCCAACTCCGCCACCAGGGCTTCCCGTTTGGCCATGGGGAACGACGCCACGACGCCCACATGGTGCAGGCGGCCCGAGTCGTCATAGAGCCCCAGCAACATGGACCCCACAACCTTCGCCGTTTTGTGCCAGCGGAATCCTGCCACCACGCAGTCTGCCGTCCGTTCATGCTTCGTCTTGAACATCACCCGCTTGTTCGGCTGGTAGGTGCCGTCGAGCGGTTTGGACAGCACGCCGTCGAGCCCTGCTCCCTCAAGTTGCACGAACCATTCCTTGGCGCGATCAAGGTCGGTGACCGCGGGCGTGACGTACACGGGCGGTTCGGCGTCGGCGAGCGCCTCTTCCAGTGCGGCCCTGCGCTCGGCGAAGGGCCGACCCATCAGGTCGTCATCCCCCAGGGCGAGCAGGTCGAACGCTACCAACGAGGACGGCGTCTTCTCTGCGAGCATCCGGACGCGGCTGTCGGCGGGGTGGATGCGCTGCTGCAGGCCCTCGAAGTCCAGACGGTTGCCGGAAATGAGGATAATCTCACCATCGACCACGCACTTCTCCGGAAGGTTCTTCTGGAGCGCGTCCACGAGTTCGGGGAAGTAGCGGGTCATGGGCTTCTCGTTGCGGCTGCCAAGGACGATCTCGTCCCCATCCTTGAAAACGATGGTCCGGAAGCCGTCCCATTTGGGTTCGTAGTGCCCCACATCGGGAATGGTGGGCACGGACTTGGCGAGCATGGGCGAAACGGGCGGCATCACAGGCAGGTCCATAGATCATGTCTACCGGCCAGTACATGCTCAAAGCTAGTGTTGATCCATGGATTTGTTGGCCGTGTTGGCTGCCGTTCTCTGCGGACCCGCTCTCGTTGCGCTCCTTTGGATATGGACGCGGCGCAGGGGCACTAAGCGCCCGGTGAAACGCGCGGCCCTGGCGGGCGTCCTGGGCATCGTGGACGAGATCTACCGCCCAGAAACCCACCAGGCGCACCAGGTACAAAAGGTCCAGCATGAATTGCCGTCTCCGGCTCCAGCGCCGAAGGGTAGGCGATAAGGCCACCTCGAAACCTTGGACGTTCCGTCCGTTACATTAATGTGACTTTACTTCCCTGCTCCTGTACGGTCGAAGGGCGACCCTGATCTCCGCTGGGCCGCTTCCGGGCTGACGCCGAGCTCTGCCGCATCCCGGAATCCGCCAGATCCGCGGCAGAGACGGGGGACCCAGAGTTCCCGGGCCTGAATTCCGCAGGCCCTTGGGGTGAAGCCGCCACGTGCGGCCGGACGGCCTCGTCCGAACCCGACAGCTAACCTCGCAGGCGTTGAGAGGCAATCACCCATGTCCCCAACCATGGATCAGCCGCGCCGTGCCCAGGAGGCCATCGAGCGCACCAAGCCATCCGGACGCCGTCGGGCCCAACCCAGCGGACAGTCCCCCACCAGCGCTGAAAGCACGACGGCGGCACCCGCCACTGCTGTCAATCCCACCCCGCCTGCGCCCACCGTGTCTGCGCTCACCGCGCCCATGACGCGCGCGGAGCGCCGCGCGGCCGAGCGCGAGGCAGCCGCCCAGGCTGTCATTGCGCCGGAGGCTTCGGTTTCGGACGATGCTGCGGCTCCTGCCTCAGTCCAGGGACCAAGCACGATCGCGGACGATGCTCCGCGGACCGCGTCGACCACGCCCGGGCCGCCGACGTCTGCGATCCCCGTGGTAAAGCCGGCCGAGCCTGCCTCCGACAAGGAAGCTGCTCCTGCGACGGCAGCCATTCCGATGGTGCAGCCGGCCGAGCCCGCTTCTGAGGCAGACCCCGCTCCCGCAACGGCAGCCATTCCGATGGTGCAGGCTGCTCCCGCGACTGCTGCCATCCCCGTGGTGAAGCCGGCCGAGCCCACACCTGAGACCGAACCCGCAACGGCCGCCATCCCGACGGCGCAGCCCGCCGTCGAGGCCGAGACCGCCACCGCGGCCATTCCGACCGTAGCCGCACCGGTGCTCGGTACGTCCAATGCCCAGCCTGAATCCAGCGCCCAGCCGAAGACGCCTGCACAGATTGCCGCCGCCGCAACCGCCGCCGCGGGCTTGGCAAGCCGGCAGGCCACCGCGGCCAAGGCAGCTGACGGTTCACAGCCGCGCCGCGCAACCACCTTTCCCGGCACGGGCACGTCAGCCGGCGCCGGCACTTCAGCCAGCAGCAAGCCGGTCACGGCAAGCAAGTCGGCCTTCGGTTCATTCGGGGCATCGTCCTTCACCCGGGAACCGCATGCCGTCCTGACCAAGGCCGCTTCCGTGAAGACCATGGGCCAGCGCATGGCCGTCGTGGCTGGAGCACTTGGCTTGGTCCTGACGGTGGGTACGGTCAGCCAGGCCCTGGATCTTCCGCTCTTCGGCCAGGACAACCAATCCCAGGAAGCCAGCGGCTCCTCCAAGGACGACGACGGACGGGCAACGGGCACGGCGTCACCCGGCCCCACGCCGTCGTACACCACAGCTTCGTCCACGTCGGCCGCCAAGACCGAAGCCGTGCAGCCCTCAGCCGACCCCGCACCGCCGGCAGCAGAGGCACCTGCTGCCGCGCCGGCGTCGTCCGCGGCTGCTCCCCAGGTTTCGCTGGCAGCCCCGCAGTGGGTACCGTCCACGGCTCCATCGGCTGTTGTCCCGGTGCCCGGCGTAACCTCTCCGGTCCCGAGCCAGCCCGCTCCGCCGTCGGACACCATCACGGCACCGACGCCGACCCCCACCACTACTCCGACGGTCACTCCGACGCCGACGCCCACCCCTACCGAGACGTCGAAGCCGAGGCCGAGCAACAGCCCAAAAGCAAGCAGCGCCCCTGAAACGACTGCGCCGACCGTGAGTGTGGACGGTTTGCTGGACATCGCCAAGGAGGCGCTCAAGTGAGCACACGTATGCCCCGGACCACCACACACGCCGGCTGGCACGGCCGCTATTGCAGCAGCAGCCGGACGGCGACGTTCCGCCGACGGATGGGCCGCTGGAGCTGCCAACGCTTGCGGCGCTCGTAGGACCCACAGCAAGACAATGAGGCAGCCACCCGCGCGGGTGGCTGCCTCATTCGCGTCTCCGCCGCCGGGTCACCCTAACAACCACGCGACCACCAGGAGCGCAGCGACGCAGAGCACGGTGGTGCACAGGATCACGTCCCGCGCCACAACCGTGCCGCGGCCATAGGGAGAAGCAAAGAGGAACACGTTTTGCCCGGTGGGCAGGGCAGCCATGATGACGCTTGCCAGCAAGTGGTTGCCGTCCAAACCGAACACAAACCGCGCCAGCACCCACGCCACCACAGGCATGCCTGCGACTTTGAGGAGCGTGGCCACCAAGGTCTCCACCCTCCCGTCCCCCTGCTGCAGCGGCGCTTTCCCTGCCAAGGACATGCCGAACGCCAGTAACACCATGGGCACGGCGGCCCCCGCCAGCATGTCGACGGGCTTCTGGACCAGTTCCGGCGCGTGCCACCCAGTCAGTGCCATCACGACGCCAAGCCCGGAGGCAATGATCATGGGGTTGCCCAGCGGCTGGAGGACGACGCGCTTCCAGTGGATCTTTTCGCCACCCGCCAGCCCCAGGATGGTGACGTAGAACGGGGCCAGGACCAGGAGTTGCACCAGGAGGACGGGAGCAACGTGCTGCGCTGTTCCCACAGCATAAAGGGAAACCGGGATGCCGATGTTGTTGGCGTTGGCGTAGCTGCTGGCCATGGCACCGACAGCCGTTTCCGCGACCGGTCGGCGAAAGAACAGGAAACTCAGCAGGCAATACAGAAGCCCCACGATTACGGCGGAGAGCAGCGCGAGCGGGGCATCAATTCCCAGCGCGGCACGGATATCGCTGCCGGCCACCACCGTATACAGCAACGCCGGATTGGTGATGTAGAAGGCCGTCTTGGTCAAGGCGCCTTGGACCTCGGGCGGCAGCACCTTCAATCGCACTGCCACGTATCCCACGGCGATGACCGCAGAAATAGTGAGGATTCCGGAAACGACGCCGCCCACACTGATCCTTCCGAGAGGTGAGAAACCGTTTTCTCAGAGTAGGCGGACGGTGTCCCGGCTGTCCATTTGGCTCCGCGGCGTGCGGTTCAGGTGCGCGGCGGGGTCAGATCCGCGGCCGCCCGGCCCAGCGGCGCGCTTTCAGCGCAGCATGCAGCTCCAGCCGGATGGCACCGCCCAGCGGATCCACGCCGATCAGTTGGCGGATCTTGCCAAGCCGGTTGTAGATGCTGCTGCGGTGCAGGTGGAGTTTGGCGGCGACGTCCTGGACCGAGCCGTCATTGTCGTACAGCAGCTCCAGGACGGGGAGCAGTTCGCCATTCCGGTCGTGGTCTTCGAGGGCACGGAAGTGCACGGATCCGGCGTCATCCCAACCCCCGGGAGCCTGCAGCCGGTCGAACAATTGGTAGACCCCCACGGACTTGCTGTCCACGAGCTCGCCGAGTGGAAGATCAACAGCGGCCGCCTGGGCGGCCACCTTCGATTGCCGGTACGCACCCGCAAGTTGCCGGATCACCTGGATCGGCTCGCTGATGCCCAGGATCACGCGATCCACTTTCCGCCCCGCGCGCTTCGCCAGTTCCAACTGGTAGTGCACCAAGACTTGAGCGTGATCGGCACGGCCGCCGGATTCGCGGAACAGGACCACGGAATGGGTCTCGGTCCCGGCACTGAACAGGGCCGCATCAACGCCGATGGTCGACTGCAGCGCGGCAGAGCGGTGCGTCAGCGTCGCCGCGAGAGGGTCGACGGCGGACCCGGCACCGTCCGCGTCCAGGATGGTCACCACCTGCCAGGGACCGCGGCCTTGGATTTCCTTCCAGCCTGCCACCGCCGCGACGGCGTTGGATTCTCCGCCACAGGCCGCCAGGAACTCCTGCTCCCTGCGCCTCCGGAACTCCGACTCGGCCGTGTTCGAGTCGAGCAGGAGCCCTGCCAGCAAGTCCAACTCGTCACGGACCCCTGGCAGTTCGGCGAGGATCGCCGTCGCGCTTTGCTCCTCAAGGTCCTGCTGGACCCATAAGTAGCCCACACGGAAACCCCGGACCAGCAAGGGGACGCACACCCGGCCCAGCATGCCTAGCTCGTCGTTCGCCGGCACCACAACAGGGCGCACCGCCGTCGCAATTCCGTGCGAGAGCTGCCACGCGCTGACGTCGCTTGGCACGCGCTTGCTGAGCAGGAAGTTCACGCGGACGCGGTCGGCGTGCGACTGGTTGGAACTGTAGGCGAGAAGGACGCCGTCGAGGTCTTCCAGGGAGAGTCCGCGCCCGAGCTTCAACGCCACGCGTTCAACGATTTGCTCCACGTCTTGCTGCATCCGGAAAGCGTACCAACAGCAGGCGACACTTGACGCTTGAGTGCTCGACAAATGTCGAGCAAAGAATCTCAAAAAGCCTGAATTTACGCGGTTCCTGCCAGCGCACTTCAGCAGCACTCATGTCGCCTGCCTCACAGCCGGATCTATTCTGGAATCACAGCCCACAGCAACAAAACCGGCCTTAAGAGGCCGCTGACGATGGAGCCCCACGTGATCATTGGCGTCCCCAAGGAAATCAAGAACAACGAGTTCCGCGTAGCCATCACGGCCGCCGGCGTGCACGAGTTCCGCACCCACGGACACACCGTCCTGGTGGAGCGCGGCGCAGGCCTGGGTTCGGGCATCACCGACGAGGAATACTCAATCGCCGGAGCCGAAATCGTTGCCGAGGCTGACGACGTGTGGGGCCGCGCGGACATGGTCATGAAGGTCAAGGAACCCATCAAGGCCGAATACCACCGCTTCCGCAAGGGCCTGATCCTCTTCACCTACCTGCACCTCGCTGCCGAGCCCGAACTCACCGCCGAGCTCATCAACTCCGGCGTCACGGCCATCGCCTACGAAACCGTGCAGGAAGGCCGCACCCTCCCGCTGCTCGCTCCGATGTCCGAGGTCGCAGGCCGCCTGTCCGTCGTCGTCGGCGCTTCCTCCCTCATGGCCCCGGCCGGCGGCAAGGGAATCCTCCTGGGTGGCGTACCGGGCGTCCGCCCGGCCAAGGTTGTTGTCCTCGGCGCCGGCGTTGCGGGAACCAACGCCGCTGCCATGGCGCTGGGCCTCGGTGCTGATGTCACCATCATGGACATCAACATCAACCGGCTGCGCGAACTCGACGCCCTCTACCAGGGCCGCCTGAAGACCGTCGCCTCCAACGCCTACGAGATCGAGAAGTCAGTTGTCGACGCAGATCTCGTGATCGGTTCCGTCCTGATCCCGGGCGCCAAGGCTCCCAAGCTGGTCACCAACGAACTCGTGTCCCGGATGAAGCCGGGATCGGTGCTGGTGGACATCGCCGTGGACCAGGGCGGTTGCTTCGAGGACACGCACCCCACCACCCACCAGGAACCGACGTACAAGGTCCACAACTCGATCTTCTACTGCGTTGCCAACATGCCCGGCGCCGTTCCGAACACCTCCACGTACGCACTGACCAACGTCACCCTGCGCTACGCCGTCGCCCTGGCCAACCTCGGAGTCAAGGCCGCTTTCGACCGCGACCCCGCACTCGCTGCCGGCCTCAACATCGCCGCAGGCCACGTGGCACACCACTCCGTCTCCGAGGCGCACAACCTGCCCCTCGTTGAGGACTGGCACAGCCTGGTCTCCGCCTAACGTCGGAGCCTCCTCAGGCGAACAACGACGGCGGGGTGCGGCTTCCATCGAAGCCGCACCCGGCCGTCGTTTGGGTTAAGGCGTCGCCGAGCCGTAGGGCGGGCTTGGTAACTGAAAGCTCCGGATGGTTCGCCTGAACTTCCCAGTTCTTGGGGCCCACAGGACTTCAGAGTTGAGGGCCTGGCCATGCCGATCAGGTCAAGACCGTCAGTGGGTTGGCGGCCACACGGAGTCGAGGTCTCCCGGGCCGCTGTGAGTTCACGGCTCTGGGATGCCCGTTACGGGATCCTCCACCGGACGGTCTTCAATCGAGGCTTAGAATGCAGTGCTTTCCGGTGGTTTGACCGTCTACATCGAACCCGATTTGCAGCGTTCGGGCACTGGGCGGAGGTACGGGGGTGTAAATCCAGAGTGCATCCCACTCTGTTCCGCTACCTGCCATCTTGCCGCCCACACGACGGTACTCGGTACCGACATCGTCAGTGAGTTCGATGCCAATCTGATCGAAGACAGCGATACTCGGCATCTGGGGAGGATATTGTTCCTGACCAACAATTTCTAGATCTTTGTCTCGTTCAGACCAATCCTGAAGGTCTCTCAAGAACTGGCTATCTCGAAGTTGGGTTTCGGTGCCGCGGATACCGTTTAGGTGCAGGTGGACACTCTGTTCGCCTGCCCTTTCTCCTATGTATCCGGGTGCCATATCCAGGTTGATACCCGCGAAACGTACGTCAATTCCGTCACTGTTCGCAATGACAAGGTCTGATGGGGCGGAAATGATGTTCATAGGCTCACCCTAGTCATCGTTCGGCCTGTTGCCCGGGCTAAGGCCGTCCCTCAAGCCGATCGCCTAACGGACGCTGGAGTATCCGCAGCGCCACTGGCTCGCGGGCGGGAACGACGGAGCGGTTCAGCTCTCCGGGTACTCTGTGCCTATGCAGGTTCGTGAAGCCACCATGGATGACCTGGGAGATGTGAATGCGGTCTGTGATGCCAGTGGCCGAACTCGTTGGACCAGTGCGATGATCGCTCCAAGGAGCGACCGCGTCGTTCTGGTGGCTGTCACACAGGATGAAGTAGTCGGCGTGGCCAAGACGCATCTCCACCCAGAACCCGAAGGCAACGCCCCAGCGGGCCACTATCTCGGTGGCGTGGAAGTCGCTCCGGGGTTCCGCCGGCGAGGTATCGGTTCTGCACTAACTTGGGCGAGATTGGAATGGATCTGGTCCCGGGATTCGATTGCGTACTACTTCACGAACGAACACAACACGGCATCCATCAGGATGCATGAGGCTCTCAACTTCAGGCCGGTCGCCCGATTCTCGGAGATTCGCGGAGTGACCGCTGACAGCGGTCAGTCAGAGCTCATCCTTTTCAAGGCGTCCCGGTAGGCGATCCTCCAGCGGACGCTCTCGGACGTATCTACAGCTGCATGCTCAAAACTGTTCGGACGGGGATATTCCCGCCCAGATCATCAGCGATGCGGTGCATTCCAATTTTCTTAGCCACCCGCTCTGAAGCTCGGTTACCCGGATGGATGATGGCTATCAGTTCCTTGGCTGCAAGATTTTGTCGGGCGTAGTCGCGACAAGCGGCGGCTGCTTCTGTCGCATACCCTTGGCCGTGCAGGTCCGAGCGCACGTGGTATCCGACCTCAAGCTTCTGTGCGCCGTTCACCTGCTGCCAGGTAAGGCCGCAGTCGCCTATGAAGTCTCCGTCATGCGTTTCGACAATCCATAGGCCGTACCCGTGCTCCGCGTAGTTCTCACGATTCCAGTGGATCCAGTTTGCGCTTCTTCCCGAGACTTGGGTGCGGGGTAGAAGCGCATCACCTCGGGATCTCCGAGCAACGCGGCCATGTTGTCGAGGTCCGCATCCGTCATCTCACGGAATTGCAATCGATCAGTCCGTTGTGGGGTTGGCATGCTACGACTCTATTTCCAATGGCAGCTGAGCTCGCAAGTCGATCCTTCAGCGGACAGTGGCGGTTATGGCAGCATGGGGACGCTTGCCGGGGTCTTGGCGCATATCAATCTCCAGCACGCGGAAACCAGCTTCTGCCAACAGGTGCCCCATGTGCTCGGTGGACCAGTAGTAGGCAGTAGTTACTGCGTGTTGGAAAGGTGTACCAGGCGGGCCGTCGAAGAATCCGAGGAGTAGTTGTCCTCTCGGGGCAAGGACCCGAGCGAATTCTTCTAGTGCCATGGGCACTTCGTCTGGGGGAATGTGAATGAGGGAGTACCAGGACAGCACGCCATGCAAGGCTTTGTCTGGGAAGTCCATGTCACGGAAGGATCCCACGCGAAAGGGCACGTCGGGGAAGCGAGCGCGGGCGCTCTCGATGAATTCAGGGACAAGGTCGATCCCTTCTATCGTCGAGTTTCGTTAGTGCAGGTAGTTAGTCCAGTGGCCTGGTCCGCACCCGGCGTCGATCATTTGACCGTCGATGCCCGCTGCCCAACGCCTGATGCGTTGCTGATCAAGCTCATGCATATCCTCAACAGAACCAAGAATGCGGGTGTACTCGGCGGCGTGGGTCCGGTACGCGGCCCGGGTAGATTCGTTCCCCATCTTTACGAGCCTAGTCCCACCAGAATGCTCACGCCGGACCAACAGGGATGCCCATAGGCCCGCCCGTTAAAGTGCCCGGTGAAGGTACCCCAAACGCTACACACTCTCCCGGACCTCAAAGCAGCCGGTCGGACCCGGCACGAATCATCATTTCGCAGGGCCACCCGGCGCTTTGGGGACCTCCGGGATCAGGTGGGACGGCAGCGTCTCCGGAAGGGTGGACGGCCTCAAGCTCGGGGGAAGCGACGGCTCCCCGAGGGACGGTGGCGTGACAGGAGGCGCTGGCAGCGGCACCTTGCCTGCGTTGCCCTGGTCCTTCGGCGGCTGCGACACTTCGGCGGCCGGGACCTTGCCCGTCTGCGAGGGCACTGATCCAGACTTGCCTGGCTTGCCCTCCTCCGTGGGGACGGCTCCCTCCGTCGATTGAGGGGCAGCCGGTGCCGGCTGGACTCCGGAGGTTGGCGGCACTGCCGGATGCTTTTGCACGGGAGCAGGGGCCGGCGTGAACTGCGAAACCATCGAGCCTACAGCTGACCCGAGATGCTGGATGGTTGCCGGGATGCCGCCTTCCTGGGCAGCGGCAGCGGTTGCTCCACCGCCCAGGGCTGCAGCCACCGCAAGTCCTGCGATGGCGGCCCGGCGCTTACGACGGCGGGCGGCCAGTTCGTCTTTCACCGGCAGCGCAGTGGTGGGTGCTTGAGCGGTAGTTGGTGCTTTGGCGCCGGCAGGCGTTTCATCGGCATGCAGCCCAAGCGTGGAGCCGACCGTGGTGAGTACCGCCGTCGGCAGCTCTTGCACCGCGGAGGCGCCTTCCGCCGTCGTGAGCTTGGCGGTGGGTGCGTCGCCAACCATCAGGGCGCGCACGGCATCGGAGGGCAAAGGCGCGGTGTCCGCGAGCGAGCGAAGCTCCAGGAGTTCGTCGCGGACATCGCTGCCGTGCGGGAACCCGGAGTCGTCCAGCAGGCGATCGACGGCGGATTCCGCTTGGCGCCGCGGGTTGTGTTCGCTCATGATGTGCCGTTCCTTTGCAAAGCGCGCTTCCCCAAAGCCTTCTTTCGCAACGCATTCAGTGCCCTGCGTTGCAGCTGTTTGACGGCACCTTGGGATTTGCCCATGATGTCCGCCGCTTCTTCCACTGAGAGGTCCGCGACCACGCGCAGGGCCAGGACCTCCCGGTAATCGTCGGCCAAGTCGTCCATGAGTTCGGTGACCCCCAGGGCGCCAACAGCCTGGTCCTCGGCGGAAGGGGCGCTCCGGCTGTCCAGGTCCGCCTCATACGGAGTGGGCTCGGGGGTGCGTTCCCGTTTCCGGTAGTGGTCCACCATCCGCGCGTGGGCGATGGAGAACAACAGTGTCTTGGCCCCTTGCAGCCCTCCGCGCAGGGTGGCGAGCTTGGGGTAGAGGGCCAGGAAGACGTCCTGAGTCACAGCTTCGGGATCATCCACGCCGCGTGCGCGGAGGTAGCCGAAGACCGGCCCGGAGAAGGCATTGTAGGCAGCCGTGAACAGCAGAGCGGGATCGTCGTGATCCGCCTGCACATTCTCTTCAACCAAAGGGTTCAGCACCCGCGGATGCCTCCATCCAACGCAGCGCAGCGACGTCCCGGGGCCCGTGGAACCGTCGACGCTGCCATCCGTTTCGTAGCGAGGGCTCCTGGTACAAACCGAGGAGCCCTCGCCCTTAAACCGTAGCCGCCAGGTGCTTAGCGGACAGAATCGAGTGCTGCGCCGGGGGCTGCCGGCACGTGGGTGGGAACCTGCGAAGGCACCTGCGAAGGCACCGCCGGAGTGGCGGGTACTGCGGGAACGGCCGGGAGCTCAGGCGTCGCGGGGACGGCGGGCACAGCCGGAACGGCCGGGAGCTTGGCATCCACGGACGCACCTGCGTTTGCCGAAGCGTTGGCATTGGCGTCAGCCTTCAGGCCGGCAGCCTTGCCTGCGTCAACCACCGCTGCACAGTGCGCGTCAACCTTGGCTTCGCCGCCCGCGGCAACAACCAGGGACTGGTAACCGGGAACCTTGGAATCCGACTGCAGGCCGCCGTTGAGGAAAGCAGTGCACAGACCGAATGCTTCCGGCGTCGCCTCGATGGAGTCACCGGCTGCGGATTGTGCCTTGGCTACGGCGTCTTCAGCCTTGGCCAGGCCGGCGTCCTTGACGTCTCCAGCCTTGGCCTTTGCGGTCTCGACGGGGTCAGTTGCCTTGGTTGACGCGGCGTCCGTTGCGTCCGTGGCCTGGGCAGCTGCTTTGTCAGCGACAGGGGCGGGAGCACCCACCAGGTTGTGGGCGGTCTGCTGGATATCGGCGGGAAGCGCACCGGTGGCGGCGGCAACACCGGTTCCGCCGGCGGCAACCGCTCCGGCGGCCAGGACGCCTGCGGCGACTTTGCTGGTGGCGAGGACAGAGAACAAGGACATGAAACCCTCCGAAAAGTTTGGGGAGATTGCCCCGGCAGCGGACGGGCCGCGGCCGGATGATCAGAGTGCGGGACGTGGCCCGTACACCCCCTACATCGCTGTGGACCCCGGTGAGGTTACGCGCTCTCGAAAATTTTCTTTCGCGCCGCTCGCTGCCGGGGGAGATCTGCCCATCGCGGCCAGGCACTGGCAGCGGCTAGGCTCAGGGCAAACCCGGCCTTGTCCTTGATCCAGGACGGGCTACATATATCGAAACGCAGGGGGATGCGGCTGTGGGACATGGTTTGATCGGTGCCGACGTTGGCGACCTCCGGCGTCTTTCGCAACAGATGGATGCCGACGCGGAGAAGATCACCAACCTCCAACGCCAGCTCTCCTCCCTGGTCCAGGACGGCCATTATTGGCGCGGCAATGACGCCGACCGTTTCCGCAGCCAGTGGAACAGCGACCTGGCCCAGCGGCTCGGTGCCGCTGCCGCGTGCCTGCGGACCAATGCCAAGGCACTGCGCCGTAACGCTGCCGAGCAGGAACTCGCTTCCCGCGGCGATGCCTTCGTTGCCAGCAGCAGCTACTCCAACATTCGTGGTTTCTCCGTTGACCTCGGATCCTACGGACCCGTCCAGCTGGGTGCCGAGGGGTCCGTAGGAGTGGAGGGCAAGAGCGAGGCCCACAGTTCGATGGGTCCCAACGGACTCGAGTTCGGGGCCTCCGCCGACGGTTCAGCGGGCACCCGTTTTGTGGTCTCAAGCAACGGCAACCTTGGGCCGGTCTCGACAAGTACCACCAACGAGACGTTCATCGGTGCGCGGGGTGAAGGCAGTATCAGCGGACGCGTTCCCTTTGGCTTCAATCCTTTCGACCCCGCGTCCATCAAAGCCAGTGGCGAAGTGTTCGTGGGTGCGGAAAACATCACCACCACCAAGACCAACTTCCTGGACGGCTGGGTGAACAACACGTCCACGGTCCGCGCCATGACAGGCGCCGAGGCCAGTGCCCACGCCGGGAACAACTCGTTCCTCTTCGGCGGAGGAGCCGAGGCTTTTGCCGGGCAAAAGGTCACGTTCGGTAATGAAACCGAGGTGGCAGGCGGACTGTTTGGCTTTGGCCAGGGCCTGGAAGTCCGCGGCGGTGCGTGGGCCAGTGCAGGCGAGGCGGAGGTGGGTAAGAGCAAGGCCGACGGCGTCACGGGCTCGGCTGCGAGCGCCGGGGCGGGCGCCGAAGCTACCCAGTCGCAGTACGTGGAATTCCTGGGCCAGCGCCTCACCACGTCGGGAACAGTGGCCGCCGGCGCCGGCGAGGGTTACACGTTCAAGGCTTCCGTGGACGAGGACGGACTCACCTTGGGCGTTGGCGCCAAGATCACTGCCGAACTCGCCTTGGCGCAGGCGCAGAAGTGCGTATCAGCCCGTCCGGCTTTGCGGACTCCGTCTCCGGCTTTGTTGATTTCCTGAAGAAGTAGCCCCGAACACGCCAGCTGTCCCGCAACCCCTGAGGATCCCATGCCATCGCACCAGATTTTCCCGTCCGCTGACTTCCCCGCCTACCCTTCCATCAGCGTCGATCCGCCCGAAGGATGGCGTACGCAGGTGGTTCCCGACGCCGTCGGCGCGCTCCTTGCCCCGGAAATATCCGGGGAGTACACGCCCAACGTCGTTATCTCCGTGTCCCGCCGGGCTCCCGACTACCAACTGCGGGACATCGCCGCCTCGGTGGACGGTTTCCTCTCGTCACTCCCGGATGCCGTCCTGCTTGGCACCGAACCAGTGGTCATCAACGGACGGGACTGGCACATCCGGGAAGCGCACTACACGCATCCGGATGCGGGATCGCTGACCCAATTCACCGCCGTGACCGTGGTTCACCAAGGCGTGGCTGCTGACGTGGTCCAGCTAACCGGCAGTTGCCGTTTCGTGGAGGGCAGCGACGACATCAAGGCCATCTACGCCGTGGTTGCCAGCGCCCAGATCGCCTAGACCGCGATTCTCCGTGCCTCCTCGATGAGCTTGAGCACGTCCACCGCCCCGACCGGATCCACAGGTACCGGAAGCGCTGAGGCCGTGCCGCCGTCGTCGATCTTTTCCGCAAGGAGGCGGTAGAACTCCGGGTAGGCCCCACGCTCGGTGGGCACGGTGGTCCGCTGGCCACCGACCTCGAGGGTCCCGTACTCCTCGGGACGTTCGACGCCGTACTCGGCGTCCGTGGGCAGCCCGCCGCCCAGGAGGAACGGCTCCTGCGGATCGGTACCGAACTTCGCGTACGCACCCTTGGTGCCGAGGACGCGGAATCGCGGACCGTGCAGTTGGCTGTTGAGGTTGAGGGTCAGGTGGCTCACCACGCCGGAATCGTGGCGGAGGGCAAGGAAAATGTCGTCATCGGCACGCTCCTGGGCACGCCTGGCCGTGATCTCGGCATACGTGACTTTCGCCGGACCGAAGAACCGGAGCGCCAGGTCCAGAACGTGTGAGCCGAGGTCGAACAGTACTCCCCCGCCTTCGTCCGCCGTGGCGCCGGCCTTCCACGCTTTGGCGATGGATGGCGCCCAGCGCTCCATGCCGGACTCGAACCGTGTCACCGTACCCAGCGTCCCGGCGTCGAGCAGTTTCCGGACAGTGAGCGAGTCCCCGTCCCAGCGGCGGTTTTGGTAAACGGTGAGGACGCGGCCCTCCTTGGCAGCGAGCTGGATGAGTTCCTCGCCGTCACGGCTGTGGACCACGAACGGTTTGTCGACGACGACGTCGAGGCCGGCTTCCAGCGCGGCTTTCGCGAGCGGGAAATGGGTTGCGGGCGGCGTGCCGAGCACCAGGAGGTCCAGGTGGTCCGCGAGGGCCAGGATGTCCTCCGGGGTGTTGACGATCCGTGCCTGCGGATACCGCCGGCGTGCCTTTGCCTGGCGTTCCGGGTCCGACGTGGCGATGACACTGAGCTCGTAGGCAGCGTTGGCCGCGATGAAAGGTGCGTGGAAAACACTGCCGGACAGGCCAAAGCCCGCGACGGCGGTACGGATCGGCGAGGAGGTCATGCCCCAAGGCTACCGATCCTCTCTCACCAAACCGCCCTTTTCCGGCATCCCTCTCTCATCGGGTGATAGAGGGGTTGGGTTTTGGGGATGTTCGGTGAGAGAGGGATCGGGTTTTGGGGGTGTTCGGTGAGAGAGGGCTGGAAAGGTGAAGGCCGGGACCTCCGCTGGTGCGGAAGATCCCGGCCTTCTACCGGTCAAACTTCGGAAGGGTTAGCCCTTCTTCTTGCCCTTTTCCCAGCCGATGGTGGTCCAGTCGGGAACGTTGGAGTTGCTCTTGAACAGGGACGGGCCATAGTTGGCCAGGCCCGTGTGCACGAACTGGATCTCCGGGCCGTTGAGGACGGTACCCATGGAGAAGTACTTCTCCATGTGCTTCTTCTCTACCTCGACGGCAGCCTTGTTCCGCTCGGTGTCATCGGCGATGGCTGCCAGGCGCTTGATCTCGGCGTCCAGTTCAGCATCACCCAGGCCGTTTTCGTTGGTGGTGGATTCGTAGAACTGCTTCACGGCGTCGGTGGCATCCGCACCCACGGTGTAGCCGGAAATGGTGAGGTCGAAGTCACGGGTACCCAGGACCTTGCCGAAGTCGGCGTCACCACGCTGGTCGATCGTCACGTCCATGCCTGCAGCCTTGAGCTGGGCCATCAGCGTCTGCGACGTGGCTCCGGTGGTGGGGTCGTCGCCGAAGTTGGTGATCTTGAAGGCTACCGGGACGCCGTCCTTGGCCATGATGCCCTTGTCATTGGCGGTGTAGCCTGCGTCGGTCAGGACCTTCTTCGCGGCATCAGCACCCGTTTCCTTCACAGGGTAGTTGTCCTGGTAGTACTCGGAGAACGGCATGAGCATCATGGAGCCCGAGCTCTCTTCGGACCAGTTCAGGCCGTTGAATCGGACGTCCCGGATGGCTTTGCGGTCGACGGCGGTGAAGATCGCCTTACGCACTGCGACGTCGGTCAGGGCCGGACGCTTGGCGTTGATGTTCAGGCCACCTGCGAACAGGCGCTGGCCGCGACGCACGTCGGCGTCCTTGGTGCCTTCGAGCTGCTTATAGCGGTTCAGGGTGCGGGCGTTCGTGGCGTCGATTTCGCCGTTCTTGAAGGCGGCGATGGTGGCGCTGGGCTCCATCTGGCGCCAGATGATCTTGTCCAGGACCGGCTTCTGGCCCCACCACTTTTCATTCGGAACCATGGTGACGGTCTTAGCGGTGGCATCGTACTTGTCCACCTTGAAGGGGCCAGCCATCCACTCAGGGTGCATGTCGCCGGCGAAACCCTTGTTGAAGATGTCCGCGGTGTTGATGGCGGGGTGGATCAGGCCGAAGAACAGGCTTTCCAGCGGGTAGACCGGCTGGGTGGTGGTGACGATGACTTCCTTGTCGTTGGCACCTGCCTTGACCGAATCAACGAAGGCGTAGTTGCCTGCGGTGACGATGTCGATGGACTTGTCCTCGCCCTTGAGCATGTTCCACGTGTTTTGGAAGGTCTTGACGTCGATCGGAGTTCCATCATTCCAGGTCGCCTTGTCATTGACCTTGATGGTGATGGTCTGCTTGCCATCCTTGACTTCGCTCTTGACGTCCTCGCAGAAGTCCTTGTTGGGGGTCGCCTTGCCGTCGTAGTCGAGCTTCCAGCAACCGCCGATGCCACCGCTGCTGATGGCGGCCGTGTTCACCGGGGTCAGCAGTGCGGAGCTGTCGGCACTGTTACCCACGTTGGAGTTGTTGTTGAAGTCGGGGCCAATGCTGCCCACCGCCAAGGTGACGGTGCCGCCTTGGTCCAGGTCCTTGGTTTCCTTGGCGTTGACGCTGATCAGCTTGCTGATGTCACCGCCCGCTTCTTCGGCCTTCTGGGAGGCCGGACCCGACGGCGTTCCCCCGCCGCAGGCGGTCAGCATCAGCGCTGCCGCGAGTGCTACGCCGCCGATCGTCGTGTACTTCTTCATGGTTTGCCCTTCATGTTTTACGACTTGGATTGCGAGTTGAATACAGGGTTCAAATGAGTCATGTGTCGTCAGGCATGCACCACCAGCATGTCGGCATCTATTTCTCCGTCCGGGAAGAAGCACGCGAAGTCCTGTTGCCCTTCCGAAGCCAGGGGCGGCTCCAGATTAAGGCACTTCTCCTGTTTCGCAGCAGGCAGCGCGGCAAAGACCGGGCAACGAGTCGCGAAGTTACATCCCTTCGGCGCATCCAACGGGCTGGGAAGGTCTCCCTGCAGGATGATGCGTTCACGGGTGCGTTCCACCTCGGGGTCCGGGACGGGGATCGCGGAGAGCAGCGCACGGGTGTACGGATGGCGTGGATTGTCGAACACGTCGTCCACGTCTCCGGTCTCCACGATCTTCCCGAGGTACATCACGGCCACCCGGTTGGAGATGTGGCGGACCACGGAAAGATCGTGCGCCACCATGAGGTAGCTCAGCCCGAGTTCGGCCCTGAGCTTGTCCAGCAGGTTGATCACTCCGGCCTGCACGGAAACATCCAGCGCTGATACGGGCTCGTCCAGCACCACGAGTTTCGGGTTGACGGCAAGCGCCCGGGCAATGCCGATGCGCTGGCGCTGTCCTCCGGAGAACTGGTTGGGAAAGCGGTTCACGTGGTCCGGCTGCAGCCCAACCAGGCGCATGAGTTCCATGATCCGCTTCTTGACCGCGGCCTTGGGCATGCCCAGGTTTTCCAGCGGCTCGGCCAGGACCTCGTAAACAGTGAAGCGCGGGTCCAGGGCTCCGGTGGGGTCCTGGAAGACCATCTGCATTTCCTTGCGCATGGCCATCTTGGTCTTGTTGTCAGTGGCTGCTTTGTTGCTGACTCCGCCGATCACCACTTCACCCGCCTGGTCCGGGTGGAATTCCATGATTTCCAGGAGCGTGGTGGTCTTGCCGCACCCCGATTCGCCCACGATCGAGACGCACTCGCCTTCGCGGATATCGAAGCTCAGCCCGTCCACGGCCTTCACCGTGCCGATCCGTCGCTTGATCAAGGCACCCTTGAGCAGCGGGAAGTGTTTCTTCACGTCCTTGAGTTCCAGGACCTTTTGGCGCTCGAGGCGGGGAACGCCGTCGAACTTTGACACCGGAACCGGCGGCGCGTGGAAAATCTTGTGCGCGTCCGCGTCGCCGGACAGCTTGTCCGACTTGATGCAGGCCGCACGGTGGCCGTCCGAGCCCGGCACCTTCCAGAGGTCCGGCTCACCTTCCAGGCAGGCTTCGCCAGCCAGCGGGCAACGCGGCGCAAAGGAGCAGCCGTTCACCGGCAGGGCCAGGTTGGGCGGGGTCCCCTCAATGGGAACCAGCGACTGCTTCTCGGACGAATCCACTCGGGGAACAGCGCCGAGGAGACCCAGTGTGTACGGCATCCGGGGGTTGTAGTAGATGTCCTCCACAGTCCCGGATTCCACAGGCTTGCCCGCGTACATGACCATGATGTCGTCGGCCATGCCGGCCACCACGCCAAGATCGTGCGTGATCATGACGACGGCGGCACCGGTCTCCTCCTGCGCGGTGTGCAGGACTTCCAGCACCTGCGCCTGGATGGTGACGTCCAGCGCCGTCGTGGGTTCATCAGCGATGAGTACCCGCGGATCGTTGGCGATCGCGATGGCGATCATGACGCGCTGGCGCATGCCGCCGGAGAACTCATGCGGGAACGCTTTGAGCCGGTCCTTCGGGCTGGGGATGCCCACCATGCGCAAAAGCTCGACGGCGCGGGCTTCTTTTGCCTGTTTGCTCATGGTGGGGTTATGCACCGTGAGCGCCTCGATGATCTGGTTGCCCACGGTGAAAACGGGGGTCAGCGAGGACAGCGGGTCCTGGAACACCATGGCAATGTCGTTGCCACGGTGCTTGCACATGGCCTTGTCGCTGAGGCCAAGAAGTTCCTTGCCCTTGAACCGGACGGAGCCGGTGATGTCAGCGGTTTCGGGAAGCAAGCCCATGATGGCCATGGAGGTGACGGACTTGCCCGAGCCGGACTCGCCCACGATGCCCAGCGTCTTGCCCGGCATGAGGTCGAAGTCCACACCACGGACCGCGTGGACCACGCCGTTTTCGGAATTGAAGCGGACGTTGAGGTCGCGGACGCTCAGTACGGCGTCGCCCGGAGCGTACAGGCCGGCGTCACGGAGCCGTTCGGCTGGAGTGTGGGAAATATTGGTGCTCATTTGCTGGCCCCCTTCACAGTCTTGGGTGTTTTGCGTTTCGCCCGTCCGATGGAGCTGGAGCTGGGGTCGAAGGCGTCGCGCAGTCCGTCGTTCATCATGGCGAGCGAACCCGTGAGGAGGAACATGACGATCAGCGGAACCCAGAACATCCACGGGAAGGAGGACACCTGGCCGGTTGCCTGGCCGATCAGGACGCCCAGGCTAACGTCCGGGTACTTGATGCCGATGCCGATGAAGGAGAAAGCAACTTCGGCCAGCACCGCGCCGGTAATGCCGCGGGTGAAGTCCAGGACCAGGAGCGAGCCGATGTTCGGGACCAGGTGGCGCCACACAATGCGGCGGGAAGGGACTCCCATGTACTTGGCAGCTTTGACGTAGTCGCGCTGCATGAGGGACATTGACAGGGACCGAACCAAACGGGCGGTTCCCATCCAGCTGAAGAAGAGCAACACGATGATCAGCAGCAGCCAGCTGGGCAGGTCCTTGAGCCCGCCACTGCCGCTCGTTGCCACGGCGACCACCAGGATGGCGGGCATCATGATGAGGGCTTCCAGGATGAACAACATGGTGGCGTCCACCTTGCCGCCGAAGAACGCCATGGTGCAGCCGTAGACCGCGGAGATCAGGACTGACAGCCCACCGACGATCAGGCCGATGAAGATCGATGTCCTGGTTCCGTCCACGATGAGGGCCATGAGGTCGATGCCGGCCTGGGTGGTGCCGAAGAAGTGGTCCGGCGATGGGCCCATGCCGATGTTGAAGGGATCGATGGTGACCTTGTCCCACGGGGTCAGGAAACCGCCCAGCAAGGAGAACAGGAACAACGCCAGGAAGATCAGCAGGCCGGCCACGGCGGTCTTGTTCCGCATGAAGCGCCGGAAGATGATGCGGGATTTCCCGATCACCACGTCCGGGTCCGAAACCCGGGATTCTTCGATTTCGGCGATGGGATCAATGATGTTGGTCATTACTGGACCCTCACTCGTGGATCGACCAGCGTGGTGGCGAAGTCGGCAAGGATGGCGCCGATCGCGAAGATCACCGAACCGTAGGCCAGCGTGGCGGTGGCGACGTTGACGTCCTGGAGTCCGATCGACTGGATGCTCCACAGACCAATACCGGGCCAGGCGAAGATGGCCTCAGCGAAGAAGCCGCCCGTGAAGATAGCGGGGATGGTGAAGGCGATGCTTTGGGCCACCGGGATGAAGGAGACCCGCAGGGCGTGTTTCCGAATGGCCTGGTTGCGTGTGAGGCCCTTGGCCCGGGCCGTGCGTACGAAGTCGGCGTTGACGTTGTCCAGCAGGTACTGGCGTTGGGCGATCTGGTAGCCCGCCCAACCGAAGATGGTCATCGCGAAGGTAGGCACGGCGTAGTGGGCCACCAGGTCGACGAAAGCGGGCCAGCCGGGGTCGATTCCCGGCGTCGAAATTCCTGTCACGAAGAAGATGCGCTGCCCCGCGGCCTCGTTGAGGCCGATGGCGCCCAGCTGGACCAGGAAGTAAGCGATGGGGGCGGGGAGGATGTGGACCAGGTAGCTGTAGGACGTGATGACGCGGTCCTGGTATTTGTACTGCCGGGCCGCCGAGTACACGCCCAGGGCCACGCCGATGATCAGCGTCAGGATGATTGACGCTATGAACAGCCGGGTGGAGACGAGCACCCGGTCGGCGAATTCGGCGTTCACGAAGGCGCCGTTGGGGCTGCGGCCCCAGTCCCAGCGGGTGACGATCCCGCCGAGCCACTCGACGTAGCGCTCCCAGGGGTTCGCGTTGGGATCGAGGCCGAGGCCCTTGAAGGAAGCAGCGACTTGCTCGGGGGTTGGCCGCGGAATTTTCTCCTGCTCAAGCAGGGCCGGTTTGAGCGTGGAGACTGCCAGGAAGTATCCCGCACTCGTGGTCAGGAAGATCATGATCAGGTAGATCCCCGACCGCTTCAACAGATATTTCAGCATGTCGGGCAGCTGCCCTGGATCGTGGCAAAGCTCAAAGCTGGTCCTTCCGCGGTTCCCGGCTGTGGCCGGTGTCAGCTACGAATTGGCGCAGGGGTGATGTACCCCCAAAGCCCCTTCAGTGAACGCCGGCCGTTGTATGGCATGGGTCACATTCAAGAGGAAACTACCACAATAACTGCTTCACATATCGCTTCACGAGGTCCAGTTTCGCCCCTGCGGCCAGATTGTTATGTACAGACTGCGTCACGAAACGGCAGGTTACGCCACTGGAGTTCCTCCCGGGTGAACTCCAGCGCGAATCGCGAGTGAACACCGGAGCCCTTCTTCGGTGCAACCGCCGGTTTCGCGGCCTACCGGCCCGCGACCAGGCGGCTGACCAGCTCTCCCCAGGAATCGGTGAGCCGCTTGGGCGAGATGCCATGAACGCGGACATCGTTGACGATGCGTTCTGGGTCCAGTGCCGAGATCAGGGTCATCGCCATCACCCAGGGATCCGGCACACCCGCCTCGCGCAACAGGACCTCGATATGTCGATGGGCCAGCACGGTGGCCGGAACATCGAAGCGGTTCCTGGTGGAGGCTCCGGCCGCCTTCCAGAGATCCCCGTATTCGAGGACAAAATAGATGCGGCCTTCACCGAAGGCGACGAGCCGTTCCCTGGGCTGCGCGCCGGGACCAAGGGGCGGCGGCCCGAACATGAAGCCACGCTGGAACTCGGACTCCGAGTCACTGAGGAGGGTCATCATGAGCCCGGCCCGACTGCCGAATCGCCGGAAGACCGTCCCCTTGCCCACCTTCGCCTTGCACGCGAGCGCATCCATGGTGAGCGCTTCCGCCCCGAACTCATCCACCAACTCGCGGGCAGCGCAAAGCAGCCGCTCGCGATTCCGTGCGGCATCGCTGCGCTCGTGGGGCGCCCCGAGGGGAACGTCGGGCCGCATTGGGATGAAGCTCACAAGAAACATTCTAGACCCGGGAATAGAAAGCGGACCGCGGTCCGTTTAGTATCGATGAAGGCTCAAACTCACCAAGGAGAACCCAATGTCCAAGAGCACTGTTCTTACCCTCGTCGGCAGCCTCCGCGCTGATTCCCACAACAAGAAGCTCGCCGAAGCCATCCAGCTGAACGCCCCGGAGGACGTCGACGTCCAGATCCACGGCTCCCTGGGAAGCATCCCGTTCTACAACGAAGACATCGACATCGAAGGCCAGGTTCCCGCCGAAGCCGCCGCCCTGCGCGAAGCCGCGTCCAAGGCAGACACCATCCTCTTGGTCACCCCCGAGCACAACGGCACCGTGCCCGCATCGCTGAAGAACGCCATCGACTGGCTGTCCCGCCCCTTCGGCGCCGGCGCCCTCGCAGGCAAGCCGACCGCCGTCGTCGGAACCGCTTTTGGCCAGTACGGCGGCGTCTGGGCGCAGGACGAAGCCCGCAAGGCCGTGGGCATTGCCGGCGCCAAGGTCCTGGAAGACGTCAAGCTCGCCGTGCCGGGCTCCATGATCCGCTTCGCCGAACTGCACCCCAAGGACGACGCCGAAGTTGTTGAGCAGATCAAGGGCATCTTCGAGCCCCTGACGGCCGTCCAGGAAGAAGAAGTCGCCGCCTAAGGCTCCCCCATTCTTGCCCCCGTTCCGCCTGCTTGCCCCGGGCGAAACGGGGGCATCTTCGTTTCCCGGCGTGACCAACTCTTGTCCGAACCGACACCGAAGCGGCATGTTCCTCGCCGCCCCGGCGGCCTAACGTTGGAGGACAGGTAAACGGACAGGAGCGTGGGGCTGTCATGCGTGCCGGGTGGGGACTGCCAAGTACGACGGCGATCGCGGCTGCCTGCCTCATGGCCAGTTGCTTCGTGGCTGGCTGTACCCCGTCACCGGAGGCTTCGCCGGGCGGTGGTGTTTTGTCTGGCACTGCTTCCCCGGCTGCCGCTGGACCTTATCCCAGCGGTCTCTCGCCTTCGAACCCTGTTGCTTCGCCGACGCCATCGACTTTCACCGACGGGTCGGCAGTATCGTCGGCCCCGGGGCAGTCCGCACCCGCCTCCGCCGCCTCCCCCTCTCCGTCCCCTGCATCCACGGCTTCCGGTCCAGGCACTGGGACCACGTCCAGCGCCCCAACCAGCCCACCGACCCCGGATGCCGCCGTCGGGCCATCAACGGCTCCAGCCTTATCCGCGCCGTACACGTCCGCGCCGTCCGCGCCGTCCACATCCGCTCCGGCCACGTCGCAGGGCGCTGCTGTTCCTGCCGCCCGGGCGGCCGCCGCGCAGCCTCCGGCGGACCTCGGCCCCGCCGTTTACTACGTTGCCATCAACGACGGCGGCTCCCGGGGAGTGCGGTTCGGGTGCAATGACAGCCTGGTGGCCGTGCGGGGTGCAGCCGTACCCGGCGATCCGTTGACCGTGGCACTCGGCCGGCTGCTGGGCGCGGGGATGCCCTTGGACAACGACGCCGCGCTCTATGATTCCCTCGCCGCGTCCTCCCTTCAGTTCGTGTCCGGGTACGTCAGCGGATCCACGGTGGTGGTGAACCTGACCGGCTCCCTCCGACCAGGCGGCGTGTGCGACATTCCACGGATCGAAGCCCAGTTGACCCACACGGTGGTGTCGGCCAGCGGTGCGACGCGGGCGGAGATCTACATCAATGGGATGACGCTGGACGTTGCGCTGAGCCTGCGCTGAGCCGCGCGGGGGCGGGAACGAGGTAGCGGGCTGCTTCAGGCCGTGGCTATTGCCAGCACACGCCGGAGGGCCCAGGCAACGCGCAGCAAGGACAGGACGGACGCGAATGCCAGCACGAAGACCACGGCCTCTGGGACCCACAGGCCGGTAGGCGCATCGCCCTCCAGGACCATGGTTGCCAGTGCAATAACCAGGAGCAGCCCGAGACCGGGGATGGCGAACAGGAAGACCTCGCCGATCTGGCGCCGGTGCGTGGCCGTGAGCTTCTCCAGCGGCAGCTCACGTTGTCCTGGCGCGGCCTTCTTGCCGAGGACGTTGATGAGCATGGAAACACTGGTCAGGGTCAAGCCCGCTGTGGCACCGGCAAGGGTAGCCAACGTCTGGAAGAGGGTTCGCCGGGCACCCGGTCCAACGCCTTCAAGGATCAATGGCTGGCGGAAAAGCAACGCGGCACCGAGCCACAACAGGACCGCCAGGGTGGCCCAGGCGTAGTCCGCCCGTGGATGAAGCAGGAACCAGCGCCACAGTGTCCGGCGCCGCCCAGTGCGTTCAATGTCAACCTCGTACAAGCTCATGGCCCGCACCGCCTTGCGCTTCCCGGGACTCGGGTTCGTCCTGGGGCTTGGGTTCGTCCTGGGGCTTGGGTTCGTCCCGGCTGGTCACGGCAGCAGCCATGGCCGCCCGGACCGCGGCCACGCCGCCAGCGACGAGGTCCGGCACCGCACCGTTATCCGGCGCGCCCTTGGTGTCGGGGAGGGTTCGGGCGAAGAAGGCCTCGTTATCCCTGGCCTGCTTGTTCAGGATGGCAACGGCCTCTGCCACCGATTTGGCGGGATCGTTGAACACGTCCGCATCAACGTCGATGTGCGAGATGAAGCGTTCCTTGAGCAGATCCACGACTTCGCGGTCTCCGGTCAGTGAGTCCTTGCCCTCGGCCACCACATAGTCGAAGTGCTCCACGGAACCGGCCCTCCGGAAAAGGTCGATGAGTTGCTGGATGCGGTCGCGGATCCGTTGCTTGTCCTCGGCCTTGCCGGACCGCCCTACACTCAAGGAGATCCGGAACGTGCCTTCGGTCATGAGCCGGGACGCGCTGTCCAGGACATCGGCCCATTCGCCTTCCATCAGCTTCCCGGACAACCGTTCGGCCGGAAGGGCGAACTCGAAGCGGCTCACCTCCAAGCGTGTCAGGATCTCCTCAATGTCCTCCCGGACCACGGGAACCAGCGCGGGCTCCAGTCCGAGCATCCCGCCCAGGTACTCCCCCATCCGCGAAGCCCTGGGGCCGTTGCCGCTGGTGAGCACGGCGATGACATTCCGTTTCAGGAAGGCGAAGTAAGTGGTTTCAAGAAGGTGGTCTCCGGGAGCCAACGGCAGGGGTTTACGACGGCCAAGGGCATCGCCGACGCTGGGCAGGTTGGTATCCCGTACCCGGTCCAGCAACAGCACGGGGTTCGGCGAGACTGCCGCCGTTTGGGCCAGCAGGACCGTGCCATCGGAACAGGTGAAGTGGCGGTCGGTGCCATCCTCGCGGGCTTTCCGGACGACGTCGGCCACGCGCCGAGCAGGGAACGGCCGGGTGAGGGCATCTCCGTTGAGCTGCTCAATGCGCCAAAACTGCACACTGCGTCTTGCCATCCGGCCCTCCTCTGCCCTTTCCGTTTACTCAACCCAAGCTATAGGTGGGGTCCGACAATATGGTGCGTGCCGCCGTCGTACAGTTACCGGCTCCGCGGCAGCGTCACATGCTGTACTTGGGTCCCGGCGCAAACAGCGAGTCCATCTCGTCATGGCTGCGAGTGCCGGCCAAACCGGCCCAGTTGCCGTCGCCGAGGATTTCCTTGGCCACCCTCGCAACCTTGGCGTAGGCCGCCTTGGCGGTGTTGCCGCCGATGCTGACGCGACGGACGCCGGCGTCGTGCAGTTCCAGCGGAGATGGTGCACCTACGCCCGCCAGCGCGTTGACCGGCGCGGGAATGTGGCCGGACAACTCGTGCAGCACATGCAAATCGACGACTCCGGGAACGAAAATACCGTCAGCACCCGCCGTGATGTAGGCATCGGCCCGGGTCAGCGTCTCGTCGTAGGCACTGTCCGGGAAAAGCCCCGACAAGTAGGTATCGGTGCGTGCGTTGATGAAGAGCGGAATCCCCCGATCATCTGCAGTGGCGCGGATGAGGGCGATGCGCCGGGACTGCTCGGCGATGTCCGTGAGGGGTTCGACGGCGGAATCCTCAATGTTGATGCCGACGGCACCCGCATCGAGTACTGCATGGATAGTGGCGCGGAGTTCGTCGTCAGTCCTGCCGTAGCCTGTCTCGATATCGGCAGTGACCGGCAGGCTGGTGGCGGAAACCACCCGCCCCAACGCCGCCATCGCGAGACCCCACGGCACGTGGTCGCCATCCCGGAACCCCAGGCTCCAGGAGACAGCGGAACTTGACGTGGCGATGGCTGTGGCCCCCGCTTCCTGGACAACCCGCGCGGAGGCCGCATCCCACACGTTGACCAGGACCAAGGGTGTTGGCCCAGCATCGTGGAGCTTGTGGAAGTGTTCGGCCTTGGTCACGGATCCCCGGTTCGATGTCATGAGTACATTCCAGCCCTTGGCCGCGGCTCCGTAAAGCCGCCCGCTGGATTGCAAAGAGATCTTGAAAACATATGTTGCCTCATTAGCAACCTTCGGGAGTATCCTGAACATTGTGACCCACGAAACATTGGATGCCGGCACTTCGCTGCCCGCTGAAGCCATCGACGCCATCGAGCGCGCTGCTACCGCCGCTCACCCGCACGAGGGATTGTTCTCCGCGCGGGCCGCCAACATCAAGCAGTCCGCCGTGAGGGACGTCTTCGATATCTCCATGCAGCCCGGACTGGTCTCGCTCGCGGGCGGGAATCCCTACTTGCAGTCGCTGCCGCTGGAAAAGCTCGGCGAAACTGCATCCCGGATCATTGCCAAGGAAGGCATGACGGCGTTGCAGTACGGCGGCGGACAGGGCACCGAGGAGTTGCGCCGGCAGATCTGCGAAGTCATGGCCGCCGAGGGCATCACCGACGCTGCGCCGGAGAACGTGGTGATCACCGCCGGGTCGCAGTCAGCCCAGGACGTAGCAACGAAGGTTTTCTGCAATCCGGGCGACGTTGTCCTGGTGGAAAACCCAACCTACGTTGGCGCCCTGAACACGTTCGAGGCATACCAAGTGCAGGTTGAGCCTGTGGAAATGGACGACGACGGCCTGGTGCCTGAGCTTCTGGAGGCCAGGATTGCGGCACTCCAGTCCGCGGGCAAGAACATCAAGTTCCTGTACACGATCCCCAACTTCAACAATCCGTCCGGCATCACCTTGAGCCAAGAGCGCAGGCAGCGGATCGTCGATATATGCCGTGCCGCGAATATTCTGGTCCTGGAAGACAACCCCTACGGTTTGCTGCGCTTCGACGGCCATCCGATCGCACCCATGCGCGCAGCCAACCCGGACGACGTGATCTACCTCGGCTCGTTCTCCAAGATCTTCGCGCCCGGCCTCCGGATTGGCTGGGCCCTGGTTCCCGCGCACTTGCAGCGGCGCTTCTACCTGGCCTCCGAATCCGTCACGCTGTGCCCGCCGCCGCTGAACCAGATGCTGATTTCGGCCTACCTCCGTGACTACGACTGGCGCGGGCAGATCGACACCTACCGCTCCCTCTACGCCGAACGCTGCCAGGCCCTGCTCTCCGCCCTTGACGAGCACATGCCGTCCGGGCTGACCTGGACCAGGCCCGATGGCGGCTTCTTCGTCTGGGTGACACTGCCCGAGGGCGTGGACACCTACCCCTTGCTGGGCAAGGCCATCGACGCCGGCGTGGTGTTCATACCCGGAGCAGCATTCGTCCCTGCCGACGGGCCTTCCAACAAGCTTCGCCTCGCGTTCAGCGCGGTACCTCCGGCTACCATTGCCGAAGGCGTACGCCGTCTGGCCCCTGTACTCGCAGCGGCCATCCAAGCCAGCAATGAAGGAGCATCGCTATGACCGGAGTTGTCATTGTAGGAGTCGACGGCAGCGAAACTGCGCTGCGGGCAGCCAAAGCCGCGCAGCAACTCGCCATCGGACTGGGCGCCTCCCTTCGCGTGGTCAGCGCTTTCGACAGCAACAGGACCGAAGTGGTGGAGATCGGTACCGATCGCTGGATCGTCTCCGATGCCGCCGAAGCTGAAGCAGTGGCACGCGCCGTCGCCGAACAGCTGCAGGACGAGCGGCTTGAAGTCACCTACTCCTCGGCGCGGGGCAAGCCTGGAGAAGCCTTGGTCAAGGAAGCCGAAGTGCTTGACGCCGCCCTGATCGTGGTGGGTAACCGCCGCATGCAGGGCCTCGGCCGGGTGCTGGGAAGCGTGGCGAACACCGTGGCCCACAACGCTCCCTGCGATGTCTACATCGCCAAGACCGACGAACCTTAAGCGATCCGAATCACGCCGCCGGGTGGGCAGCCTCACCCGGCTTTTGGCGTCTTTTGGACAAGTTCGCACAAGCAACCGTTATAAAATTGAGATGCCCCCAATGGCGTGAGCCACCACCACTCTTTCGATTTCAGGGGATCTTTCTTTGCTTACTTTGCAGCCTCGTCAGCGCGTCGGACACGACATCCTGCTTGCCCGCCACGGCAACAACATCAGCACCATGCACTTCGACCGCAGCAACGACCGCATCATTGCGCTCCTCGACGACGGTTCCTGGGACAGCGCCCCCAATCTGATCGCCCCGCAGCTGGAAATGCCGGAAACCATCGGCAGCGTCTTCCGTAAGGACTGGCGCTTCCTCTCCGTGGCCTTGGTTGCCATGCTCACCGTAGCCGCCGTTGCCATGGGCATCAGCGTGGAGATGGCCAACAACATGTCTACCTCGGAGCTTCAAGCGCTGCTGGTTAACTACCCCGCCTTCTAAGCGCCGCTCCACCAGGAACAGCAAGAATGCCGCCGGGGATCCGGCGGCATTGCTGTTTAAAGCGTCTTCCGAGTCAGAGCATCCACTCGCGGAGCAGCAGCCACAGGCCGGCAATGACGCCGCCGCCGAAGACGGAGCCCACAACGACTTGCGCCAACGTGTGGGCCCGCAGCACCACGCGGGACCAGCCCACAGCCGGGATCAGCAGCAACAAGGGCAGCCAAGCCGGGCCAAACATGAACACCGCGATGACCGCCGCCGATGAGATGGCCGAGGCGTGCCCGCTCATCTTCCAAAAAGCGCTGACGACGGCCAGAACCGCGATCCCGCCAATCAGGGCAATGATCATGACGGTGATGCTCACCGGCCCGTGCAGCCATTGGAGCACCAGGAGGCCGGCCACCACCGATGCCAACGCCAGCAGCAGCAAGGGAGTGCGCTGGCGGCGATCGCTGACGTGGTGGTCCGTGATCCTGCCCAGTTTCACCATCACCAGGACGTAGGCCAAGGGCAGGACACACACGAAGAAGGCGGCCAACAAGCCAAACCAGATTGTTCCAGGGAAACCGGGTTCGATGGCCGGGCTGATCAGCAGGAGGACGCTCACCACCACCGGCGGCTGGAAGACCTCCGTCAACACCCGCGCCACAGTCCGCCACGTTCCCGTGACGAGCTGTGGCTCGGTAACTATCGAAGCTGCAGTGGCCTTGCGGTCAGTCAAGCAGCAGCGCCGGTTCTTCCAGGATCGCGGCGACATCCGCCATGAAGCGTGCGGACAGATCGCCATCCACCACGCGGTGGTCGAAGGAGCCTCCCAGCGTGGTGATCCAGCGCGGGATCACCTCGCCGTCCAGGACCCACGGCTTCTGCTTGATGGTGCCGAACGCGATGATCGCCACCTCACCCGGGTTGATGATGGGCGTTCCGGTATCGATGCCAAGGGCTCCGATATTGGTGATGGTCAGGCTGCCACTCTGCATCTCGGCGGGCTGCGTCTTCCCGGCACGTGCTTTGGTTGCCAGCTCGTTGAGTGCCAAAGCCAACTCCTTGAGGGAGAGGTCCTGGGCGTCCTTGATGTTCGGGACCATGAGACCGCGCGGCGTGGCAGCAGCAATGCCAAGGTTCATGAAGTGTTTGATCTGGATTTCGGCGCCACCGTTACCGTCTGCGTTTTCCACCCACGTGGCATTGACGCTGGGATTCCGCGCGGCCGCCCAAATGACTGCCTTGGCAAGGATGAGCAGCGGTGAAACCTTGATGCCTTCGAAGTCCCGCGAAGCCTTGAGGCGCTTCACGAATTCCATGGTCCGGCTTGCGTCGACATCCACGAAGATGCTGACGTGCGGCGCTGTGAAAGCCGAATCCACCATGGCCTTGGCCGTCGCCTTGCGAACACCCTTCACGGGCACGCGCTCGATCCGCTGGTCCTGCGGTTTCTTGGAGGCGCCCCAGAACGAGTCCGCCTGGTCCAATTCCGCGTCCCGCTGCGCCTGGTAGCTCACCAGGTCCTCCCGGGTCACCTCACCGCGCTGCCCGGTAGCTACGACGTCGGCGAGGTCGATACCAAGGTCCCGGGCAAACTTCCGCACCGGCGGCTTGGCCAGCACCTTGTTCACCAATCCGCTGATGGTTCCACTGATCGCAGCGCCGCGGGATGCGGCCGGCTGCTGGACGTCGGGCTGGCTCTGCACCGCCGGCGCGGTTTGAGGCGACGCAGTTTGGGCCGGGGAGGTTTGGGCAGGTGCAGCAGGACGGACGACGGCGGGAGCCGGGTGCGGCCTGTGCGTCACCGATGTCACGGCTGCTTGGGCTTCGAGCACGGACTGGTGGTCCTGCACGGTGCCTTCGGCGTTTTCGTCAACCCGGACCGAGCCGGCCGAAGCAGCGGCCGGACGTTTGCGCGGGCGGCGCTTGACGGCGTCGGCCTTTGGACCGGAACCTACCAGCGGGCCACCTGCGAGGGTATCGCCGGAGTCCACGGGCAGTTTGCCGTAGGTGGGCGTGACTGCCTGGTCCGAAGACAGCTTTCCGTGGATCGGGGTGAAGACCTCATCCGCGGAGGGTGCCGGCGCCTGCGGAGAATCTTCACCGGGCTGGTTGTCCGAGACGGCGACGATGGGCGTACCCACCTCAACCGTGATTCCTTCCTCGACAAGGAGCTCCGTAACCGTGCCGGCGAAAGGCGAAGGGAGCTCAACAAGCGATTTGGCTGTCTCGATCTCGCACAGGACGTCGTTGATCGCGACGGTGTCGCCGGGCTTGACCTTCCAAGCCACTACCTCGGCTTCGGTGAGGCCTTCGCCGACATCCGGCAGGTTGAATTTCTTTACAGTCACAGTGGTCCTCGGATTTCCGTGCGCCCTGCAGAAGCGGGCTGGATCAGGGCGGGTTAGTAGGCCAGGGAGCGGTCGAGTGCTTCGAGGATCTTGTCGATGTCCGGCAAGTAGTCCTCTTCGACCTTCGCAACGGGGTAAGGCATGTGGAAGCCGCCGACGCGGATCACAGGAGCCTCTAGGTGAAGGAAAGCCCGCTCGGTGATGCGTGCTGCGATCTCACCGCCGATTCCGCCGAAAGTGGGTGCCTCGTGGGCCACGATCAGGCGACCGGTCTTTTTGACCGATTCCTCGATGGTGTCGAAATCCAGCGGGGAAATGGAGCGGAGGTCGATGACTTCGATACTCCGGCCGTCCTCCGCCGCAGCGTTGGCAGCGGCCAGTGCCACCGGTACCAACGGGCCGTAGGCGACGATGGTGGCGTCCGTGCCCTCGCGGATCACGTGCGCCTTGAACGCATCCTCGGAAAGGCCCGCGTTTTCCACGTCCACCTCACCCTTGAGCCAGTACCGGCGCTTGGGCTCGAAGAAGATCACGGGGTCCTGGCATTCGACGGCCTTCTGGATCATCCAGTAGGCATCGTGCGGGTTGGACGGAGAGATGATGCGCAGGCCGGCCGTATGGGCGAAGAGTGCCTCGGGCGATTCGGAGTGGTGTTCCACCGAGCCGATGCCGCCGCCGTAGGGGATGCGGATGACTACGGGTACCGTCAGTTGGCCATGGCTGCGGGCATGGATCTTGGCCAATTGGGTGGTGATCTGGTTGAAGGACGGGAAGACGAACCCATCGAACTGGATCTCGCACACCGGCGAGTAGCCGCGCAGGGCCAGGCCGATCGCCGTTCCCACGATTCCGGATTCGGCCAAGGGACTGTCCACTACACGGTCTTCGCCGAACTCCTTGATGAGGCCGTCAGTGACGCGGTAGACGCCGCCCAGATGCCCGATATCCTCGCCCATCAGCAGGGATTTCGGGTTGCTCTTCAGGGAGGCGCGCAGGCCCTCGTTGATGGCCTTGGCAATGGTCATGGTTACCATCAGTTAGCTGCCTCCTCGTCGCTTTCGAAGCCTGCCGAGTACTCCTCGAACCAGGCCAGTTCTTCCGCGATCAGCGGATGCTGTTCGGCGTACACGTTGGCGAAGGCGTCCCGGATGTTCGGGACTTCCAGGCCATGGGTTGTTTCACGGACGTAGGTGGCGAGTTCGTCGCCGTCGGCCTTGACCTGCTCAAAGAAAGCGTCATCGGCAAGGCCCTCGGAACGCAGGTACTTCTCCAGGCGATCCAGCGGATCCTTCGCACGCCAGGCAGCTTCTTCTGCCGACTCGCGGTATTTGGTGGGATCGTCAGCGGTGGTGTGTGCGCCAAGCCGGTAGGTGTAGGCCTCGATCAGCACCGGGCCTCGACCCTCGCGTGCGTGTTCCAGGGCCCATTCGGTGACAGCGTGCACGGCGATGACGTCATTCCCGTCCACGCGGATGCCCGGGAAACCATAGCCTTTCGCGCGGTTCGCCAGCGGCACCTTCGTCTGGACTTCCGTGGGCACGGAGATGGCCCAGTGGTTGTTCTGGCAGAAGAACACCACGGGAGCGTCGTATGAGGCAGCGAAGACCATGGCCTCATGGACGTCACCCTCGGAACTTGCACCGTCCCCGAAGTAGGCGATGACGGCGGCCTTGGGGTCGGTTGAATCCGCAGCCGACTTCTGGTCGCGCTGGATGCCCATGGCATAGCCCACCGCGTGCAGCGTCTGCGCCGCAAGAACCAGGGTGTAGAGGTGGAAATTGTTCTGGCGCGGATCCCAGCCACCGTTGGAGATTCCGCGGAACTGCCTCAGCAACTCCGCGAGGTCCACGTTACGGACCAGTGCGACGCCGTGTTCGCGGTACGTCGGGAAGATGTAGTCCTGGGCTTGGCTCGCGTGGCCAGAACCGATCTGGGCCGCTTCCTGGCCCGTCAACGGAACCCAGAGAGCAAGCTCGCCCTGCCGCTGGAGCGCCGTGGCCTCTTGGTCGAACCGGCGGATTTTGGCCATGTCAGCATAGAAAACGCGCAACTTCTCGGGGTCGATCCGCTTGGCGTGATCCGAGAAGACCGGATCGGTGCCCATCTTTCCGTCAGGGCCGAGCAACTGGACCATCTCCACGGAATCGTCCGCGGCCACTGCCGCAGACGTTGCCGCCAGAGTTTCCTCGGCCCCAGGGGGCAGTTGTGTCGAGCCCATTCCGTCTCCTTGCTTGCTGCGGCCAGTGGCCGGGCAACGTCTGTCGCTGGGATATATGCCTATTCAGGAATGCATTCCTGAATAGGCATATATTTTGGCTTTCGGTCCTTACTTTATAGGCAGTAAGTAGCGAAGGCGCATTTGTTAACCGCTAGGAACCCAGCGGTGCCTTTGTATAACCTGCACAGAGGGCGAGGAACCGGGTGTTCGCTTCGACCTCTCCGACGCTGACCCTGACACCCTCGCTGCCGAAAGCGCGTACGGACAATGCCTGCTCGCCCGCAAGGGCCGCGAATTCGCCACTGTGCTCGCCAAAATTCAACCAAACGAAGTTTCCCTGCGCCTCGGGAACGAACCAACCGAGCTCCCTGAGGCCTCTGGTGACGCGGTCCCGCTCGTCCACCAGGCTTTGTACCCTTTCAACAACCTGGTCGAAATTCTGCAAGGAAGTGATTGCCGCACGTTCAGCAATTTGGGAAACCGCAAATGGCGTGGCCGTGACACGCAGGTGTTGTGTAAGCAACGGACCGGAAACGCTGTAGCCGACCCGCAAACCTGCCAGCCCATGGGCTTTGGAGAAGGTCCTGAGAACCACCACATTCGGATATTTCCGGTACAGCTTGATGCCATCCACGGCCGCGGCATCACGCACGAATTCCTGGTAGGCCTCGTCGATGACGATGACCACGTTCGGCGGCACCGATTGGATGAAACGCTCGGTTTCCTCGGCGGTAAGGATGGGGCCCGTTGGATTGTTCGGAGTGCACAGCAGGATCACTTTGGTCCGCACCGTGACCGCCGCAGCCATGGTGTCCAGATCATGGCGCCCATCGTCGAGCAACGGAATCTGCACGCTTGCAGCGCCCGCGAGGCCAACACAAATGGGGTAGGCCTCGAAGGAACGCCAGGCGTAGATCACCTCGTCCGCTTTGCCGTCATCGTTTTGACCGGCAAATGTGGTGAGGATCTGGTTCAGCGCTCCCAGGCTCCCCGCACCGGTGACGACGTCGTCAGCCGGAATATCCAGGAACTCTGCGAGCGCGTTCCGCAGCTTGCTTGCCAGGGGGTCGGGATAGCGGTTGATGTCCGACTGGTCCGCGATGGCCTGCAACACTGCAGGAATCGGGGGAAGCGGATTTTCGTTGGACGACAATTTGTAGCTGGTGAGGCCCTCAATGGGAGCCGGGGGTTTGCCCGCGGCATACTTTGGAAGCCTGTCTACGACCGGGCGGGGGAGTACGCCCTCCGGCACGTTGTCAGTAGTAGTCATGGCTTCAAGCCTACTGGCACCCAACCCGCGACCGGGGTTCTCCGGTGCCGGCACCAGACCCCTCGCCCGGGTTCCCGCGCCCGCCACGAATCTGCGGAGTCCAGCCTGGACACAGCTGGATATGGAAGCATTGGACCCATGGGTTCCTTCATCGTTCGCGTCATCATCAATGGACTTGCCTTGTGGGTGGCCAGTTGGCTCCTGACTGGCTTGGAAATCTCGACCACAGCCACAGAAAAAGCCGCCACGAATGCGGGACTGACGGATAACGCAGACACAGTGGGCATCGTCCTGGCGTACCTCTTCATCGGGTTGATTTTCGGCATCGTCAACGCGTTTGTGAGGCCTTTGGTGAAGATCCTCTCGCTGCCCGTGACCATCTTGACCCTTGGACTGTTCACCATCGTGATCAATGCAGCCATGTTGTACCTGACAGCCTGGCTCAGCAGCTTCACGCCCGTGCACCTGACCATCGACTCGTTCTTCTGGACGGCCATCCTGGCTTCCATCATCATCAGCATCGTCAGCATGGTGGCCGGCCTCATCCCGGGTACCGGCAAGCGCTAGGGCCCACCGGGGTGAAGAGCCCTCCACCCCTGTCCCCACCTTCCTTGGCTCGCCAACCGCTGCGTCATCAATGGCTGCGCCCGGAGCCCGCTGTGCGGGGCTCACCTTGTACCGGCCTCGGATTTGCTCTGCCTCACGCTGGGTTTTGGATCGCTGTGCACCTTCTCAGGCATAGCTTCGCGAACCAACCTGAACCTGGTGACCGTCGCAGCTCCGCCAGCGCCAACTGCCCCTGCGTACGCCCCCGCTGACGCCACAAGCGAGGGATCCTGACTGCGGGCAATCTCCTCGGCTCCCACGGCGTACGTCTCCAACCGGTGCCCCGGACCAAGGCCAAACCCCTCCCCGGGCGGTGTGCGGGCGGGATTGGTGAGAGTTACCGTGACGCGATCCTTGGTGTCCGGATTCTTCTGACCGTCTGAGCCGGGGACCCAGTCATCAGCGTGTTCCAGGTGCAAGGTGCTGATCCCCGGCCCAGCGGCAACGCCCCCGACCGGAGCGCCGGCCGTCAGGACAAACCGGAGGTCGAACTCGGCGAGGAACGCTTTGTCCTGCGTGAGGTTCATTGCGTGGACTCCGCCTTGGCTGTGAGACACCGCAATTACTTGGTCCCCTGCTTCAGCTCCCGCCTCGTGAAGCGCTTGGGTGATGGCAGGGATAACGTCTTGGACCCATAGCCCAATGCCTCGGCGATTCCGGCCTCATCGAGGGGATTGGCACCACCCATGTTGGCTTTTTCCGGTTCCGTCCCGGGGATCAACACCGTCCAGGTGCTAGAGGCACCATGGTGAAGTTCGATGATCTCGATCTCCCCTTCACCGCGGGCATGGATCTCGTCAAGCCTTCTCAGGTTTGCCGCCATGGAGGGATCCACGGTTTCCACTCCCTGTCCAATCTGTTCGGCCTTCACCGGACGCGGCCGAAACTTCTCCATGCCTGGCAACGCCAGGAGGTCACGCAAGGCGCTGCCGCTGTCCGATCGTCCGGGTATGACACCCACAGCGAGTGCCGCGCCGGGCACCATGCCTTGCCGGACATTCATGAACGCTGACAGGACCAATCCGAGGACGTTATCCGTGATGTCCCGCAAGCTGAACCTGCCCGTATTCTCCAGGCCCAGTGTCTTCCAGGGGTCCAGCCCTGTCCTGGCGAGCAGTGCGTTCTTGGCCTCGGCGGTCTCGTAGGCCTGATTGCTGGCTCTGACGTCCCGGCTGACCTCCACCAATTCCGCACGAACGCCGGCAATCCGCTTCCTGCCTTCTGCCACGGCATCAAGAGCGGCGCACCCAGAAGCATAGGACTCGTATAAGAAGGGCTCCAATGCATCCTGCACACGCTGCGCCTCGACCTCGACGCTCATCAGTCTCTGTGCCAGTTGATCAAGCACCGCGGCACCTTGGAGGAGCTCATCGAGCTGGAACGACATTCCGCCTACACCCCCTCGTATGCGAAGGATTCCGTCCGGCACCGGCGGAGTGGGGTCAGGTGCGGATCCTGCACCGATGGGTGCTGCATCGGACATCAGAAGCCAGCCCTGTCTGAGGCCCCTACGTTGCGGGAATGGCGAAGCACCGTCGCCGCGGCATCGTCCAGAGTCTCGCGGGCGCGCATGAGTGCGGAGGCGTGAACTGCGACCGTGGTCCTGTACTTGTTTCCGGCCGGGGATTGCCAATCATCCAATTGCACACGCCGCAGACTGGACAGCACAGCGTCAACGTCATCCACGCATTTCTTGATGCGCCATGCCAGCCTTTGGACTTCGTGGCCACGTGAGGCGCACTCCAAAGGATCGAAAGTGGGCGGGGTGGCTGCAGGCATCAAGCCGACGCTCATGGTCCGTTTACTCCAAAGGTTGTGGTGCTGATCGATACTTCGAAGCTACGGAGGGTGCGGGCAACGCCAGAAGGCGCCAACCCGGTTATGTGGATAACGCAAGCCGTATCCACATAGCACCGTCACCAACTCCGGTCCCAAGCTGGGAGCATGAAAGAATAGGAACCATGGCTGAATCCCCCCGCGTGTCCCTCGCTTCCGAACCCCTCGCCCTTGGCGCCCTCGACGGCCGCTACCGTGCCGCCGTCGCGCCCCTCGTTGACTACTTGTCCGAGGCCGCCCTCAACCGCGATCGTGTTCACGTCGAAGTCGAGTGGCTCATCCACCTGACCAGCCAGTCCGTCCTGCCGGGCGCAGGTCCGCTGTCCGATGACCAGGTCGCCAAGCTGCGCGCCATCGTGACCGGTTTCGACGCCGCCTCCGTTAACGAGCTGGCCGAAATCGAAGCCGTAACGGTGCACGACGTGAAGGCCGTTGAGTACTACATCGGCCGCAGGCTCCCTGCAATCGGCATCGAAAACCTCACTGCCATGGTGCACTTCGGCTGCACGTCCGAGGACATCAATAACCTCTCCTACGCCGTGGGCATCAAGGGTGCCGTTGAGGACGTTTGGCTCCCGAACGCCACCGCGCTGGTCCAGCAGATCCAGGCCATGGCGGAAGCCAACCGCACTGTTCCCATGCTGTCGCGGACCCACGGACAGCCCGCCACGCCTACCACCCTTGGCAAGGAACTTGCGGTGATCGCACACCGCCTGAACCGCCAGCTTGCCCGCATCGCGAAGACCGAGTACCTCGGCAAGATCAACGGAGCCACCGGCACTTACGCGGCCCACGTTGCTTCCGTGCCCAGCGCGGATTGGGAAGCCGTCGCCAAGTCCTTCGTGGAAGGCCTGGGCCTCACGTGGAACCCGCTGACCACGCAGATCGAAAGCCATGACTGGCAGGCCGAGCTGTACGCGGACATCGCCCGCTTCAACCGCATCCTGCACAACGTCTGCACGGACATCTGGAGCTACATCTCCATCGGATACTTCCGCCAGATTCCGGTCGCTGGCGCCACAGGTTCGTCCACCATGCCTCACAAGGTCAACCCGATCCGCTTCGAGAACGCCGAAGCCAACCTGGAGATCTCCAACGGCCTCCTGGACACCCTCGGTGCCACGCTGGTGACCTCACGCTGGCAGCGTGACCTGACGGACTCCTCCTCGCAGCGCAACATTGGCGTTGCCTTCGGCCACTCGCTCCTGGCAATCTCCAACGTCGCCAAGGGCCTGAAGGCCCTCGACGTCGCCGAGGACGTTCTGGCCGGCGACCTCGACACCAACTGGGAAGTCCTGGGCGAAGCCATTCAGATGGTCATGCGCGCAGAGGCGATCGCTGGCGTTGACGGTATGGAAAACCCCTACGAGCGCCTCAAGGACCTCACTCGAGGCCAGCGCGTGGACGTAGCACGCATGCAGGAATTCGTTCAGGGCCTGGGCCTTTCTGCAGACGCCGAAGCGCGTCTTCTCGCCCTCACTCCGGGCAAGTACACGGGCATCGCCGACAAGCTGGTGGATCACCTCCAGTAACTGGATTCGATCAATTAACAAGAATCGAACGACGGCGGCGGGCCGGGCTGGTGCCCTGCCCGCCGCTGTGGCTTTTGGGGCGTGCCGGGACGGCAGTCAATGCCAAAGTTGCAGTGCATTAACTGCAACTCCATGGCGTTGCCTGGGGTTTGGGAAACGCGGGACCACCTGAGCGGCCACCGGGTGGTGGGCTGGGTGTCAGACCCGAAGGCTAGGCTGGACTACGGAATCGCGGGAACGCGAACCACGGTACGGCAACCCGGCTACTAGTGAGGAGCGGAGCAGCCATGAAGCTCCTGTTGATCAGGCACGGACAGACCCCCGGCAACGTCGCGGGTGAGCTGGATACGGCATTTCCGGGACCCGGGCTCACCGAGCTTGGCGAACGGCAGGCAGCAGCGTTGCCGGAGGCGCTCAAGGACGAGTCAATCGAGGCCTTGTACACCTCCACACTGCTCCGCACGCAGCGCACTGTGATTCCTTTGGCCAAGGCGACTGGGCTGGAACCGGAGATCCTGGATGGTGTCCATGAGATCGAGGCCGGTTCGCTGGAGAAGAAGACCGACCATGAATCGCACAGGCGCTACATGGGCACGGTGTTCGCTTGGAGCAGCGGTGACCTCGATATGCGGATGCCGGGTGCCTTCACAGGGCACGATTTCTTCGCCAGGTTCGACGCATCGGTGGAAAAGGTGGCCGCAGCAGGCCATGCAACGGCTGCAATCATCAGCCATGGCGCAGCCATCCGTTGCTGGGCTGGACGAAGGGCTGAAGACATAGATACGGTGTTCGCCGAAACCCATCAGCTGCCGAACACGGGAATCGTGGCACTTGAGGGCGACCCCAAGAAGGGTTGGCGCGTGCTCCATTGGGACCAGATCCCCGTGGGCGGACTGGCCTTGGCAGACCAGACCACAGAGGACCCCACCGGCGAAGCCTTCTGACCTCACCACGCGTTGCGGGACCAGCTTTGTGCGCGAACGCCACTCCATGGGGCGTAAAGCGGGCCTCACGAGGCGAGGTGGGAGGCGTCCACTGCAGTTCTCCCGAAGCTAACGCACAGGAAACACGGCGGTAACCGCTGCTTCCTAGGATTAAGTCGCATCAACACCTCAGCGGAATCAAAACGAAGTGAGGCACACATGCAGACGAATCCCCGGCTCAACATCCGGCAGGTCACCTGGGCGAATCCCGTGGGCGCGGACCTCCGTGCGGCCCAGCAGGCAGAGCTGGACTCACGATTCGGAAGCACGGATCACGAACCGGGTCCCCCGCCGTCCGAAGCAGATACAGCCGTGTTTGTGGTTGCCTACGAAAAGTGCTCGGGCCAGCCGCTCGGATGCGGCGGCCTTCGGATGCTCGATGAACGCACTGCTGAGGTCAAGAGACTGTATGTGGTGCCTTACGCCCGGGGGTCGAAAGTGGCCAGCTCCATCCTTGCGGCACTTGAGGCACAGGCACACTCGCACGGATTCACGGTCATTGCGGCGGAAGCGGGGTCGGCACAATCGGACGGACGCAGCTTCTACGAGAGCTCCGGCTTTGCGGAGGTTCCAAATTTCGGTCCGTACATCGGGGTCAGCGGTTCGTACTGCTATTCCAAGCAGATCGATTCCCACAGTGCATCGCATACGGCCATGGCGTGAGCCCCTCGCCCTTGCCGGTGTGAAGCCCGCGAAGACGCAACATCCGGCGCACGTCCGTACACTTCGATAATCTCGGCATATGGAAAAAGCAGACATTACCTTCCGGACGCGCAAATGGGTGCGGCCCGAGGACCTCAACGCCAACGGCACGCTCTTTGGCGGCAGCCTGCTCAAGTGGATCGACGAAGAGGCCGCGATCTACGCCATCCTCCAGTTGGGCAACGGCCGTGCCGTGACCAAGTACATCTCGGAGATCAACTTCGTCAGCTCGGCCGTGCAGGGTGACCTGATCGAGATGGGCCTGACCGCCAAGAAATTTGGCCGGACATCACTGACCATGCGGGCCGAAGTCCGGAACATGATCACGCGCCAGAGCATCCTGACCATCGAGGAAATCGTGTTCGTGAATCTTGGTGCGGACGGTCGTCCCCAGCCTCACGGCTACACCGAAATCACCTATGACCGGGACCGGATCCCCACGCACCACCTGACCCAAACGCCCGAAGCAGGCTGAACCACCCGCCGAGGTTTTTTAGCGGGCGGCATGGTTAGAACGGGCGCGTACCCGCCGTCGAACGCTTTCGCCGGGCGGCATGGTTGGAACGGGCGCGTGCCCGCCGTCGAGCGCTCTTGCCGGGCGGCATGGCCTCGGGGGCGCGTGATTGCCGGACGTAGGAACAATCCCCCGGTACGCGCGCCTACTGCAGGTACCGGAACACGGTCCAAGCCTGGGCATTCAGGCAGCAATCGGAGAGGTGCCGCGCGCTGAAGGTTGCTTTGCGGGTGTTTCCTGCGGAGCGGAAGATTGCCTTGCCTCCGCAGGCGAGGCAAACGAATTGCTGCCGACGGGGTTCCTGCCGGTTGTTATCCAGGTTGTCGAAGTCCTCTGCGTCCCAGTCTTTGCGGTCAGCGAGGCACAGTGCCCTTCTCATGCTGTGACTTTCATTCAGCGCGGGTGCGAGTTGACCCCGGGGTGTGAATTGACCCCGGCTGGGGTGCTTATACGGGTGCTGGCGGCCGCGTAGGACGCGGCCGCCAGCTTGTGTTTTCCGGTGACGGGAGTGTGTGCCACCGGAACCTGTGGGAGCGCTGCACTGGAAAGTGACAGCGCCGGAACGGGTTCAGCGCCGGGGAGGGGTTAGCGCCGGTCGAAGGTGAGTCCGCCGGGGACCTGGAAGGTGGGCATGAGTTCGAGCATGCCCACGTTCACGTGGCGCGGGGTTTCGATCGCGTAGTCCAGGGCGTTGACGATGTCGTCGGTGGTGAGGGATTCGTAGCCTTCGTAGTAGGTCTTCCACGCCTCTTCCATGGCCTCCGGGGAGCCGCCCATGTTCCGGCCGAAGATCTCCGTCTCCACCCGGCCCGGGCAGATCTCGGTGACACGGATGCGCTTGCCCACGGTGTCGTTGCGCAACTGCCGGGAGATCTGGTGCACCGCGGCCTTGGTGGCGTGGTAGACCGTGTGGCCGTAGAAGTTGTACAGCCCGGCGATGGAGCTGATGTTGACCACGTGGCCCAGGTCCCGTTCCACCATGCCCGGCAGGACCAGGCGGGTGAGCTGGAGCAGGCCACGCAGGTTCACGTCCACCAGTTCGTCAATGTCCTGTTCGGAAGAATCCAGGATGTTCCCGGGACGGGAGACCCCGGCGCAGTTGACCAGCACGTCGACTTTGAGGTCCCCGACGGCGGCGGCCAGCGCTGCGGTGTCGGTCAGGTCCACCACGTGCGGGACAGCCCCGGTGCGCTCGGCCAGTTCGGCCAGGCGTTCCTCGTTCCGGGCCACGGCGTGGACCGTGAGGCCGCGCTTGGCCAAGCGCTCAGCAATCGCGGCGCCCATACCGGTGGACGCACCCGTGACCAGGGCGGTGGTGTAATCGGAAAAAGACATGGGATCCTCCAAAAAGGTGGGAAAAGGGGCGGGCACCATCAACCAACTGACAGCACCCGCCGGTTGTAGATACTTAGGCGTCGCGCAGTGGTTCGTGCGCGCGGTCCTTGACGGTGCTGACCGCAATGAGCGTGCCCAAGGCGGTGACCACTGCATAGAAGGCCGGCATGTAGATGTTGTTGGTGCTGCTGATCAGCCAGGTCATGAGCAGCGGCGCGGTGCCGCCGAACAGGGCCGAGGAGATGTTGTAACCCACGCCGTAGGCGGAGTAGCGGACCCGGGTGGGGAAAAGTTCCACGAGCAGGATGTGGATCACAGCGGTGTGGCCGGCGAAGATGACGGCCATGATGCAGGCACCAAGGATGGCGAGGCCCATCTGGCCGGTGGCGATCAGCGCGTAGGACGGGATGCCAAGGACAGCCATGGCGATGGCCGAACCGGCAATGACCTTCTTGCGTCCCAGGCGATCGGACAGGGCGCCCATGAACGGGATGGCAATGCAGATAACCACAAGGCTGCAGGCGGTGACCAGCAGGGCTTCGCCAATGGTGAAGTTGAGCTGCTTGCCCTTGAGGAACGTGGGCATGTAGGAGAAGAGAACGTAGTAGCCGGAGCCGTTCATCAGCGGAATGAAGAGTGCCAGGAGCATGGCGCGGCGGTGGACCGGGCTGGCCAGGGCTTCCTTGAGCGGGTTCTTCGACAGGCCGCCCTCTTCCTTGAGCTTTTCGAAGTTGGGGGTGTCGCTGATGGCCTTGCGGATGTACCAGCCAATGATGCCCATGGGGATGGCGACCAAGAACGGGATGCGCCATGCGAAGGAACCGAAGCCGCCGCCGTCGATCGCTGCCTGGGTGAGCCACGGGGACATGGCGTAGGCAACCAGGGTACCGGTGAGCAGTGCCGCGAAGGACGCGATCTGGGCGTAGGAGGTGATGATGCCGCGCTTGCCCTCGGGGGCGTGCTCAGCAAGGAAGGTCATGGCGCCGGCGGCTTCGCCGCCCACGGAGAAGCCCTGGACGAGGCGCAGGAGGACCAGCAGGATAGGGGCAGCAATGCCGATGGCCGCATAGGGCGGAAGGAGGCCGATGCCGGCGGTGGCGATGCTGATGAGCATGATCACGAAGACCAGTAGCTTCTGCCTGCCGATCCGGTCGCCGAGGTAGCCGCACACAATGGCGCCGAGCGGACGGACGAAGAAGGAGACCGCGTAGCCCGCGAACACAAAGAGCAGGGCGTTGTCCGGGTTTCCGGGGGCCAGGAACACGAGTGCCAGCGTTCCCGCCATGAAGGCGAAAATGCCGTTGTCGTACAGTTCCACGAAGATGCCAACACAACCTGCGGTGACAACCTTGCGGGTTTGGCGGCCTGTGAGCCGCTCATGCTGCTCCGGCGCAGCATTTGCTGGTGCGGTCATGACTTTTCCTTACTGGGGATGAACGTAGCAACGCCTACGGGTTACGAGGACAGGTTCTTCAGCTGCATGCCGCAACCGGCAAGTCCTGCCATTGGGGCCGGCATCCAATGCCGAGGAGTCCAAAAACGGTGGTGACGGATTCGCGGAGGATTTCAAGTTGGGAACGCGAGCGTCGATGGGCGGCAGTTGCTTCTGCCACCGAAGTCTTGCGGAACCGGACCTTGTCCCCCGGCCGCGCCTGGGCCAGGACATCCAGTCCGTTGCTGGTGACCACTGCAAGGACGGGATACCCGGCGGTGACGCCGCGTCCACGGTGCAGGACCAGCAATTCTTCCCTCGAGGGAACCTCGACGGCGCCCACTGGCACACCGCGGGAAAGCACCTCGCCGCTTGAGGTTCTTTCCGGCAGTTCGCCGCCAAGACGCAGGCCGATGTGGTTGCTGCGGCCGCTGACGGTGTACTCGGAGGTGAAGAGCAACTCACCGGACTCACCGAATTCGGTCACGTCCGGCCCGTCGGTTACGTCGACGAACAGGTTCGGTCCCATGCTGGGCCGCTCAAGATTCAACCGGAAGAGCGGGAGGTCGAAGTACGGTTGCCGCACCGGACCGACCGTGCGCCTGGTGGCAAGGGTGGTTCCTTCTTTGAGCTGCAGGCCGAAGCCCACCACGGTGTCCGGAGCGACGCTGTCCAGCAGTGTCTCCGCTTCCACCGAACCGTGAATTGCCAGGTAGGCGCGGAGGCCGCTGTGAATGCCACGGATGGAAACCGACTCACCGGCACGGACCGAAACCGGCTCCCACTGGCTGCACGGGCGCCCACCGACAGTGAGCGTCAAGGGTGCACCGGTAACCGCGATCAGGATGTCTACGGTGGTGGTCATCCGGAAATCGAGGGCAGTGATCTCCACGAGGGGTTCGTTGTCCAGGTTGCCGGCAAGGATGTTGGCCGCACGAGCGGAGTATTGATCAAGTGCACCGTTCACGGGCAGCCCGAACCGTGGTCCCCGGAAGCGGCCCAGGTCTGTAACTACTGAATTGCCGGGCTGCTGGATGCGGATTTCGCCGATCATGGCCGTGCCTCCGCTTCCCGGGGTGCAAGTTCATTGCCGGCCAATGCGTGGAAGTCTCCTACCTCGATCTGGCGGAACCGGAGGATATCGCCCGGCTTGTAGGGGACCAGGGGCTCGCGGCGGATGTTGAGCACGGTCAAGGGAGTCTGGCCGATGACGCACCAGCCACCTGGTGCCACTGCCGGGGCAATGACGGCTTGGCGGCCGGCAACCGAGACGGCGCCGGCTGGAACGCTGAGGCGCGGATCCTTCAGGCGGGGCACGGGCTTGGGGAATGCCGGCCCGTCCATCATGGGGGAACCGGCGGGTGCTCCCAGGCAACGGATGGTGTACGTCTTTTCGGTGTGGAGGCGGATGACGTCCTCGGTGGAGATGCCTTGGTAGTCGGCAACCTTCTCCAGGTCCGGGCCAAATTCGCCGCCGTAGACCACGGGAACGTCGAACTCACGGGGAGACGCCGCAGAACCTGCGGATCGGCCGAGTTCGCCCAGTCCAAGCTTGACGAAGGCGCGCATCTGGCCGGCGGACACCATCACGGGATCGAACTCAACCAGCACGGAGTCGTAGGTGGGAACCGCAGCATGAAGGCCCTCGGCACCGCAGTCCTCCAGCCAGTCAGCCAAGCGGTGGACCGTCAGCCAGTTGTCTTCGCTGGCTGCCGAGATCGCTACCACCCGAAGCGCGGAATCACCCGATTCGTAGATCTCGGTGGGAGCCACTGTCAGGACGGACATGTCAGGCCGCCTTCCTCTTGGCATCCATGACCTCAGCCAGCGGAGCAATGCGCACGCCGGCTGCGATCAGCTCGGAGCGGATCAAGCGGGCGAGGTCCACGGCGCCGGGGTTGTCGCCGTGCAGGAGGACCGTGTCCACGTCGATGTCCATGTCTACGCCATTGGCGCAGCGGAGCTTCCCTTCGACCACCATGCGGAGGGTCCGCTCCACAATTTCTGCGGGGTCGTGAAGGACGGCGCCGGGCTGGCTGCGGGGAACCAGCGTGCCGTCTTCCTGGTAGGCGCGGTCCACAATGCCGACGATCCCGACATCCAGCCCTGCTTCACGGGAGGCATTGGCGAGTTCACCTTCCTGCGCCACGACGATGAGTTCGTTGTCCACGCGGGCAGCTGCCTCAGCGACGGCCTTGGCGTAGTCGGCGCGGACGGCAACCAGGTTGCCCAAGCGTCCGTGGGGCGCAAGGTGGGTCACCTTGGTGCCGTGGAAGGCCGCGAAACCGTTCAGGGCGCCCATTTGGTACAAGACATCGTTCTGGACTTCGCCCGCGGAAAGGCCCATGTCCCTGCGACCGAAGCCGCGGAGGTCGGGAAAGCTCGGGTGTGCTCCGATGCCAACTCCGCGCCGGACGCACTCGGCCACAGTTGCTGCCATGATGTCCGGATCGCCGGCGTGAAACCCGCATGCGATATTGGCGCTTGAGACGATCTCCAGGAGTTCCGAGTCGTCGCCAATGGTGTAGGCGCCGAATCCTTCTCCGAGATCCGCAACAAGATCAATCATCCGGTTCACGTGGTTCTCTTTCCGTGGTTCTGCAAATATGGCCCGGACAATAAACAGCCTTCAGAAAGGCAAAGGATAATTTCCGGAGAATGGCAATCGCTGCTGGAATTCCCAAACGTCGCCGCAAGTTCTTTCCAAAAGTCTCGCACTGGTCAACCACGTTGCACAAAGACCTAATAGCTATCCCGTGATAGCTCTCCGTTATGACGTGCACCACCGTGGGCTGTGTCCGCGGTCCCACCAACCACGCGCTGGCAGTGCCGCTATATTTGATCATCGGGACTTGCCACCCTGGGACTCCCCCACCCGGCACTCGTGACTCCCAAGGAAGGTAGATCCATGGACACGCGGAAGCTCTCATACTTCGTCCAAATCGTCGATTCAGGGAGCATCACCAAGGCCGCTGCGGCCCTGCACGTGGCGCAGCCGGCGCTGAGCCAACAGGTCTCCGCGCTGGAAACGGACCTCAAGCAACGCCTGCTGATCCGCAGCAAGCAAGGGGTGGAACCCACGGCCGCGGGCCACACGCTGTACCGCCACGCCCAGTCCATCCTTCGCCTGGTTGAGCAGGCCAGGCAGGACGTTGCAACATCGGGCGCGGCACCGTCCGGGCGCGTCTCCATCGCGATCGCCCCGTACAGCATGGCTTCCAGCCTGACGCCCCAGATCATCAGCGAAGTGGGGCGGCGCTACCCGGACATCGTGGTCCACCTGACCGAGATCTTCGGTGGCGTCCTCAGCGAGGCCATCAAGAATGGCCGCCTGGACATGGCACTCATCTACGAGCCCGGGAAGATCCGGGGCGTGCAGTTCACCACCATGATCGTGGAGGACCTCCACCTGGTGGTCCACCCTGACGTGGACCTGACCCACGGCAAGAGCACCATCACCCTCAAGGAAGCCAGCTCGGTGGGGCTCTTCCTGCCGGAAAAGAACCACACCTTGCGCCAGATCATCGAGAAGGGCATGGCAGACCAGGACCTCGAGCTCCGGCTGGTGGGCGAAGTGGAGTCCGTCCCCTCGCTCACGCGCCTCATCAGGGCAAACCTGGGTGGAACCGTGGTCCCCAAATCGGCGGCCGATGCCCTGTTCCCGGACCAGGACTTCAAGGTGCTGCGGATCGTCGAACCCGGGCTGCAAAGCAAGATTGCCCTCTGCACCCCGGACCATGAGCCGCTCTCCGAGGCTGCCTCGGCCGTGCTCCTGGTGGTCAAGGAGATGCTGCACCAACAGCTGATCTCGAAGTACGGAACGGACCCCGTGCAGCTGCCCGCGCATCCATAACAAAGTCTTATCCGGACAGACAGCTTTGGTCTTATTCAAAACCGTGTGAGTTACCTAATATCGAATTAACAAGAAATTCGAAATACAGCTCACGGAATCGCGGGCCTGCTCAAAGGATAGAACGGTGAAAAAGATCAACTCGACCGGATGGGTTTCCAATCCAACCCGCGGAACGATCAGCGCACGTACCGGATTTCACTGCCCTCGGAATGGTTTCTGGCGTCCCATCGGCGGAGTCGGCGAACCCTTGTTCGTCTTCGAAGGCAGCCTGATGCCGGCACACGCCGGAAACAGCATCGAATGGCACCTCGTGGACACCCGCCCCGGACACGCGGGCCTCGACTAGACCCCACGCCCCCGGCGGGCGGCCTGCCAAACCCGGCCAGCCGCCGTCGTACGGCACCGCCAAACCTGGCCAGCCGCCGTCGTACGGCACCGCCAAACCCGGCCAGCCGCCGTCGTACGGCAATCCAATCACCGCCGCACCGCACCCAAGGCGCCCTGCCGGACCCACAGTCCAGGCAAGGCGCCTTTCTTGTGCGGCACCTACTTGTGCCCGGCGCCAGGCACCGGATTGCGCCCGGCCACGCCGCCCGCCACGCCGCCCCGCCACGCCGCCGACAAACCGCGGCGGCCGCGCAGCCAGCAGCCAGCAGCCAGCACAAGCCAACGCCAAAAGGGCCGGTCACCGTGGTGACCGGCCCTGTGGCGTGGGATCTAGTCCTCGACCAGCAGGCCCTTCTGCTTGAGCTTCTCGGTCAGGCCGCAGAGCTCGATGGTGTTGCCGCCGTCGTGGTAGAGCTTGATGAGTTCACGCTCGTGGTCGTCGCGTGCCTGGGACAGCGCGATGACTTCCTCGGCTTCCTCGCGACGGACAACCACCACGCCGTCGGCGTCGCCGCGGAGGATGTCACCCGGGTAGATGATTTCGTCGCCGAAGACGATCGGGTGATTGATCGGGCCGAGGGTTTCCTTGACGGTGCCCTTGATGGACACGCTGCCGGAGAACACGGGCAGGCCCAGTTCGATCAGGTCCTGGGTGTCGCGGACGCCGGAATCCGTAACCATCGCGGCGATACCCTTGGCCTTCATGGCGTTGCCCAGGACGTCGCCGAACGTGCCGGCTTCGGCCATTTCCTGCGCGCCGACCAAGACGACGTCGCCGGCCTGGGCGTAGTGGATGGCCACCTGGAGCATGAGGTTGTCCTGCGGAGCGCAGGCGACGGTGACGGCCGGGCCACAGAAGGACATGGAGCGGTCGATCGGCTTGATCCGGGAGCTCAGCGCGCCGCGGCGGCCCTGGGCTTCATGGATGGTTGCGGAGGAGAACTTGGCGAGGCGGGCGACGACATCGGCGTCGGGGCGCTCGAACTTGGTCTTGACGTGGATCATTTCCTGAATCTTTCTAGTTGAGGGCGTTGACGGCGTCGCGGATGGAGTCCACGCCGGCGTTGATGGTCTCCAGCGAGGTTGCGAAGGAGATCCGGAAGTACGGGCCCAGGCCGTAGGCCGAGCCTTGGATGACGGCCACGCGAGCGGCGTCCAACAGGTAGAGCGTGAAGTCCTGGTCGTTGTCGATGACACGGCCGTCGGGCGCGGTCTTGCCGATCACGCCGGAGCAGTTCACGTAGGCGTAGAACGCGCCTTCCGCCGGCGCAACGGACAAGCCGTTGATGGCGTTCAAACCCTCGACGGCGGCATCGCGGCGCTTGCGGTAAACCTCCACGCTGTCGCGGACGAAGGACTGGTCGCCATTCAGTGCGGCGGCCGCTGCCGCCTGGCTGATCGACGACGGGCAAGAAGACGTTTGCGACTGCAGCTTGTTCATCGCTGCGATCAGCGGAGCCGGCCCCACGCCGTAGCCCAGGCGCCAGCCCGTCATGGCATACGCCTTGGACACGCCGTTGACCAGCAGGATGCGGTCCTTCAGCGCCGGGGCTGCCGTGACCAGGCTGGTGACGCGGCCTTCGCCGAAGTACACCTCGTCGTAGATCTCGTCGGTGAGGACGAAGACGTGCGGGTTTGCTTCGAGGACGGCGCCGAGGGCCTGGAGTTCCTCACGCGAGTAGACGGCACCGGTGGGGTTGGATGGTGCGTTGAGGATGAGCCACTTGGTCTTGGGGGTGATGGCTTCCTTGAGTGCGGCCGGGGTGAGCTTGAAGCCGGTTTCCTCACCGCACGGAACGATCACGGGAGTGCCGTCGTTGGCCAGGACCATGTCCGGGTAGGACACCCAGAACGGGGCGGGGACAATGACTTCGTCGCCTTCGTTGAGGGACGCCATCAGCGCCACGTAAAGGACCTGCTTGGCGCCGCCGCCGATGGTCAGCTGGTTGCCTTCGTAGCTATGACCGGTGTCCCGCTGGATCTTGTTCAGGATGGCGGACTGCAACGCAGGGGTACCGGTGACCGAGGTGTACTTGGTCTCGCCTGCGTTGATTGCCTCGATCGCGGCGGCCTTGATGTGGTCCGGGGTGTCGAAGTCCGGCTCGCCGACAGTCAGGTCGATGATCGGGATGCCTTCAGCTTTCAATTCACGGACGCGGGCGGCCGCGGCGACGCTGGCTGAGGCCTTGATGCGGGTGACCCTCGACGCCGGCAGGAACTCGGACATGTCTCCTCCAGGAATGTGGAACTCGGGACGCGCGGATTCGCGGATCCCTTTGTTCGAGACTAAGTACGTCCGGGGTGCTGTGGATAAGACCTAATGTGCGTGGATTCATAAGGGGGCCTTATGACGTGGGTCTCTTTATGGGTTACTCGAGCCTGAAAGCGCATGATGAGGCGCATACGGGCCCTCATCCATGCACTTTGCTTATGGGTTCACGCGGTATTGGTATTTCCACGGGCGGGTGAACGGTGCCTAGATTCGAGGGGTCAGCAGTGTCCGAATCCTCTGTGAAAGGGAGCCCATGCCAGCGCGAACCCGGCCATCCCAGCACCCGGCTGCGGCATCAACCACGATCCAGATGGGTTCGGCACGGTCCGGTGAACCGCACCAGGTCCAGGGGCGTTCGGCCGCGGGGCGTTACACCTACCGCGCCAACTCCCAGGCGAGGCCCGCATCAGCGCCCGACGCCGAGCACGCCAAACTCACGCACGCGCTGGGCGTCCATCGGCAGCTCCTCTCCCACGCTGCCAGTTCCATCAGGACGCTGACTGCGGCGAGGAACGACCTGATCGCGCAGGCTGTGGAGGACGGACTGTCGCTGGCCACCGTCGCAGCAGTCACCGGGGAGAACCTCCGCACCGTCCGAACCATCGCTTTGGCTTATGACGATCTGCACGTGAGCGGCCTCCCCCGCCAGGCCCAACTGGATGCGCTCAAGGCCAAGAGCCAGGAGTTGCAGGCGGCCGAACACCATCGGGGGCAGATCACCGAGCGCCGGGAAGCCCTGATCGTCCTGGCTTTGCGCAACCAGGTGTGCGACGACCTTGAACTCGCTTCACTGACCGGCCTGACGCCGGACCACATCCGCCGCTCCACCCGTGGCATCGCCCGCCCTAGTTAAAAGGCGTGCTGCGCACTCCCCCCACACACTGCAGGCACCGCACAAGGCGGGAAGGCAGCGGAAGCCGGCGGACCGCCGTCGTACGTCCGCGCGGCCAGTAGGACGGACCGTTGTCTCCCGGCGGTCGCGCCGGTAGAACAGAGTGATGAGTGACGTGAATTCGTGGATGGACCTGTACCAACGCGCGTGGACCTCGAACGAGCCGGAAGACATCAAGGCTTTGTTTACCGAGGATGCCGTCTACAACACCCGGCCCCATGACAAGGAGGCCTGGCGCGGGCACGAGGCAATCGTGAACGAGTGGACGGGCGATTCCTCCGATAAACCCGAGGACTGGACCTTCGAGTGGACCCTCCTGGGCCAGGACGGCGACACTGCGTTCGTCCAGGGCCTGACCACCTATCTCAACGGCCAACCCGCCTACGACAACCTGTGGGTCATCCGGTTCGCCGAGGACGGGCGGGCACGCGAGTTCACGGAGTGGTACATGGCCCGGAAATAGCTACCGGGGGCTGACCAGGACGTTGTCGTGGATCTTGGTGAGTCCCTGGAACTCAGGGCGGGAAGTGTCCACGCCGTCGTTGACCAAGGTGGACTCTGAACCGTCGACGCTGGTGACAGTGACAATCCGCTGGGCGACCCCGGCCGCCGCGCAACCGGTCACCCACCGTTCGGGAAGTCCCGCCGGGACCACTGTCAAACACACGACGCCTGCGGTTTTGCTCCTGCCGGCGTAGTACTTCACATCGTGGTAGGTAGCGAGCAGCCGAGTCGACCCGGGCTCCACCTCGAAATCCACACCGGAAAGACCCACGGAATCCGGCAACGTGTCCTCCGCCGTGGCCTCCTGGTTCAGCACCTTCAATCCGGCCGGCTGCGGCGAGCACGCGACAAGTGCGGCCATCATCGCAAACACCAACAACACACGGCTCTTCATAGCTCTGCCCCCTCAGGCTGTAGATCCTTCGAGCCTACCCGAGGGTCAGTAGCTGTCGCGTTCGGCCTTCTCCGACGCCGGGATGAACGTCTTCGCGAAACCCTCCGACGCGCGGGCGAGCACGGCGACATCCGCACCAACCAAAACGAAGGAGGCTCCGGCGTCGAGATACGCGCGGGCGGTGTCCGGGTTGAAGGCATTGACGCCGGCGGGCTTGCCTGCCGCTTTCGCGGCTTCCAGGCAATGCTCGACGACGGCCCTCACCAACGGGTTTTCCTGCTGTCCCAGCAGGCCCATGGACGCTGCGAGGTCCGAGGGGCCGAGGAAGATGCCGTCCACGCCGTCGACAGCGAGGATCTCTTCCACGGCGGACGCGGCGGCCTCGGATTCGATCTGGACGGTGAGGCTGATGGTTTCCGATGCCGTGGCAAGGTAGTCCGGAACCCTGTTCCAGCGGGAGGCCCGGGCCAGCGCGGAGCCGACCCCGCGAACCCCGTGGGGCGGGTAACGGACAGCGGCGACGGCGGCAGCGGCCTCTTCAGCGCTGTTCACCATCGGGATCAGCAGGTTCTGCACCCCGAGGTCCAGGTACTGCTTGATCACCACGGTGTCGTTGACCGGGGGCCGGACCATGACCTGCAGCGGGTATCCGCTCACTGCATGGAGCTGGGACAGGATCGATTCGAGGCCGTTGGGGCTGTGCTCGGCGTCGATCAGGAGCCAATCCAGGCCAGAACCAGCACAGATTTCAGCCACGAGCGGGCTCCCGGAGCACACCCACATCCCCGCGAGCGGACGGTCTGCCTCCGCAAGTGGGCTGTAGAAGGTTGGGGTCAGTTGAAGTGGCATGTGACAACTCCCAACGGTCCGTAATCAGCGTGGACGGTATCACCTTTGTACACCCAGAGGGGCCGGGTGAACGAGCCCGCCAGGATGATATCTCCGGCCTTCATCGAGTCCCCGTGCGCGGCGATTTTGTTGGCCAGCCAGTGGACTCCGTTGGCCGGGTGATCCAGCACGCCGGCCGCGACTCCGGTTTCCTCGACGGTCTGGTTTTTGTACAGGATCGCCGAGACCCAGCGCAGGTCCACGGCATCGGGCTTGACCGGGCGTCCGCCGATCACCATGGCCCCCATGGCGGCGTTGTCCGAGATGGTGTCCACGATGGTCCGGCCCTCCATTTCGATCCTGGAATCCAGGATCTCGAGGGCCGGAACCACGTAATCGGTGGCGTTCAGGACATCGAAAATGGTGCAACCGGGACCCTTGAGTGAGTCCTTGAGGACGAACGCCAACTCCACCTCGACCCGCGGGTGGGTGTACTGGTCCCAGTCCACGGAGCAGCCGGTTTCGAAGACCATGTCATCGAAGATCGCACCGTAATCCGGCTCGGTGATGCCCGTGGCTGCCTGCATGGCCTTGGACGTGAGTCCGATCTTCCGCCCCACCAACGTGCGGCCGGCTTCCTCGTTCCGCTGCCGCCAGAGCTGCTGCACGGCGTAGGAGTCCTCCACCGTCATCTCCGGGTAGCGGGCGGTCAGCCGCGGCACCGGTTTGCGGTTCCGGCCCGCTTCCACCAGTTCATCGGCAATGGCTTCGATCGTCTTCGCGTCCAGCATGGTTTTAGACCTGCGCTCCCAGTTTGAATCCTTCGGCGGAGTTGCCCTCGGTGGGTCGGGTGTAGGAGAAGCCGTCGGCGCCCACGGTCACGGCCATTTCGGACTTCTCTTCGCGTTCGATCACCGGTTGGGGGTTGCCGTCGAGGTCCAGGACGAGGGAGGCCTCGGTGTACCAGGACGGGACGACGGGGTTGCCCCACCAGTCGCGGCGCTGGTTGTCGTGCACGTCCCAGGTGATGGTGGGGTTGTCCGGGTCGCCGGTGTAGTAGTCCTGGGTGTAGATCTCGATGCGGTGGCCGTCCGGGTCCAGGATGTAGAGGTAGAACGCGTTGGAGACACCGTGGCGTCCGGGACCGCGCTCGATGCGGTCGCTGATGCGCAGGGCGCCCATCTTGTCGCAGATCTGGATGATGTTGTGCTTCTCGTGCGTGGCGAACGCGACGTGGTGCATGCGGGGTCCGTTGCCGCCGGTCAAGGCCGTGTCATGAACGGTCTGCTTGCGGTGCATCCACGCGGCGTAGGTGACGCCGTCGGCGTCCTTGATGTCTTCGGAGACGCGGAAGCCGAGGTCTTCGAGGTACTTGCGGCCACGCGGGACGTCCGGGGTGACCTGGTTGAAGTGGTCCAGGCGGACCAGTTCACCGGCGGAGTACAGGTCGTAGCGCTGGGTGAGGCGCTCGACATGTTCCACGTCGTAGAAGAACTCGTACGGGAAACCCAGCGGGTCCTCGACGCGGACGGAGTCGCCCACGCCCTTGGTGAAGCCTTCCTTGCGGCGCTCCACCCGGCACCCGAGTTCGCGATAGTAAGCTTCGGCGGCGTCCACCTCAGCCGGGGACTTCACCCGGTACGCGAACGCGGCGACCGCGGCCACCGGGCCCTTGCGCAGGACCAGGTTGTGGTGGATGAACTCTTCCAGGGAGCGCAGGTAGATCGCGTTCTCGTCTTCCTCGGTCACGTGCAGTCCGAGGACATCGACGTAGAACTCGCGGGACTTGGCCAGGTCAGTGACCACGATGTCCATGTAGGCGCAACGGACAATATCCGGGGCCGGGACGGTCGGGGTCGGGATGGGGCCGGTGAAAGGGTTGCTCATGATGGTCTCTCTTCGTTGAAAGCGTTTGTTTGTGGTTACCCAACTGGGTCGCAGTTGTGCGCGTTATGACGGCTCAAAACGCGCACTATTGCGACTCAGTTGGGTGAGGGTTGCGTGTTAGGCGCCGAACTTGGGGGTGTGCACAGAGCCGAGGGTGATGTGCACGGCCTGCTGGTCGGTGTAGAAGTCGATGGAGCGGTAGCCGCCTTCGTGGCCCAGGCCGGAGGCTTTCACGCCGCCGAACGGGGTGCGCAGGTCGCGGACGTTGTGGCTGTTGAGCCACACCATGCCGGCCTCGACGTTCTGGGAGAAGTTGTGGGCCCGGGTCAGGTTCTGGGTCCAGATGTAGGCCGCCAGGCCGTACTTGGTGTTGTTCGCCAAGGCGAGGGCCTCGTCGTCGTTCTCGAACGGGGTGATGGCGACGACGGGACCGAAGATTTCCTCCTGGAAGATCCGCGCGTCAGGTGCGACGTCGGCAAACACCGTGGGTGCGATGTAGTTGCCTTCGGGCAGGTGCTCAGGTCGGCCGCCGCCGGCGAGGAGGCGGCCTTCGGACTTGCCGATCTCCACGTAGGATGCCACCTTGGCGTAGTGCTCGGGGTGGACCAGTGCACCCACCTGGGTCTTGGGATCGTGCGGGTCACCGACCACGATGTTCTTGGCCCGGGCGGCGTACTTTTCGCAGAACTCCTCGTAGACAGCCCGCTCCACCAGGATGCGGGAACCGGCCGTGCAGCGTTCCCCGTTGAGCGAGAACACCCCGAACAGGGCCGAGTCGATCGCGGCGTCCAGGTCAGCGTCGGCGAAGACCACGCACGGGGACTTGCCGCCGAGCTCCATGGACAGGCCCTTGAGGTTGGCGGCAGCGTTGCGGAAGATCGTCTGGCCGGTGGTGGTCTCGCCGGTGAAGGAGATCAGCGGGACCTCGGGGTGCTTCACCAGCGCATCGCCGGCTTCCTCGCCCAGGCCGTTGACCAGGTTGAACACGCCATCGGGCAGGCCGGCGTCCTTGAAGATCGTGGCCCAGAGCGATGCAGACAGCGGGGTGAACTCGGCCGGCTTCAGGACCACGGTGTTACCTGTGGCCAAGGCCGGGGCGAGCTTCCAGGACTCGAGCATGAACGGGGTGTTCCACGGCGTGATCAGGCCGGCGACGCCGATCGGCTTGCGGTTGACGTAGTTGATCTGCGACCCCGGGACCTTCATGGCATCGTCGAACTGCGCCACGATCAGGTCTGCGAAGAACCGGAAGTTCTCCGCAGCACGCAGTGCCTGGCCCTTGGCCTGGGTGATCGGCAGGCCGGTATCGAACGTCTCCAGCTCGGCGAGGCGGGCTTCCTGGGCCTCGACGGCGTCGGCGATCTTGTTCAGCACGCGGGCGCGTTCGCGTGGCTTCATCTTCGGCCACGGGCCGTTGACGAACGCTTCGCGGGCGGCGGCGACAGCGAGGTCGATGTCTTCCTTCTGCCCTGCTGCGGCGGTGGCGTAGTTCTGGTTGGACACCGGGTCCAGGACATCGAAAGTCTTGCCGGAGACCGAATCAACGAACTCGCCGTTGATGAAGTGCTGGATGTGCGTGGGCAGATCCTCGGGAACGTAATGCTTGGTGGTTTCTACAGAGGTCGTCATCGTTGAGGTCCTTTAGTTGGTGGTTGCCAGATAGGCGTCGAGGGTGGCGGCACGGTGTTGGCGGGCTGCTTTTTCGATGGTGTCGGCGTCCGCTCCGGACTCGATGAGCTGGAGCAGGGCCTCGTGTTCGCGCACGGATTCCTGGGCACGGCCGGGCACGAACCGGAACGTGGACGAGCGCAGGGACGCCAGCCGGTTCCAGCCGCGGTGGACCAGGTCAAGGATGTGCGGGTTGGGGCAGTGTTCAAAGAGGACGCTGTGGAAGTCCTGGTTCAGGGTGGTGAACCTGACGGGATCGAAGTGTTCCAGGCAATCGCGCATCTCCTGGTTCACGGCACGTGCCCGGGCGATCGTGGCCGGATCGATCAACGGAGCAGAGAGCGCCGTGGCCGCCCCCTCCACGATGCTCAGGGTCTGCATCGTGTACAGGTACTCGGTGGGGTCGATCCCCGAGACCGTCGCGCCGACGTTCCGTTCGAACTTCACGAGCCCTTCGGCTTCGAGGCGGCGGATCGCTTCGCGGACCGGGACCACGCTGAAGCCCAGGTCCTCGGCGATCTTCGCGAGCACCAGCCGGTACCCCGGCGTGTAGGTGCCCTCCACGATCCGGGCCTTCACGGCCTCATACGCCTGCTGGGATTTGCTCCCGACGGCGGTTTCAGTCACCTTGGGCTCCTTCCGGGCCTTGTTTGGCCAGCCATTCGGCGTACCGGGCCTGCCAGTCCTTATTCATCGGGTAAAGGCCATCCACGCTGTTGCCTTCCTGGACCATCTGGAAGATAAAGACTTCTTCCTTCTCCTGGGCGATGCAGTCATCCACGAGTTCTTCGGCGATGGCCGGCGGGATGACCAGGATGCCGTCGGAGTCGGCCACGATGATGTCCCCGGGCTGCACGGTCGCGCCGCCGCAGGCGATGGTGATGTCCGTGTCCCACGGGATGTGCCGGCGTCCCAGCACAGCCGGGTGCGGGTTCGCGAAGTAGGTGGGCATGTCCAAGTCCGCCACGGCCGAATAGTCCCGGACACCGCCGTCGGTAATGATCGCCGCGGCACCACGGACCTGGGCGCGGAGGGCCAGGATGTCCCCCACCGTGCCGGTGCCCTTTTCGCCGCGGGCTTCCATGACCAGGATCTCGCCCTCGTTCACCGAATCAATCGCGCGTTTCTGGGCGTTGAACCCGCCGCCGTGGGTCTTGAACAAGTCCTCGCGGTTCGGAACATAACGCAGCGTGCGGGCCAGGCCCACCACCTTGCGGTCCGGGCGGGTGGCCTGCAGCCCGTCGATGCTCACGTTGTTCAGGCCGCGCTTACGCAACTGCGAAGACAACGTGGCCGTGGCAACGGACTCCAGCTTGGCCTTCAACTCCGGAGTCAACACACTCGCGGTGGAAGCATCGGACGCGGCCGGTGCCAGCCCAGCGGCTTCGCGGGAGCCGTAGGCCTCTTCCCTCTGGGTGTCATCGGTCTTGGGGCGGGCACCAAAGTCCGCGAACGGCGTCGTACCTTCCGTCACCTTGGTGGTCAGGCGTCCGGTGCTGAAATCGCCTCCGGTGACCTCAATTTCGACGACGTCTCCCGGCGCAGCAACCGACGCTCCGGCCGGGGTGCCCGTGAGGATGATGTCGCCCTCTTCGAGGGTGAGCAGCTGGGAGAGGTCCGCGACGAGCTGGGCGAAGGGGAAGAGGAGATCCTCGGTGGTGTCGTCCTGGACGAGTTCACCGTTGTGCCAAGTCCGGATCCGCAACTGTGCGGGGTCCACAGCGTCGGCCGGGATCAGAGCCGGGCCCACCGGAGTGAACCCGTCGCCACCCTTGGATCGGACGTTCGAGCCCTTGTCCGCGTAACGGAGGTCGTACACACCGAGATCGTTGGAAGCCGTGACCCACTCGACGTGGCTCCACGCGTCTTCCAAACCAACGCGGCGGGCAGCCTTGCCGATCACCAGCGCGATCTCACCCTCGTAACCCAGCAGCTCACAACCGGCCGGACGCTCCACCGTGCCCGGAGCATCCGCCGAACCCAACGCCAACGACGACGGCGGCTTCAGGAAGTACGACGGCTGCGCAGGGGTCCGCCCGCGCTGGGCAGCACGGGTCGGGTAATTGATATGGACCGCGATCACCTTGCGCGTCCGGTCCAGCACATCCTGGCCCAGCTCCTGCGTCCGGAACTCCACTGTCACGAACCGCTCCCTCCAAATATCTGATTGCCTTCGCCATCAGGTACGAAATCGTATACGAAAACTATGGCGCGGTTTGCTGATGGCGTCAACCCCCTGTTTATCGGCGTCGGTTTTGCTGGATCGTTCGCCTGGACGCCGGCAAGTTCGCGCGAAGACGGGGCTTGCCTTCCGTAGCCAAGGCAACGATCCAGCAAAAAGTGGGTTCATTCTGTCAGTGGCCTCCCGTAGGGTCGGGGGCATGGACATCATCCTGATACCTGGTTTCTGGTTGGACGCTTCGTCATGGCAGGAGGTAACACCCGCCCTCGTGGATGCGGGCCACACAATTCATCCCTTGACTTTGCCGGGCTTGGAGTCCGTTGATGCTTCACGGTCCGGGATCGGCCTGCGGACGCACATCGATGCGGTGATCGAAAAGGTCGATTCGCTGGACGGTGACGTGATTCTGGTGGGGCACTCGGGCGGCGGCGCCATCATCCATGGCGTCGCGGATGCCCGCCCGGACCGGGTTGCCCGCGCCATCTATGTAGACAGCGGACCACTCGGGGAGGGTGCCGTCATCAACGACGAACTGCCCAACGATGGCGATGACATTCCGCTGCCTCCATGGGAAGGTTTCGAGGACGCAGACCTGGTGGACCTGACGGACGAACTCCGCGACGCGTTCCGCGCACGGGCGATTCCGCAGCCCAAGGGAGTGGCCTACGACCAGCAGCGTCTCCACGACATTCGCCGCTACGAGGTTCCGGCCACGATCATCGCGTGCGAATTCCCGTCCGCCATGCTCACCGAAATGATGGACGCCGGGCATCCGTTCACCGAGGAACTGGCCCGCATCCGCGACGTCGAACTCGTCGATCTGCCCACGGGACACTGGCCGCAGTTCACCAAGCCCACTGAACTGGGCGAGGCGATTCTCAGGGCAGTTGAGCGGAGCGCTTAACGCAGGAGCCGGCGTCGGGCGTTAATGCCCGACGCCGGCCATCGCCTTGGGTGCGCCGCCAACGGCCCGGCCCGGCTGGGCTGAGGCGCTGCCAGGCTGCAAGCCGCCCGGCTTCGCCGACGGGCCGCTTGGCTGGACTGAGCCGCTGCCCGACTGGACTGACAGGCGGCCCGGCCAGGCCGAAGCGCTGCCCGACTGGACTGACAGGCGGCCCGGCCAGGCTGGCTTGCCCCGGCTAGGCCTTGGGCGGCGTGTTGGTGGCCGGACCTTCGGGAGCTGCCCCGCCCTCGCCCGTCCAGTCGCTGCCCGTGGTGTCGTCGAGCGCGGGATCGGAGACCACATCACCCTTGACCGTAGGAACCGTGGCGGGCTCGTCTGTGGAGTGCTGGCCGTTCTTGGAGTCCAGAATCCCCGGGAACATGGTTTCGGCCTTCTCCATAAGTTTCTTGCCGGCCGCGTAAAGGTTGTCGAGGATGTCCGGAACTGATTCCTGGACGGTTTCGGCCGCGTGGTGGACGTTTTCCTGCACGTCCGGGTTCTTCCACACCTTCTCCGAGCCTCCCCGGATCCGCCGGTACACCTCCGGCCAGGACTTGGACCCCCACACGTAGCCCACAGCCACACCCGCCGCGAACAAAATCTTCCCTTTCACAGGAATCACTCCTTTCGAGGTGCCATTTCCCTTATTGACCCTAGTACCCACCAAGACACACTGTCACGCACGTTTCGGGGGCCAAATGATGGTGCATTTGCCGAATTGCCCGCAGCGGCTAAACTTTTATGCCAACCAGCGGAAAACCGCCGGCAAGGACATCGCAACCCGAGGAGTGAAAACCATGGGACTGGGTGACAAGATCAAGAATGCCGCCGAAGAACTGGGCGGAAAAGCCAAGGAGAAAACCGGCGAGGCCACTGGCGATCCGGAACTGCAGGCAGAGGGCCAAGGAGACCAGGCCTCCGCAAACCTGAAGCAGGCCGGAGAGAAGGTCAAGGACGCAGCGAAGGACCTGTTCGACAAGAAATAGGGGTCCAACTGGGCAGATGCAGCAACGCCAGGAGCCTCCGGCAACGCGGACCACGAAATAATCAGGTTACTTGCTGTTACCCCTGCGAGCGGCTAGCGTTACTGGTGTAGTGCCGACGTCGAAACAGATCGACAGGAGTGCTCTTGGCTGCATTTAACAAATGAATCGCACATTGCAGACACCACTTCATCCCCCTATTTACCGGGTCGCGACGAAGTCAAAATCACAGCGCCCGGGAACCCATATAAAAAACCCGGTGATCAACACCTTTTCATCGGGTTCCTGAAATTTTCACCATAAAGAAAGTAGGAGCAAAAATGGGTTTCTTTGGATTTCTTTTGCTCGGCCTCCTGGCAGGCGCCATCGCCAAACTGATCCTGCCGGGACGCCAAGGCGGCGGCTGGCTGGTAACCCTCCTGCTCGGCGTCGTGGGCGCCCTGCTGGGTGGCTGGATCGGAGGCCTCATCTTCGGCGAGGGACTCACGCAATTCTTCGCCATCCGGACCTGGCTCCTGGCCATCGGCGGTTCCATCATCGTGCTGCTGATCTGGGGCATGGTCACCAACCGAAGGGCACACCATGGCTGACGAAAACACGGGCGGCACCAACGAAGTCCTGGAAGGCCAGTACCCCGAGGGCGATTACGGAACCGGAGGTGCTTCTCCTGAGGCATTGAAGGACGATGCCGGCGGCGACTACACCGCAGGAGACTACGCCGAGAAGACTGTCCCTTCCGCCGATGCGGAGCTGGACGAGAAGAACACCGAAGACGTCCCCGCGGATCGGCCTTTCTCGTCCGAGCCGGATGATGAGGCCGCAGGCACGGGACACCCGTAGGCCGCGGAACCAAACCACGCAAAGAGAACCCGGAGGCAGCCGTTCCTGTCTCCGGGTTCTTGCTTGCCAGCATCTTCTACGCACCACGCCCGTACGGTGGTCCAAGGTGTCCTGATACTTTCGGGCAAGGATAGTCGGGGCGGGACGCATGCCGTCCCCGTAGCGTGATTGCCAGGAATGGAGGTGCCCGTGCAGGAGTGGAACAGGGCCATCGAGCTCATTGAGAAGGACCTGACCGCCGAGGTCGATGCCAAAGCACTGGCCAGGACTGCGTTGACGTCGGAGTACCACTTCCGGCGCATGTTCGCCTCCCTGGCTGGATTGCCGATCTCCGAGTACATCCGGAGGCGCCGCTTAACGGCGGCCACTGCGGAAGTCATCGCGGGATCCACTGTCTTGGACGTTGCCGTGCGGTATGGCTACAGCTCAGCGGAGGCCTTCAACCGGGCCTTCAAGGCCTTTCACGGATTGACTCCGTCAGAGGCCAGGCTGCCCGGAGCCGTCCTCCATTCCCAACCACAGTTGAGGTTCCACCTCCGCGTCGAAGGGAATACCGCCATGAAGCACCGCATCGTCACCAAGTCCGCCTTCCGGTTGATCGGCCGCAAAACCCGCGTTCCGCTGGTCCACGAAGGTCCCAATCCGGCCATCATCGAGTTCCAGCGCAGCATTGATCCGTCCGACACCAAACGGCTCATCGGGCTGTCCAACACCGAACCCGGCGGGCCACTCTCGGTCACGGACAACCTGGACGACGGCCGGGCCGAAGGCAGCGAGCTCGACTATTGGCACGCCGTCGCCTCCACCGACACCGCCCCCGCTCCGGATGGCTTCGACGTGCTCGAGGTCCCGGAGGGATGGTGGGTGGTGTTCGAAACGGAAGGAAAGTTCCCCGAGGCATTGCAACGGCTGTGGGCGGACGCAGCGACGGAGTGGTTTCCGGCCAACCCCTACCGGTGGGCACCCGGGCCGGAATTGCTCAGTGTTACGGCAGAGCCCGGGGAACCCACGGCAGCGGGCAACTCTGGATTCCCGTGGAGCCCGAGGGGCAGTCAGCCTAGGGGCTGGAGCAGCGCGAGCACGTCGCCCAGTGGCAGCACCCGCTGCCGGTACTCGCGGACCAGGCGCGTGATCAGCGCGGTACGTGCCTCTCAGTGAGGCGGTACCCCTCCAGCCCTTCGGCAAACCGTGTCAGGCGCGCATCGTCTTGGCCTTCACCATCAGGAACAGGCCATAAGCGATCAGGCCAACAGCCACTGCCACCAACAGGTACGGCCCGTAAGGCTGCTCCTTCAGTGCTTTGAGGCTGCCGTCCAGGCCGGTTGATTGCTCGGGCCTGGCGGACACTGTGGCTATGACCACCAACAGGCCAACCAACAGCAGGGCGATGCCTTTTGCGATGTACCCCACGGTGCCAACCACTATCTGGAAGGTCCGGAAGCCCCGACGGGAGGACAGGACCAGGTCTTTCTTGAACGACCGCGTGAAACCACGGACCGCAAAGACAGCTCCGGCGATCATGATGCCGGCGCCAATGGCCACCAGCAACACCACCCCAGAGGGAGCCTGCATGAGCGTGGCCGTCCCGTCGCTGGTGGATTCACGGCTGTTCTTGGCCTGGCCCACGGCGAACGACATGATGGTCAGTGCCAGGCCCGCGAAGACGATGCCCTGGCCCGCTTCGGAGAGGCGCTTGGTCAGCTTGGGATTCGTTTGCCTGCGGTGGCCAAAGATTGCGTTGGTCAGTTGCCATAAGGCCAGTGCCGCACAGGCTGCGAAACAGACCCACAGCAGGAGCGGCCCGAATGGCTGGGAGGCCAGTTGCGCGATGGCACCGGAGACATCTGCTTCACCCCCGTTGCCAAAGGCCAGTTGCAGCGCGATCAAGCCGATCAGCACATGCAGGATGCCGCTGACGGCGAAGCCCGAACGGGCCGCTATTTCAAAGGCTCGCGAGTTCGAAGCTTCCTCGGCCGCGTCCGCGGCCTTCTTTATCTCTTCCTTGATGGCAAGCCTCCTGATCAATCATGGCGTGCACACCATGGTGCCACCGGATCACCCTCAAGGCCACGTTCCGGAAGTACCTAGTAACCGCACACGGATTGGGGCCAAATGCTCCGCAGGCCCACACCCAGGGGGTTGAACGTCTCGCGGACCGACGTCACTGCGCGGTTCTGGCCGTCACCACCGGAGTGGAATCCCTCCGCTGCTCCGCCAGGACGGGAATCGGCCGCTGCGCGGGCCGTACCTGCGTTCGAGGACGGGAGGATGATCTGGTCAGGCATGTCGGCAGTCCTTCCAAGGGTTCCCGTCAGCCCGCTTGGCTGACAGTTCAACCATCGGACGGGGTCCTCAAGAACGACGCCGGGTCATCTCAAGATTTGCTCAAGATTTGGCCGGCGCCTCGAAAGTCACCTTGAGCTCCTGGCCACCTGGCAGTTCAACACACGCCTCGATCAGCGCGCCGTCGAGGTGAAGTTCGACGGCGGCAGGCTCCCCGGCGGGCGGCTCACCACCGAGGTACACCAGGGAAGCGAAACCGGAGCGGTCTCCGGTGAGCGGTCCTTCGAGGTAGGGGCAGCCTGCGAACGTGCCCAGTGGCGAGACTCCCTCGACTGTCAGGACTCCTGTTGAGGAGTAGCCGTGAAGTGGCCACATACGGGTGTGCAGATTGCCCGCCGAGAGGACTTCCCCGGATGATTGCACCGGTACTTCGGATGCCAACGCATATCCGCCCTCCCGCACGCCCAACCCTGGTGATCCGGGACCTTCCACCACGTGGACGCGCAGCTCATAACCGTGGGCGGCCGCCGTCCCCGTGGCAATCCGCCAGGCGGACTGCGCGGGATCGTCCGCGTCGCTCCATACAGGAGCGTGCCAACTCGCCGCCTGTCCGGATCCGGCCTTGAGGCGGTTGATCCGGGCGCGGCGGCTCGGCGTCCCGGACGCGTCGAGGACGGCGACATGGTTGTCCACGGGACAATCCGTGAAGAGCGGGGCCGTGTGGCTCGAGTAGGCCAGGCGCCGGTACTGCGGATCGTCCGGGCCGGGCGCATAGTACTTGTCGCTCCCGTGGTTCAGCACGCGGGCTACACCGTCAGCGCCAGTTGAATGCAGGAGGTAGTTGGGCCCTTCCACCCGTCTGAGCATGTCTTCGTTCTCCACAGGCGACGGTTCCTCCACAGCAGTCCACACCGGATGATCGGCGGGCAGGAGCAAGCCGACGAACGCCTTCGACGTCCAATACGGCGACGCCGGACCGGAGTACTCCTGGGTCATCGGCTCAAAAGCGCCGAACCACCCAAGGGACGGCAGGCCGCCGTCGTACGCTCCGTTGTCCAGGAAGTATTTCGCTGCACCGCTGGCAATCCGCCGCGTCTGCCCGGGGTTCAGGGGCGTGGCGCAGATGGCCTCGCCGAGGAACAGAGGCGCGACGGCGGCATAGCGGTAAATCAGGGACCGGCCTTGGAAGACAGGGGCACCGTTGGCGCCAAAGAAAGCCAAGTGGTCCTCGAGGAACGCGGCCAGGCGGGTCCGGTACAGCTCACCTTTGGCGTCCGCCCCCGGATGGCGTCCGGCCGCGAACTCGGACCACAGCACGGGGTACAAATGAAGGGCCCAACCGCAGTAATAGTCGAAGAAGTCCCCGGTGCCGTTGTTGTCGCCGTCCCGGTACCAACCGCCGCCCACGTACCAGTCTTCAAGGCGCTCCAGTCCGTGCTCGATCTGCCCCGCGTTGTACTCAAATCCCGCACCGGCCAGGAATTCGGCGATGAGCACTTGGAACAATACCCAGTTGTTGTCCACACAAGTGCTGTCCGATGAACCCTGCAACCAGCCCGCCACCTGCACTTGCTCAGCTGTGGACAACGTGTCCCACAGCCAGGGCTTGGTCAATTGGAGGCCCAGCACTATCGATGCCGCTTCCACGATGGGTTGCGAACGGTCGCTGATGGGCAGCCACTCTTCGGGGCTGCCAGGCCGGGTTCCCGCCAGGAGACCGGCGCGGTACAGGGCGAGGTGACCGTGGGGATCGTCGCCCCGCTCCCCGGCCACCCGGAACGCGGCAAGCATGAACGTCCGCGCGAAGCCCTCCATGCCGTCGGACAGGACGCCCGACGACGACGGCCGTCCCGCCAAAGGGATCAAGGCCTTGCCTTCGGAAAAGTACGGGCGCACCGCCAGGAGCTGCTGGTCGGCGAAAGCGAGCCAGTGCTCCCTGGTCCACCCGGTGATGGGGCTCAGCTGGTAGTCCGGATGGGGCATGGTAAAGCCGGTAGCCATGGGTCTCCTGCGTTGTGCGGCGTTGCGTGCCCACCCTAAGCCAGCTGTTCAGCCTCCGGAGAGAGATGAACAGAAGTGAACGAGAGGAGTCCCGGGTCTTCGGACATTCGGCGGGGTTGTCCCGTAGTCCATAATGAACAAACTGAACACAAGTGAACTTCGATAGGCGGGAACCGTATGCTGTCCGAGGATCGTCAACAGCTCATCTTGAAAGAACTGGCCCTGCACGGTTCGGTGAATGCCGCCGAATTCGCGGCAAAGCTGGGGACCTCCGGGATGACGGTGCGGAGGGACCTGGCCCTCCTCACCGGACAGGGTTTGATCGAGAGGGTCCACGGCGGAGCGGTCCTGGCCGGTGGCCGCGCCGCCACCCCGAACCCAACGCAGCAACCATCCACGTCGTGGCGGCCGGGCGGGAGGCGTCCTTTGGCGACGATCGGCATGATCGTGCCATCGGCGTCGTACTACTTTCCCGGCGTGATCCGCGGCGCCGAAGCGGCGGCCCAGGAGTTGGGCGTCCGGCTGGTGCTGGGCGTGTCCAACTACTCAGGAGTCGAAGAACGGCGCCAGCTCCGCAGGCTCTTCGAACACGGCGTGGACGGCATCCTGGTGACTCCTAGTGAGCAGTCGTTGGCGGGCACGGAGACCCTTGAGTTGCTGGCCGAGGCGAAAGTGCCCGTGGTTGTGGTGGAGCGGTCCATCGACAACGCCCTGGACCACGGCCGGCTCGAATCTGTCCGGAGCGACCACGTCCACGGCGCCGAAATCGCGGTGAACCACCTGCTGGGACTGGGACACCGGAAGATTGCGATGTGCCTGCGTGAAAACAGCCCCACGGCACCGCAGCTGATCGACGGCTACCGCCTGGCCATGCGGCGCGCCGGGCACGATGACAGCGACTCAATGGTCCGCTCCATGTCCCGCGCGCAGAATGATCCACAGGCTCATCGGCTGGTGGTGGACGGGATTCTGGACTGGTGCGCGGAGAACCACGTGACCGCCGCAATCGTCCACACGGACGAGGACGCCCTCCAATTCGCGAGCGCCTGCCAGGAACGCCGGATCCGCGTTCCGGAAGACTTGGCGATCATCTCCTATGACGACGAGATCGCCGCCTTGGGTGCCGTCCCGCTGACGGCGGTGGCACCGCCAAAGTACGACGTCGGCCATCAGGCTTTGGTGATGTGCCTCAACCGGATCGGAGCGAGGCTCGGGAGCACCACGGCGCTCCAGCGGGTGAACCTGTCCCCGGCGCTCGTGGTGCGAGACTCAACCCAACCGTAGGGCCACCGAAGCGGCCTCGAGGCCGAGGTTTGGCAGTACGCCAACTCGCGGAAGCAGGCCTTGTTCAATTCTGTTCATTTTGTTGAGCATGTTCACTTTTGTGGATTTTATGGATCGTAGTCACCGTGCCGGAGCCTTCCAGGCCTCCTGCACTCACGACTTCGCATCGTGAACTTCAAAGGAGAACAGAATGAAGCGTCGCCAGCTTCTGCTCGGAGCAGTAGGCCTCATGGCCAGCACTGCCCTGGTGGCCGGGTGTGGCAGCACCCCGGCAGCTACGCCCACGCCAGCGCAGGATCCAACCGGGAACATCACCTTCTGGTCCTCGATGGCGGGCATGGACAAGGTGGCCGAGGCCTTCAACGCCAGCCAGGACAACATCAAAGTAACGTTCGAGACGGTCCCCAACGGTGCCAGCGGCGGCTACGCCAAGCTCTCCACGGCCATCACCGCCGGCAACGGCCCCGACGTCGCCACCATTGAATACCCCCAACTGCCGCAGTTCGTCAGCAACGGCCAACTCCAGCCGCTGGACGGGCTGATCGACAAAGCTGCCACTGTGGACAAGCTTTCCGACGAAACCAAGGGCTTGGTCCAGTTCGGAGACCAGACGTACGCCCTCCCCTACGATGCCGCGCCGATGATCATGTGGTACCGCAAGGACATGCTGGACAAGGCAGGCGTGGGCGTGCCCAAGACCTGGGACGAGTTCGAGGAAGCAGGCAAGAAGATCAAGGCCGTGGCGCCCGAAGCGCACCTTGCGAGCTTCAACCCGAACGAGGCTGCACTGACCGCAGCCCTGTCCTGGCAGGCAGGCGCCAAGTGGTTCGGCACCGAGGGCGACAACTGGAAGGTGGGCGTCAACGACGCCGCCACCCAGAAGGTAGCCACGTACTGGCAGAAGCTGATCGACGAAAAGATCGTGAAGGTCCAGCAGTCCTTCAGTGACGAATGGTCGGCAGATCTGGCGAGCGGCGCCGTCGTGGGTGTCCTGGGCGCCAATTGGAGTGCCACCGGCATCCAGAAGCGTACTGAAGCCAGCGGCCAGAAGGGCCAGTGGATCGCGGCCGAAGTGCCCAACTGGGGCACGCCGGCGGACGCGTTCTATGGGGGATCCAGCTTCAACATCACCAAGAGCAGCAAGAACCCCGCTGCAGCGGCGAAGTTCATTGAGTACTTGGCCACGAACCCTGACGCCATCAAGGCCCGCGGGAACACCGGCTCGGCCTTCCTCGCCTTCCCCGGCCTGACGCCGGTGGCGCAGAAGGCCTTCGACGCCAGCTACTTCGGCAACGACATCTACCAGGTCTTCGACAAGGCCTACGGCACCATCACCCCGGGCTGGCAGTGGGGACCCAACTGGGACATCACCAATACCGCCCTCAAGGACGCGTACGGAAAGCTGACTTCCGGCGGCAAGGTGAGGGACGCCGTCGAGACCGCCCAGACCGCCACCGTGGCCGGACTCAAGCAGAACGGCCTCTCCGTCAAGGAGTAGGCCCGCGTGGGCGGGCGGATCTGCACCACAAGGCAGAGCCGCCCGCCCGGCGAGGAGCACATCATGGCCCTGACCAAAACAGCCCCCGAAGCGCGGCGTAAAAGCCGTTCAATGTCCGGAACCGGCGGCCGCACCGCAGCCCTGTTCCTTACCCCCTTCTTCGCCGTCTTCGCCCTGGCGATGGTGGCACCGGTGATCTATTCGATCGTCCTCAGCTTCTTCGCCCAGCAGAAGTCGGGCCTGGGTTTCGGCCAGGCGAAGACCTCGTTCGTTGGCTTGGAGAACTACCTTCAGGTCCTGCAGTCCGAGAGCTTCGTGGGTGGCATCGGCAGGCTTGCGTTGTACTGCCTGATCTACATCCCGTGCATGGTGGGTGGCGCCCTGGCTTTCGCACTCCTGTTGGACGCGGCCGTAGCCAAGGCCAAGAAGCTCTTCCAGCTCCTCGTCTTCCTGCCGCATGCCGTGCCCGGCGTCATTGCTGCGCTGATCTGGGCGTACCTTTACACACCGGGCGTCAGCCCGATCGTTTCGGTCCTGCAAGGCGGGGGCATCTCGCTGAACTTCCTGGACAACCAGCTGATCCTGCCATCCATTGTGAATATCGCTGTGTGGGAGTGGACGGGATACAACGTAATCATCCTGTTCACTGCGTTGCAGGCCGTTTCCCGCGAAGTCCTGGAGGCGGCACGCGTTGACGGCGCCGGGGAGATCCGCGCCGCGGTCAGCATCAAATTGCCCCTGATCCTGCCTGCTTTGAGCGTGATCATGCTGTTCACCGTGATCGGCACCCTGCAGCTCTTCACCGAACCGTCCATCATTGGCAAGGCGACGGCCTCTGTTACCAGCACCTGGGTCCCCAACATGTGGGCCTACGACGCCGCGTTCAACAGGCACAACCTGAACCAGGCGGCCGCGGCTTCCATCCTGATCGCCCTGCTGGCAGCCGTGCTGTCCTGGGCCGTGACCCGCTTCAGCTCAAGGATGAACAAAGCATGAGCGCCCAAACACTCACCCGACCCAAGGCAACCAGCAGGCCCGCACCCCGCGGAAACCGCAACCGGTCAGCCCGCACCGGCGGATTCGCCAGCAAGATCACTGTCAACGCGCTGCTGCTCCTGGGCTGCGCGTACATGGTCCTCCCCGTGCTGTGGTTGTTCTTCGCTTCCACCAAGAACGCCTCGGACCTCTACGCCACCGGCGCGTACAGCTTCGGGCAGCCCGCGTTCTTCGACAATGTGGCAGCTGTCATCAACCAGGACGGCGGCGTGTTCCTCCGCTGGATGGCGAATTCCATGTTCTACGCGGCATTCGGCGCGGTCTTCGGAGGACTGATCTCCGTGATGGCTGGATACGCCTTCGACAAGTTCCAGTTCCGCGGCAAGGAGTCCTTCTTCGGGATCGTCCTGGTGGGCGTGCTGATCCCGAACACGGCCACGGTGCTGCCCATGTACATGCTGGCCTCCGTCTTCGGGATCACCAACACCATCTGGGCCATCCTCATCCCCGTGCTCTGCAACCCGTTCGGCGTGTACCTGGCGAGGGTCTACTCGGCAGCGTACGTCCCCGCGGAGACGCTCGAGGCCGCACGGGTTGACGGCGCGGGTCCTGTCCGGAGCTTCTTTTCATTGGGCCTTCCCATGATGATGCCGGGCTACATCACCATCGCCCTGTTCCAGTTCGTGGGGGTATGGAACAATTTCATGCTCCCGCTCGTGATGCTGCAGGACCAGAAACTGCTACCCGTCAGCGTGGGCATCTCCATCTGGCAGGGCTACTCCCTGCCCCAGCCGGAGTTCACGCCCATGGTGATCACGGGCTCACTGCTCTCCGTGATTCCGCTGCTGGTGGCGTTCATCCTGCTGCAGCGTTTCTGGAAATCGGGACTCACAGCAGGGAGCGTCAAGTGACTTTGAACGTTGCCTTGGCCATGCCGGAACAAACCGCCCGGGCTGTGTTCCCTCCCCGCAGCCTGGATCCCCTGCGGCCGGCAGTCAACCTCTTGGCCCGCGACCCCATCCAGGACTTCCATTCCCCTGAGGGCCAGGCGCTCCTGCGGGACGCGGACATCCTCCTCACCGGCTGGGGTTGCCCCATGATCGATGATCATGTCCTGGACCACGCCCCGCGGCTCAAGTACGTCCTGCACGCCGCCGGCAGCGTGAAGCACCACATCGGCGAAGCCTGCTGGGAACGCGGCATCCAGGTCAGCTCAGCCGCGGATGCCAACGCCATTCCGGTGGCAGAGTACACCGTGGCGATGATCGTCCTGGCCAACAAACGCGTCCTCCAGATCGCCCGGGCCCTCCACAGCACGCGCACCGAAGTCCTGCCCGAACAGCTTTTCCCGGACATGGGCAATTACCGCAAGCGCGTGGGCATCATCGGTGCGTCCAGGATCGGCCGGCACGTCATCCGGCTCCTCTCCGCCTACCAGCTCGACGTCGTGGTTTCGGATCCCTACCTCAGCGCCGCGGAGGCGAGCGCCCTCGGCGTCGAACCAGTGGGCCTTGACGAGCTGGTGGCGAGCAGCGACATCGTGAGCCTCCACGCGCCGTCGTTGCCGTCCACCAGGAACCTCATCGATGCGCGGCTGATCAACCTGCTTCGTCCACAGGCTACGTTTATCAACACCTCCCGGGGCGAACTGGTGGACCAGGATGCGCTGCTGGCCCGGGTGGAGCGCGGCGACCTCTTCGCGGTCCTCGATGTGACGACCCCGTGGGTGCTGCCCTCAGGGTCGGCGTTCTACACCCACCCAAACGTGCTGCTGACACCCCACGTGGCCGGCTCGCTGGGCAGAGAACTGGAGCGCATGGCCGCGAGCGCGGTGGAGGAAGCCCTGCGGGTTTCCCGCGGGGAGCCGCTGCGGTTCCCCGTTCGGGCGGAAGATCTCGCCTTTACGGCGTAGTGGCTTGGGGGGACGCACGACGACGGCTGGTGGGCTTTCGCGCCCTGCGGAACCAGCCGCCGTCGTGCGTTAACCGAACGTCACCACATCGCTTTATTGAGTGGCGTGACCGTCAGGCTTTCCAGCCGTGCGGTGCCTCCTTCCGAAAAGAGGGCCAGTCCATTGGCGCCCGCCGCCGGGAAAACCTGGTCCGTCAGGGTTGCCAAGCCGTCCTGGGCGAAAACTTCCACTGAGGCCCGGTCCACGTACAGCCGAAGCTTGAGCTTTCCGTTGATGAGCTGGACGGGCACATCGTCAACCGAGGCGAAGGCGGGGTGGAAGCCTTCGTTCCCGGAGTTGGTCCGGTCGATGGAGAGGCGGCCGGAGGCTGTTGTATATCCGATCCTGGTTGCTTCGGTCCCGTTGCCAAGCACCTTCAAGCCAAAGGCCGAGGCTGTTCCGGGCGAGAACTCCGCATCGAGCTGGACAACATCCCCTGTGATGGGGAGGTTGTTGGTCCCAGGAGCCAGGTCCGTCGCGGACGCTGTGTAGGCCGCTGCCGTGTTCTTCAAAGTGTCCACCTGCTGTACCGCTTTCTGGCTGAGCCGTGGACCTTGGCTGGTTTGCGTGAGGGTCACTTCACGGGGAAGGGCCATGGTTCCCCGCCATGTGCTGCTTGGGGTTGACTGCCCGTAGTCCCAGTTGTTCATCCAGCCCAGCATGATCCGTTTCCCGTTCGGCGCATTGCTGAAGGAAACGGCGGCGTAATAGTCCTTGCCCCAGTCCAGCCAATCGTGCTGCTCAAGCCGGGTGATGTCCGAGGCGACAAACTCATCTGCCAGGATGTGCCCCCAACCACCGCGGTTGTTGTCCACGATCCGGATGGTGGCCTGGCTGCCCTTGAACTCGCTGACATCCCACGTTTTCCAGTCCAGGTGTTCCGAGTCAGACCCCGTGGAAGTACGAACCGCTTGGCCGTTGACCATAAGGTTCACCGTGGTTTCACTGCTCCGCGGCTTGGCAGGTTCCGAACCGAGGACCATGTTGTCCAAGGTCAGGTGGCCCCACGGACCGGTGGCGTTGTCCACGATCCGGATCCGGGCGATCTGGCCGTAGTACTGCGAGACATCCCAGTTCTTCCAGTTCAGGTCACCCGAGTTGCTGCCCGTGGTGGTCCGGACCGGAACGCCGCCCACCAGCAGTTCCACCTGGAGCGAGCCGTCGATGCGATGGCCGCCACCCAGCAGGAACCCGATGTTGGTGTTGGTGAGGTAGAACTCCGGGGAGGTGATGGTTCCCGTGTTGTTGTCCGCATTGGGGCCGCCCTCGAAAGTGTTGATGCGTTTTCCGATGGCGTACTCACCGCCCACCGTGGAGGGGTTCCTGGCCGCCTCGAAGTCTCCGGTCAACTGCCAGCCGGCTGAGCTCAGGGTTCCGGGGTAGTCGAAGCCTTCGAACAGCAGGTAGCCCGGAGGTGGCGTATTTCCTGGTTGTTCTCCGGCTTGCCTCGGGTGGTTGCCGCCGCCGGCCAGGAAATTGATGTAGTCCTTGGTGACCGTGAACGGTGCAGACTCCATGGTGCCGGTGGGGTTGTCTCCTCCGTTGAAACCGTTGACGAGGCCGGCACCGATGGACCCTGACACTGTTTGTTGTCCAGGCAGCGTTCCCGTGGCTGGCGAGTTCCCCCACGGACCTGATGGGTTGGCCGGGTCGTTGGACACAGTCCATCCGTTGTAGTTGCCGCCGTTGAACCCTGCGAGGAGGTTGCCTGGCGGTGGAACATCAACCGGATCGGTGGTTTCCGAAGTGAAGGTGGTGCCATCGAAACTGCCCACGAAGTACTGGCCCCCGCTGCCACCGGCCACTGCACCGGGGTTGATGTTGACCACCAGGACCCACTTGGTGTTGTCAGGGTTCCCGTCCACGGCCAACGGGAAGAGATCGGGGCACTCCCACTGACCGCCCGTGGCGTTGGCCGGCTTGAAGTCGTTCAGATAGGTCCAGTTCTTGAGGTCGGTGCTCTTGTAGAACAGGACCCTGTGTTCATTGGCCTCGACAGCCGCCATCACCCAGTACGAACCGGCTTGGTACCAGAACACCTTCGGATCACGGAAGTCACTGGTGTTCCTGTTGAGGACAGGATTGCCCCCGTACTTGGTCCACGTTTGGCCGCTGTCCGTGCTGTACGCCAGGGACTGGGCTTGCTTGCCGGCGAGCGTGGGGTGGCTGCCAGTGAAGTTGCTGGTGTACACGGCCACCAAGGGCGGATTCTGCACTGTCCCGAATCCACTGGTGTTTTGCTGTCCGCCACGATCGATCCGGAAAAGATGTCCTCCGTGGCCTGGCCGTTGCCGTTGAACGTCTGGGCAATGGCCAGTGGCTGCTCTGTCCAGTGCAGGAGATCCGTGGAACTCGCGTGGCCCCAGCTCATGTTCCCCCACGTGGTTCCGTAGGGGTTGTACTGGTAGTACATGTGGTAGGTGCCGTTGTAGTAGACCAGCCCGTTGGGATCGTTCATCCAGTTCTTCACCGGCGTGTAATGCAGGTAGGGCCGGTACTGCTGCGTCGCCGGATCAGGATCGCTGGCGTGCGCAGGTGTGGGTACGGTGGCCGCGGCCAGGACCGCGGCAAGTGATACAACGACGGCGGCCGCCACCATGGCGTGCACGCTTGGTTTGGTGCGTCTTGTCCTCATTGACAGTCCTGCTTCCTTCGCGTCGGGTCAGGGTGTGGCCCGGAACGAATAGGAACTGGAGTAATGCACGAATTCGCCTGTCCCGCCGCTGTCCAGCACTTTGGTTCCAGTGGTGGAGCCATCCAGCACTACCGTGTTCGCCGCCACGGATGACACCGTGTTGTTCGCGGCGATGTAGTTGTTGGCGCCCGAAGCCACCAGGACGATGGTGGGTTTCTGGCCGGACGGACTCACGGAGCCGGACGGGACGTCGTAGCTGAAATGGTTCCCGGTCACTGTGTTTCCGCTGCCGGCAAGGTGTACCAGTCCGAAGAGGTCATCGAGTCCGTTGTTGTACGGCTTGAGGGGATCGAAGGGTTCCATCTGCCGGAGGAAATGGGTGGCCCCCACGAGGTTCTCCGTGCAGCTGCCTTCGAAGTTCACCATGCCCGGATAGAACGCGTGGAACCGGTTGGCCGTGATGGACGACCGCGTGCAGTTCTTGAAATGGACGCTGCTCTTGCCCCGGGGGAACACGTTGTTGGCGCTGACCAGCAGGCCCATGTGCCCCTCGGCGAAGATGGAGAAGCCCACGTACCCCGCGCCGATCAAGTTGTCCGTCACCTTGGAGGCCTGCCCGGATCCCGTGAGTTCGACGCAGCTTCCGCACTCTGCCAGGAAGTTCCCGCTCACGCTGAGCGCGTCAGTGTCCCGGACCACCAGGCCGTGCTCCAGGTAAACCATGCCCATGCCTTCAATCCGGCAGGAGTCGTTTGCCGAATCGAAGCGGATGCCCGTCTTACCGTTCACATAGGAGTTCTGGTTGGAGTTGAAGGACACCCCGTCCAGGCAAAAGTTTTGGAACACGATGGAGCTGAGCCGTGGATCGCCCGTGCGGTAAACCCTGAAGGCATCGGAGTTGCCGTCGGTGTTCTCCACGCGGATGCGGCTGCCGCCTGGATTGATCTCGTGCCAGCTTGAGGTGTTGCCCGCGTTGTAGCGGATGCTGCTGGACGTGAAGCCGTGCCCGGAGCCCCTGATCGTGAGGAAGCTGATGTCAACGTTGACGCGGGTCTTCAACGAATAGTCGCCCGGCGGGATGTAGATGACCGCCCCGGGTTTGGATGCCTGGTTGGTTTGCTGGGATTTCACATCGGCGATGATGCTGTTGATGATCAGCCCAATATCGTTGTAGGGCGTGGCGGACGGGTTGCCGGGGACGGACCAGGTGGTGACGTCGTAAACAGTGGTCACTGCGTGTTCTCCTCACATCGTTGGGGGTAGTGCTTTGAGTGGCCTGGTACTTGCGTTGATGGTGTTGCTGACTGCTTGCTTCTAGAGCACTCCGATGATGCTTCGATGCCCTCGGGGTGCCTGGATAGCCTCGGCGGAGTGCTCCTGGTTTCGCGCCGGAGCGCTGTCCTTCGCCAGTGCCTCCCTGGCCGAAAGCACGACGGCGGCGCCCGCTACTGCCGCTGCGGGAAACAGCCGGAGGATACTCCTTCGGCTGAGGGATGGGGGTCGATTCATGACTCTCCTTTGATTCGTTGACGATCTTGGATTGTGGTTGGCGTGGGCGGGCGCTGGGTTGGTGGGTGGAGGGACACTCTTGAGTGCTCGAGCGCGGGCGGCCCTCCCGGGTAAGCGCGCCCTTTCCCGCCCAGCGCACCCCTTCGTGAAACGCAGCGCACCCATACCCGCCCCACGCACCCCGGGGTACGGGTGCGAACAGCGGGAACGGGTGCGACCCAAGCCCATGCACCCCGGGGTACGGGTGCGAACGGCGCAAACGGGTGCGACCAAAGGAAGCAACCCCAGGCGCGCCCTTTCCCGCCCGGCGCACCCCTTCGTGAAACGCAGCGCACCCATACCCGCCCCACGCACCCCGGGGTACGGGGGCGATCGGCGCAAACGGGTGCGACCCAAGGAAGCAACCCCAGGCGCACCCGGTCCCGCCCAGCGCACCCCTTCGTGAAACGCAGCGCACCCATACCCGCCCCATGCACCCCGGGGTACGGGTGCGATCGGCGCAAACGGGTGCGACCCAAGGAAGCAACCCCAGGCGCACCCGGTCCCGCCCCACGCACCCCGGGGTACGGGGGCGATCGGCGCAAACGGGTGCGACCCAATCCCACGCACCCCGGGGTACGGGTGCGAACGGCGCAAACGGGTGCGGGCCTGAACAGGAAGAGCTATGCCAAAACACGTGCCACATCAGCCAAAATATGCCAAAACGATTTGCCGTGTGGCGGGGATCACTTTATGGCCGCAAAATCTCCGGCGTCAAGGGGCCGAAAAATTTCTGCGGACACCGTTGACACATCCGCCCACCCGGCCCTAATGTCGTTGCCAAGTCGTTTTGGCAAAACGATTTTTCAAAGCCAAAAGCAATCCCCACATCTCTCTGCAATTTCCGTTCAAGAGAAAGTGAGTCGACAGCGATGTCCACTCGAAAGACCATCTCCAAGCTCGTCTCCCTCGGCGGGCTGTGCACCGCCGTCGCACTCGTAGCCACCGGTTGTGGCGCCGGCGGACCCGCACCATCGTCCGGCGGATCGGGCGGCTCGAGCACCGTCAACGTCCTGGTGGAAGCCGGCGGCCATGCCGAGCTCACGGGCGTAGCCGAACAGTGCAAGAAGGACGCCGGAGTCGACGTCAATTTCGTGGAACTCCCCTACGACGGCATGTTCAACCGCCTGTCCAGCGAGTTCTCCTCCGGCAACGTCTCCTTCGACGTAGCAGCCCTCGACTCAGTGTGGCTCCCCAGCTTCAAGGACGCCGTCCAGCCCATCGACGAGCTCTTCACCGATGAGGCAAAGAAGGACATCTTCCCGGCCCTGGTGAAGGAAGCCAACGTGGACGGCCACTTCATCGGCATGCCGGCCTGGACCAACGCCGAGATCATCCTGTACCGCAAGGACCTGTTCGAGGACGCCAAGAACAAGGCTGACTTCCAGGCCAAGTACGGCTATGAACTGGCTGCCCCCAAGACCTGGAAGCAGTACCAGGACGTCTCCGAGTTCTTCACCAAGGACGGAATGTTCGGCACGGACGTCAAGGGTGCCGTGGAAACCGAGTGGCTGGCCCATGTGCTCCAGGCCGGCTCCCCCATGGTCCTGGACAAGGACAACAACGTGGTGATCGACAACGCCGCGCACAAGCAGGCGCTCGACTTCTACGTGAGCCTGGCCAAGGACGCCCCAAGCGGCGCGGCGCAGGTGGACTGGGCGGCAGCACAGAACCTGTTCAACCAGGGCAAGACCGCCATGACCCGTTTCTGGGCCCACGCCTACCGCCAGATCCCCGCCGATTCTCCGGTGGCAGGAAAAGTGGGAGCGGCAGCAATGATTGGCGGCAGCGCCGGCGTCGCGGGCGTCCCAGGACCGTGGTACCTGTCCGTTCCCAAGGCCACCAAGAACACCGAGGCAGCCAAGAAGTTCGTCAAGTGCGCCTACGACTACAACAGCATGGGCATCGACTCCAAGCTCGGCCTGGCGTCCCGCATCAGTGCGTTCGAAAAGTACCAGGACAAGCCGGGCTACGAGAGCTTCAAGCCGCTTATCGAAACCCTCAACGCTCCAGCCACGGCAACCCGACCGGCAACGGCCAAGTGGCAGCAGATTGTTGACACCGTCCTGATCCCGCTGCTCCAGAAGGCGGTGGCCGGCGGCGACACCTCGGCCCTCCTTGCCGACGCCAAGAAGCAGATCCAGGACCTCCTGAAGTAGCGACTCCGCGGCCGGCACCGTCCGCAGGCAAAGGACAGTGCCGGCCGCGGCCCCAACCAGCAGAACAAACCCAGCAGAAAAGAAAACCGTGCGTATCTCCGATCGCCGCTTCGCCCTCTTCCTGATGACGCCAGCGGCTCTGTTCCTGGCAGTCTTCGTCGCCTACCCGCTGTTCCGCCTGGTGGCAGACAGCTTCTTCAAGATCTCTCCCATCGCCGGCGGACCCCGCGACTTCGTGGGTTTCCAGAACTACGTCACCGCCTTCACTTCCGAGGCCTTCACCAGCGCAGGCTGGCGGACCATCGCCTACACCGTGGTGGTGGTGACCCTGGAGTTCGCCCTTGGTCTGGGCATGGCCCTCCTCTTCACCACGCTGGGCAAGAAGTCCCAGATCTGGCGAACCGTCTTCCTGTACCCGCTCATGATCGCCCCGATTGTGGCCGGCCTGCTCTGGAAGTTCCTGATGATCGACAACTTCGGCCTCATCGGAACCCTCCTCCACCAAGCCGGACTCCTGGAGAATCCAAACCAGATCGGCTGGTTGTCCGACCCCAACATCGTGTTGTTCTCCGTCGCCATCCCGGACATCTGGCTCACCACCTCCTTCATGTGCCTCGTCCTCTTCGCGGGCCTCCAGAACATCCCCGGCGACCTCATCGAGGCAGCCCGCCTGGATGGCGCCCGGGCACCGGACCTCCTGTTCCGCATCATCATCCCGCTGCTGCGGCCAGTAATCGCCGTAGCGCTGGTGGTCCGCGGGATCGACGCAGCCCGGGCCTTCGACACCATCCTTATCCAGACCAACGGCGGCCCCCAGTCTGCCTCCGAAACCATGAGCCTGCTGATCTACCGCACCATGATCCGCTTCGGCGATCCGGGCCTCGCAAGCGCCATGGGCACCATCTACCTCATCGCGATGCTCGCCGTCGCCTTCTTCGCGGTGGCCACCATTTGGCGGCCAGGAAAGGACAGCTGATGAGCACCGCAGAATCCACGTACGACGGCGGCAGGACGGGTACCGCTTCCGCCTCACCGGAGCGCGGAACAGGCATCGCCCTCCGGCTCGCGGCGGCAAAGCACCCCAACGTACCCGCCGAACACAGCGGGCCGCGAGTGCCGGCGTCGAACGCTTCCGATGCCCGGCCGCCCCGCAGGCGCCGCGGAGCCAACCGCGAAGGGCTCGAAGCCGGACGCCGGAGCACCCGGACCATCCTCTGGATCCTGTTGGCAGCCGCGATGGTACTGTACGGTTTCCCGTTCCTGTACTTGCTGTTCACGTCCTTCAAGACGCCGATCGATACCATCGCGGTCCCGCCCACCATCCTTCCGAAGGAATGGACGCTGGAAAACTACATCAACGCGCTGGGCAGAGGCGGAGTGGTGGCGTCGTTCATCAACTCCATCCAGACTGCGGTGATCAGCACGTTGCTCTCCTTGGTCCTGGCTGTCCCCGCGGCGTACGGCATCACCCGCTACAAGACCCCGAGCGGCAGGGTGTTCATCATGGCCGCACTGGTAACGCGCATGGTGCCGCCGGTGGCCATCGGCATCCCGTTGGCGTCCATGATGGCTTCGATTGGCCTTGCGGACACGCCCATTGCACTGTCCATTGCCCACACCACCATCTCGCTGCCGCTCTCTATCTGGCTCATGTCCAGCTTCTTCGAGGCCGTTCCGCGGGACCTGGAGGAAGCGGCAACCGTTGATGGCTGCAGCAGGCTCGGCGCGCTCTGGCGGGTGGTGATCCCCGTGGTGTCCGGCGGCATCGCAGTGACGGCCATCTTCGCCTTCCTGGCGTCCTGGAACGAGTTCCTGTTCGCACTGCTCATGACGGCCATCCGTTCCCAAACTACGCCCGTGGTGATCGCGAACTTCCAGACGCAGTTCGGCCTGGACTGGGGTTCCATGACAGCCCTCGCGGCGGTCTATTCCATCCCGGTGATCCTGCTGACCCTGCTCCTGCAACGCAAGATCGTGGCGGGCATGACGCTCGGCGCGGTCAAGGGTTAGCCGGCAACATCAGCTCCGGCATCACCGAGTAGCCTACTGATAGCCCCTCCCGGGCATCGCAAACCATAAGGACGTGGAAGACAGATGAGCAACAAGAACATCGGTATCAAGGATGTGGCCGTCGCCGCCGGTGTGTCCGTTACTACCGTCTCCCATGTGCTCAACGAGGTCTCCTACGCCCGGGTCAGCCCTGAAACCAGGGACAAGGTGCGGTCCGTTGCCGAGGAGCTTGGCTATGGACCCAACCGGCTGGCCCAGGCGCTGCGCACGCAGCGGACAGGCATGCTGGGGTTGGTCAGTGAGGAAATCGCCACCACTCCGCACGCGGGGCGGATCATCCTCGGCGCGGACGAGGCCGCGAAGGCCCGCGGGTACAACCTCATGATCATCAACACTCCCGGGTCGGCCAGCCTCGAGTCACGGCAAGCTGATGTCCAGGCCCTCCTGGAGCGCCGCGTGGACGGCATCCTGTACGCCACCATGTACCACCGGAACGTGGAACTGCCGTCCAACCTCGGCAGCGTACCCTCGGTCCTGGTGGACTCTGTGGCCACCGGAGGAAACATCACGGCAGTGATCCCGGACGAGGACGGCGGCGCACGGGCTGCCGTCGGAGCGTTGCTTGCCGCGGGCCATACCCATGTGGGCTTCATCAACAACACCGATGATGTCCCCGCCACCCGCGAGCGCCTCCACGCTTTCAGGTCGACGCTTTCGGAGGCGGGGCTCGACGGCGGCGCGGCGCCTGTCGAGTCGGAGGTTTCCGAAGTGCAGGGGGGCTATGAGGCCGCCAAGCGGATCCTGTCCCGGGAGGACCGGCCCACTGGCTTGTTCTGCTACAACGACCGGATGGCGATGGGCGCCTACCGCGCTGCGGCAGAGTTGGGCCTGAACATTCCTGCGGACCTCTCCGTAGTGGGCTTCGATGACCAGGAACTTATCGCGGCCAACCTGTACCCGGGCCTCACCACTGTGGCCCTCCCGCACTACGAAATGGGTGCCTGGGCCACAGAGCACCTGATTGACGCCATCGAGGGAAAGACAGACCTTGCCCCGATGGCCCTCCACCCCACAGTCCTGGGCTGCCCCCTGGTCCGGCGCGAATCCATCGCGGCCCCACGGTAAGCCCCACCCGAACCCTTCACCGTCCTAAAAGGAACGCACACCATGTCCAGTAGCCTTGATGCCGTACGCCCGGAAACAGCCCCGGCGGCCACTCCCTGGTTCCGGCCCGCCATCCATTTCACGGCGGCGGATACCTGGCTCAACGATCCCAATGGCCTGGTTTTTCACAACGGCCTCTACCACCTCTTCTTCCAGAACAACCCCTACGGAAATGTCTGGGGCAACATGTCCTGGGGCCATGCCACCTCGCCCGATCTGCTGCACTGGACCGAACACCCTGTGGCCATTGCCTGCGACTCCACGGAGGATATCTTCTCCGGCAGCGTAATAGTGGACCACGGCAACACCTCGGGTTTCGGCTCGGCTGCAGCGCCGGCCCTGGTGGCGGTCTACACGAGCGCCTTCAAGGACACCTCGGCGCACAGCGGCACCCAGGCGCAGTCCCTCGCGTACAGCACGGACGGCGGAATGACCTGGCGAAAGTACAGCGGCAATCCCGTCCTGACCCGTCACTCGGCGCACTTCCGCGACCCCAAAGTCTTCCGCTACGAAGGCGACGCCGGCACGTATTGGGTGATGGCCGCCGTCGAGGCCCAGCAGCAGAAAGTGGTGTTCTACCGCTCGGAGGACCTCAAGTCCTGGGACTTCCTCAGTGACTTCGGACCGGCCAACGCCGACGAAGGTGAGTGGGAATGCCCCGACCTCTTTCCCTTGGAAGTTGACGGTGATCCGGACAACGTCAAATGGGTGTTGATCGTCAACGTCAATCCCGGCGCGGTGGCGGGAGGCTCCGGTGGGCAGTACTTCGTGGGAGCTTTCGACGGCGTGAGCTTCGTTGCGGACGCCGATTCGCTGGTGGCGCCTTCCGGACTGGCGTCCCTCCGTGACCCTTCCGCCCAGGCGGAGGCCCTGCAGCAAAGCCTGTGGCTGGACTGGGGACGTGACTGCTACGCGTCTGTCTCTTTCAGCAACGCGCCGGACGGCCGCCGGATCATCATCGGGTGGATGAACAACTGGGATTACGCCAACCACCTGCCAACCTCCCCGTGGCGTTCCTCCATGACCTTGGCCCGGGAACTGCGCCTCTCGAATGACAGCGGCGTTCCGCGCCTGGTCCAGCGGCCCGTGCGGCCCGCATTCCAGGACCGCGGGATCCCTTGGACCGCGGGTTCCTTGGAACTGGCGGATTCATCAGTCAAGCTGCCGGACGCCGTATCAGGCCGCGCCCAGGTCATCGAGGCCGAGATCCTCCTTGGTACCGCCGAACGCCTGGGATTCACGCTCCTGGAAAGCAGCGACCATTCCCTCGGCACGGTCCTGCGCTACGACACGGCCACTGCCCGGCTCACGCTTGACCGCACGCAATCAGGCGACACCGGATTCCACGCGAAATTCGCCTCTGTGGAGTCAGTGCCGGTGGCTCCCGTGGATGGCGTGCTGAAGCTCCTCGTGGTGGTGGATCACGCGTCCGTGGAAGTCTTCGCCCAGGACGGAACCGCCGTCCTGACGGACCTTGTGTTCCCCCACCCCGGACAAACCGGGAACCGGCTGGTGGTGGAGGGCGGCACGGCAACGGTCCTGAAGCTCACCGTCTCGGCACTCGCCTAAAGGAGAACCCGCAATGCACACCATCCAGCAGACACCGGACGTGGTTGTTGTTGGCGAGGCGCTCATGGACATCGTCGTCTCGCCGCAGGGCTCCGTGGAACACCCGGGCGGCTCGCCCGCCAACGTCGCCTACGGGTTGGCGCGTTTGGGGGTACCGACCGGCCTGCTCACCTCCCTGGGCGAGGACCACTACGCTGCCGCGATCGAGCAACACCTCCATGGCGCCGGCGTGAAGCTCCTCCCCGGTTCCAAGCGGCCGGGCAAGACCGCGACGGCGACCGCCACCCTGGCGCCCGACGGTTCGGCACTCTATGACTTCGACATCGCTTGGGACCTACGCCGGACGGCTCCGTCCGGCATCCCCAAAATCCTGCATACCGGCTCCATCGCGGCTTTCCTCCAGCCGGGCGCCACGAAGGTCAAAGAGTTGCTCCAGCACTCTAATGAGCGCTGCGTCGTCACTTTCGACCCAAACCTTCGCCCTGCCCTGTTGGGCAGCCAGGCGGAGGCCAAGAGCAGCTTTGAAGACCTCATCCCCTTCACGGATGTGGTCAAACTCAGCGATGAAGACGCACTATGGCTCTATCCAGGCCTCTCACTCGAAGATGTCCGCCAGAGGATCCTTGAATGCGGTGCAGGCCTTGTGGCGGTTACCAGGGGATCGGAGGGCTCCGTGTTGTCGACGCGAGGCGCAACAGTCGATATTCCGTCAGTGAGGTCGGCAGTGGCAGACACCATCGGTGCGGGAGACTCCTACATGTCCGCGCTGATCTACGGACTCCTCCAGCACGGCGGTACAGGTTTGACGCCCAAAGCCCTGGAATCCTTGGGCCATATGGCAACCAAGGCGGCGGCAATCACCGTACGCAGGGCGGGTGCCAACCCGCCCACGCTGGCAGAGTTGCAGGCAGGACTCCCGGAAATCCAACCCTCTGCCCAGTAGCTCCACAAACTCCCAGACCACCACACAGAGGGAACAAGCCATGACCAGCAACAACTACTACGACGTCACAACCTGGCCCGTCGGCAACCCGGCCGAGGACATTGGCGAAGTCATCAACAGCATCATCGCCGACATCAAAGAACGGCAAACGGACAGCGACGCGAACGACGGCGGCAAGCCGGGTGGCGTTATCTACTTGCCGCCGGGAGACTACTGCCTGCGGACCCAAGTGCTGATCGACATCAGCTTCCTGAAAATCCAAGGCTCGGGGCATGGCTTCACGTCGTCGAGCATCCGGTACAACGTGCCGCAGGAAGAATGGCCCGGCTTGCACGAGCTCTGGCCCGGCGGGAGCCGGGTCCTGGTGGACCTTTCCCTCGGCTCCGATGCCGGGCAGGCCGAGCGAGCGGCTTTCCTCATCAAGCGGGAGGGCAGCCCGCGCATCAGCTCCGTGGAGTTCACCAACTTCTGCATCGATGGCCTGCACTTCTCGGCGGACGGCTCCCAACTGCCAGCCGAAAACACGTACTCCAACGGCAAGACCGGCGTTTTCGTGGCCAGTGCCAATGACTCCTTCCGTTTCAACGGAATGGGTTTCATCTACCTTGAGAACGCCCTGACCATCCACAACGCAGATGCCCTGTCCATCCACGACAACTTCATCGCAGAATGCGGCAGCTGCATCGAACTGCGTGGCTGGGGACAGGCCTCGAAGATCACCGATAATCTGATCGGAGCAGGTTTCAAGGGCCATTCGATCTATGCCGAGAACCACGGCGGACTCCTGGTCACTGCCAACAACGTCTTTCCACGCGGTGCCAGCAGCATCCATTTGGAAGGCGTCACCCGCTCCAATATCTCCAACAACCGGCTGCACTCGTTCTACCCGGGAATGGTGGTCCTGGGATCGAACAGTTCCGAAAACCTTGTTGCCACCAACCATTTCCTCCGCGACCACGAGCCGTGGGCGCCCTTTTTCGGGATCGACAACGGCCTTGACGACATGCACGGACTTCTCAGCGTGGACGGCAGCGACAACACACTCGTTTCAAACCACTTCTCGCTGGTCATCGGGTCGGACAGCATCAAGCCGCAGGGCGCAACGCCCGTGGCCATCCGGTTGAAGGAGGGAAGCGGCAACTTCGTCTCCACCAACCACGTGGTGGCGAAGGATGTCCATGCCACCTCGAGTGAATCCTGCTTCGAAGCCCAGGTGGACGCCTTGTTGGCAGCCCGGGCCACCAACAGCCTGGACGTCACCACCGTCATGGTGGATCCCGCGTCCACACGCAACACCATTTTGGATTCCGGTACCGAGGCGCAGGTTGTCGCGGACAGGGCAAGCAATGCCCTCAGGGCAACTCCCGGCATTGGCATCCTGGCCGGGCCGGTTGCTTCCCAGCTCGTTGCGTCCCAGGTGGATGGGCTGTCACAGCCGCGGCAGTGAAAACGCCGGCTCTGGCCTGTGCACGCCACGTGGCCGGTAGCCCAGCACTTCGGCATGGCCGGCGATGTCTGCGAGGTACCAGATGATGGCCAGCCACATCTCGGTGCCCTGCAATGTTGGCAAGTGCTGCACGCCGCTGTCCGGCGAAGCGCTGAAGGCCATGCCCTCGCCGGGATGCCACCACGTGAGCGCCTGCTCCAGTTGGCGGGTGGCCCACGCTTTCCCGTCGCCGGCACGGTACGTGGTTTGCTTCGAGGCCAGCCACAGCGGATGGACCACGTCCAGCACGTTGCAGGCATTCTGGCTGCCTGCGGCGAAGTACCGTGGATCGGCTCCGTGTTCCAGGACCGTGTCCACGAGGTTCTCCACGTGCGGAACAGGGAGGCCAAACTGGGCGAACGTGCCTCTGGTGAGCCGGTAGTAGCCGTTCACCACTTTGAGGCGGGTGTCATGTGCCGGCGTTCCCCAGGTTCCACTGGCTGGATTCACCCGTGCCAGCAGCCAGCCGAACAAGGCTTCCATGGACCCGGCGCTGTGGGGGTTGACCCTGCTGAGCGAGTCCAGTCGGCTGAATCCGGTGGCCGCGGCAGCCAGGCGGTGCTGCCGGGCAAGGTTCCAGTAAGCCGCTGTTCCCCACGCATCCACCCATGCCCCGGACTCCCACGCTTCCTTGCGCCACGGCAGGGCCTCCAGTGCCGACACCAACTCAGCGGCGCCCATGTTCGCGACGGCGCGGATGGGGTGCGGGAAACCACTGCCCAGAAGATCCAAGGCGTAGCCGACGGACAGCACGTGATAAGTGGCCGGGCCCTTTCCGAACTCAAGGGAGGCGTCCGGTTGTGTCCCGAATTCGGGAACCAGGCCTGTCACCGGATCCTGCAGCCCGGCCAGTCGACGGGCCTGTTCGGAAGCCGGCAGTTGTGGGGGCGCTGAGCCGAGCAGCAAGTCCGCGATCTCCACGGCATCGCACTGGGCGCGTACCGTGCGTGGAGCACCCGGCTGGTCAACGAAATACCCGTCGTCCTCGCCTACCCAGCACCGGGACAGCACGTCCGTCGCCTGGGCGCATGCCGCGTCAGCGAACGCCGTGAGCCTGGACCGGAGGCCGCCGTCGTTGGCGCTGACCGTGGCCAGACCCGCAACGACAGAGACCAAACCAGCGTCCCGACCCGCGATGACCGGTACCAAACCATCGTCCGGACCCGCAACGGCAGGGACCAAACCAGCCTCCGGACGCGTGCTCGCAGAGGAACCTGCCACACCATCCCGCCGGTCCCGCAGCTGCCGGGCCGGATTCCCGCCCACCACGGACCACTCCGGCACGTCCTTGGTCACCACGGCCCCTGCTGCGAGGACTGCGTGCGATCCCACAGTGACGCCGTCCAGCACCACCACGTTGGAACCGATCCAGACGTCGTCCCCGATCACGATGCCCCTGCTGCTGAGCGGCTGCCTGAAGACTGGCTGGGCCGGGTCCATGGAGTGGTTGAAGCCAAGGATGGAGGTATGCGCGCCGATCCGCACGGCATCGCCCATGGTCACGGCACCCCGTACCACCGTGAAGGCGTTGATGGTGCAGTTCTCCCCCATGGACACCTCGCCCGTGACATAGGCGTGGGCGGCAACATACGAATCCGGGCCGATGGCGAACGTCTCCGCGTCTACATTGGCAAGCGGGGACAGGAATGCACGCTCCCCGATGGTCACGCCGTTGCGTTGGGCCAAGGCCTTCTGGTGCTCGATTTGTGCTTGGTGTTCCTCCGCTGAGGCGTTGTTCCAGAAGGTCCAGGGTGAGTAGTCGTAACTGAGCGCATGCATTCCCTCATTGTTGGTGGACGCCCAGGAAGGGTCAACGAACCAGTGCGCAATCGATCATTATCGGTCAACTAGATGTATCTGGTGGTGGAATGCCGCACGGCCAGTCCCGGCAGCAGGGACAAGTGCTGGACGGGCAACTCACTGCCGTCGGCCAGGCTCTGCACCCGCGACTGGAGGAGGCGCATCGCCGCCGCGCCCACCGCCTGCTTGGGAGGTGCGACGGCGGTCAACGGCACCATGGAGAACGCGGCCACTTCGTCGTCGTACGCCACGATGGAGAGGTCTTCGGGGACCCGGAGTCCGCGGGCTGTGGCCAGTTCCACAAGGCGGGAAGCGTGGGCGTCCACGTGCACAATGGCGGCACGGGTTCCCGCGGCAAGGCAGTCGTCGAGGAACAGGTTGAGGACCACGTCCGCACCAGCCGGGTCCCTGCCAAGGTCCGGCAGCGCGCGGAAGGGTGCATCGCCGTCGAGCCCCAGCGCCACCACGGCGTCCCGGTATCCGGACGTGAGGAAGGCCGCCGTCGGGGTTTCCTTGCGGAGGGCGAGGCCGATGGACCTGTGACCCAAGGCGGCGAGGTGGCGGACTGCCACCACGCCGCCGTAGGCGTGATCGGTGCGGACGGTGTCGTACTCACGGGCCGTCTGGGGGTAGGTGATGGACCGTTCCATGAGGACCACCGGAACCTCCAGCGAGTCCAGCCACGCACCGGTGTCCGTGGCTGTGGGTTCGTAGGTGCTGGTGGCCACCACGACGCCGCGGACGCCCAGGCCCACCAGCCGCCGCACCCGCTCGTGCTCGGTTTCCCGGTCATAGTGGGTGACGCCGAGCACCAGCCGCGTGCCCAGTTGGGCTGCGACGCTCTCCGCGCCGGCAATCACCTTGGCGTAGTAATAGTCCGACGTCGGTACCACCAGCCCGGTGATAGAACCATCCGCCGGGGTGGCCAAGCGGCCCGGCAAGGTTGCCCCGCCGTGGACACGGACCAACACTCCGGCGGCGGCGAGGTTGTTGATGGCACGCCTGGCCGTGATCTCGGAGATGCCCAGCTCCCTGGCGAGGGCAGTGGTGACCACGCGGCCATCGCGCCGGGCGAGGGTGAGGATGCGCTGGTCGCGTTCGGCAGCAAGCATGGGGCGATCATAACTGATCGAATTTGACCGTTTGAATGGCGAGGGCTAGGAAGCGGGGGGCTAGTACTCGCCCTTGATCACGAAGAACGAGCCGCGGATTTCGCCGGCCAGCTTGGACTTCTGCCGTGCGAACTTGAAGTTGGCAGCCAGTTCTTCCGGCACCTCCATGCCCTGGGAGAGCTTGAAGCCGACGGCCCGCTTGGAACCTTCTTCGAGGCCGTAGAGTACGTTGATGGACAGCCCGGATTCGTAGAACACATAGGTCCAGCGGGTGCCCTCCACCTCGAACGAGGTCACTTCCAACGGCCGAGACTGGATCACGAGGTCCCGCTCCTTGAGCACCCGGTTCACGTAGTCAACGATCTCCGGCGACTCCTCGGCAGGCACCACGGTAAAGACGTGGTCGTACTTGTTCTTGAAGTACCGTGCTTCGTTTGCCCTCAGTCCTGCCAAGGCGTCTACTACGGGGGATGATTCCAGCCCGACGGTGGAAACGTCCTGGAAGTCTACGGTGTACGGCATGTGTCCTCCTGGGTTGTGAATTTTCTGTGTTGGCTTCACCCTACGTCCGCTGCCCACGGGCGGGCTTCTTGAATCCTGCTCGGGTTTTGCGCCCGACGACGTGACAGGAGGGCGCTCCCGCCGACGGGTATCATCAGCAAGGAATCCTAGAGAAGCTTGGGGGACAGACGTAGATGGCGCATGGACAGGGACAGCTCGCATTCACGGACGAGGTCAGCCGGGACCTGACCTTGCGTGAATATGGCCTCGACCCGTCCTTGGATTCACCCCTTCTTCCCAACGCTGCCGTACTCAGCGCGCTGCAGAACCTCGTCCGGCTCGCCACGGAACTGTGCGGCGCCCCATTCGGCGTGGTCAACATCATCAGCGCCGAGTACCAGCACCAGGTGGGTGCGTGGGGCGTGGACCCGGGCGTCTGCTCCCGCGAGGATTCCATGTGCGCCAAGGTCTTCCTCTCGCGCGAAAAAACGGTGGTTCCGGATGCCACCCTGGACCCCCGCTTCGCGGACAGTCCCTTTGTCACAGGCGAGATCGGCAACGTCCGCTTCTACGCGTCCGTTCCGCTCCAAACCGACTCAGGCTTCGTCCCTGGCACGCTCTGTGTCTTCTCCGACAAGCCCCAGGAGCTTCGACCTGAACAAGTGGGCATGCTCGAGGTCCTGGCCCGCCAAGTGGTGGAACTGCTCGAACTCCAGCACCGGACCGCCCAACTGGACCGCACCTACGCCGAGTTGCGCGACAGCAACGCCAAGCTCGCCGGTTTCGCGGGCCGGGTCAGTCACGACCTCCGGATTCCGCTGACCACCATCCTGGGGTACGTGGAACTCGTGGAGGACGATCCCGATGTCCAGACCGGCACCAGCACGGCCAAGTACCTGGACAAGATCGGCGCAAGCGGCCGCCGGATGCTCGCGATGCTGGAGGACGTGCTGAGCTACTCCCGCGTCGGCGGGGGCATCCAGCCGTCATACTCCTCGCTCAGGGAGGTGGCCGGTGAGGTTTCGCGGGACCTCGGAATCGACGACGACGGCATTCTGGACGTCCAGGACCTGGCCGTTTACGCCGATCGCGGACAACTCCGGACCTTGCTCCAGAACCTGCTGACGAACGCCATGAACTACCGCAGCCCGGAGCGCGATCTCAGCATCAGCATCGGCGGGGTTGCCAATTACCACGGCGCCACGGTCTACGTGGCGGACAACGGCAAGGGCATTGCCCCCGAGGATCGCGCCAAAGTCCTGGAACCGTTGGTGCGGCTCCGGAGGCCGGGCGACGGTTCCGGCTCTGGACTCGGCTTGGCCACGTGCAGCAGCATCGCCAAAGCCCATGGCGGGGACCTCACGCTCTCGGAAACCCCCGGCGGCGGACTCACGGTGGCGGTCAGCTTCCCGGCTGGACTCTAGCGGGACACCGGCGGGTCAACCCACGACGGCGGGGTCAACTCCCCAGCTCGCGGCACCGCGGCGACTCAATCCACGACGCCGGGCCAACACTCCGCCGCGCGGCACCACGGCGACTCAACCCACGACGCCGGGCCAACACTCCGCCGCGCGCGGCACCGCGGCGACTCAACCCACGAGGGTGGGCCAACACTCCGCCGCGGGCGGCGGCACCACGGCGACTCAACCCACGACGGCGACCTCCCGCCGTCGTGCCTTCACAAACTGGCGGTCCGGGCTGCTGCGGGCTTACCGCTGGTTGTCATTGCCCTTGTCCTTGGGCGCCTTTTTGTCGCCTTTGCTGTCGCTCTTGCCGTCACTCTTGACGCTTGCCAGGTCCCTGCCGCTGGCTCCGCCCGTCGGACCGGAAGTAGTGCGCGGAGCCGGGGCTGGCTCCTCCGGCAGGTTGGCGTGGACAAGCTGGACGGGTTCCTGCACGGGCTCGACGTTGGCTGCAGGCACCGCTTCTGCCGGGACGGTGTTGACCGGACCCACGGGAATGCTCGGCTGGCGCTCAGTGACGGAAATGCCCGGATCAGCTGTCCGTGAAGGCTCGGGTGTCCCGGTGACGGCACCTCCCTGAAGGAAGAGTGCCAGGGCTACGGGGATCCCGGCGGCGGCTACGGCCACGCCGCCAAGGAGTTTGCGCCTGGACTTCCGGGGCGTCTTTGTCCCGGGAAGGGCACGAGGTGCATGGGTGGGCACCGGCGGAAGGAGGGCCGTCCGGCCGGCTGCAAACCTACGCCGGGGACTGGTCAGGACCGCCTCCACCTCGGCTGCCTTGGGACGCCGCCCGGGGTCCATGTCAGTCATGGCGCGCAGGAGCGTGCGGAGCTTCTCCGGAACACCCAGGGGAACTTCCGGCGCACGGTGGAGCCTTGCGGCGGCGCTTTCCACTGGTGTCCCGGGGTACTCCGCCTTGCCGGTGAGGCATTCCAGCAACACCAATCCGAGCGAGTAGATGTCACTCGCCGGAGTCAGATGGAGGCCTTGGGCCTGTTCGGGGCTGAGGTATTGGGCTGTTCCCACGGTGAATCCGGTTCCGGTCAGGCGGCTTTCCGACATGACCAGCGCTACGCCGAAGTCGGCCAGTTTCACGGACCGTGCGGTGCCGGAGCCCTCCGAAACCAGGATGTTCGCCGGCTTGATGTCGCGGTGGATCACGCCTTGCCGATGAACCTGCGCCAAGGCACCGGCCAGCCGCGAACCAATGGCCCACACATCGCTGACCTTCATGGCGCCTTCGGCCAAGGTGGCGCGCAGGTCCCGGCCTTCTGCGAGCTCCATGACCAGGTAGGCCCGCTCGTCGTTGTTGCGGGCATCCACTCCGGCGTCGACGGCGCGGACCAGCCCCGGGTGGTCGAAGGCTGCGAGCAGCCTCATCTCCGTCTGCTGGCGCGTCCGGAAGGATTCGTCACCGGAACCGGGCAGGAACAGCTTGACTGCGACGTCCCGCCCGAGCCGCACGTCCTGGGCCCGGTACACGGTGGACATCGCACCACGGCCCAGGACCTGGCCCAACTGGTAACGCCCACCCAGTAATTCTTCACCGGAGCCGGATACCACGGCTTCGTCGTTAGTGCCCACCAATTGCCACGCTCTCCGGGCGCACCTGGGTGCCTTGGACCTGTCAACTGTCCACCGCTACCAGGCAACGCCGTCGATCAAACTTTCACGGTAGCCGTCCGGGCCAACCTTCAGTGGTCAACGCCGTGCGGCTCGAGCAAATCCTGCGTCAGAACAGCATCATCCGGTTTCTCCAGATTGGTAATCAGGATACTTACTAATGCCGGAGGAGGGCAACCTGCCGGACACGCTCCTGCACCTACAGGGCCACTCGCCAGCGATCAACCGCGGCGCGCAGGCTGCCATCGGATACCCCCAGAGACCATTCGGAAATATCCGTAACAAACCGCGTAAAGGCGTCGCTGTCGAGACCCGCATCAGAGTTCCGGCACCGCACGACGGCGGGCGGCCGCCGTCGTGCGTTTCGTCGCCTCAGTAGTTGGGAGACTCAGTCCTCAAAAAAAGTGGTGGCCACCGAACCGGTCCTGCCTTCGACGATGCCCGCGGCGACGTCGTGCACCTTTTGGTTGCGGTGCTGGGAGGCCTTGAGGAGCAAGACGAAGGCGTCGGTCTGGCTGCACGAATTCTGGGTCATGATGATCCCGCACGCAAGGTCGATCACCGTGCGCCGTTCCATGGCGGCCCTCAGGTCTGCGACCAGGAGGTCGGCGGTGGCAATGCGCAAGGTAAGTCGCAAAGCCTGGCCGGCCATGTCCCCGAAGATCCCGGCTTCCTCAATGACGTCGTCCGTCAATTGGCCGGTTTTGGAGGCAAAGAAGTTCAATGCCGCCGAGGCGTCCGGGCCGAGATTCAAGGGGACGCCCAGCACGCCCTTGGCGCCGGCATCGGTCAGGCTTTGGGCATACTCCGGCCAGCGACCGTCGCTTTTGACGTCCTCTATGAGGATCACCTGGTTTGAACTGAGGGCCTCTACGCATGGGCCGTCGCCCAAGGCCTGCTCAACGCCGTCAAGGATGATGGCATCGTCACTGCTTCCGGCGATGGTGATGGCCCGCTTCTTGCGGCGGAGCGTGACGGCGCATTCAATACGGTCCCCGCTTGCTCTGCTCAGCGCGGCGGCTGCGTAGCGGGTCATGCCGTCAAGGAAGCCCTTGATGTCATCGGCCCCCGCGATGAGCTGGTGGAGCCGCTGAAAATCTTCATTCTGTTCTTCAGTTTCCACATCTTCATGCTATTGAGGAATCGCGTGAAACGGCAGGGGTCTTCTCACACCGCAGCCCCAAACACGGACCCTGGCTCAGCGTGTGCTCCACTTCCCGGCACGGGTTCGCTGGGAAATTTGCTCCATGTGGCGCAGGAAACTGCGGCGGACGTGGAGGCAAGGCAAAATGGAAGGCATGACCCTCACAACTTTTGCCCTCGTCCGCCATGGCCAGACCGACTGGAACGCCGAGCGCAGGTTGCAGGGAGCCACAGACATTCCCCTCAACGGGATCGGCCGGCAGCAGGCCCGCGACGCCGTCGACGTCCTGTCCGGCTACGAGTGGGACACGATTGTTTCCTCGCCGCTGAGCCGGGCAGCCGAGACCGCCGACCTGATCGCGGAAGGACTCGGCTTGACGGTGGCACGCCGCGTTCCCGAGCTGATCGAGCGCAGTTTCGGGCCCGCCGAAGGCCTCCAGGCCGGACCTGAACTGGAGGCACTGCGCATCCCCGGAGGCTTCCGCGGTGGCGAGAGTGACCACGACGCCGCAACGCGCGGTACGGCGGCCCTCGAAGAGCTGGCCCGCGAGTTCACAGGCCAGCGCGTGCTGGTGGTCAGCCACGGGACGTTGATCCGGCTCACCCTCAACCGCGCCATCGGCCGCACCCTGGACAGCGTCCAGAACGCGGCGCTGAACCTGGCACACCACCACCCTGTGGAGGGTTGGGAGCTTGAGTTCTACAACGGCGAGCGCCTCACCGCAGAGGTTGCCGGCTAGGCGTCCTTCGGCCGGGATTCAGCCTGCCTGCAGGCGGCTGCGGAGCTTATCGGCATAGTCCTCGTAGGCTGCAGCGATCTCCTCAAGATCCACCGACAGCGGGAAGTCGATCACGGGCTGGTGCTCGGCCATGAAGTTGGCGGTTTCCTCCACCACGGCCTGCTGGTCGAAGCCGTCCAAGCCAAGTTCGGCGAGGAAGTCCGGGGTGACCCGCACCACGGATTCACCCGACTGCCCCTCGGCAGCCCAGCGCACTGCGTATTCGTCCTGGTTCACACGTTCAATGTCGAAAGACTTCTCCATAGGAGCAGCCTACGCGGTCAAAAGAGCACGACGGCGGGGCTGCCGCCGTCGTGCTTATCGCTTTCGTCAGTCACTGCCAGGCCCCAAGTGACGGCGCACCCCGACCGCAACACCCGGCATGACCGCTATCTCCGCGGCGGCTGCCGCCGCTGACCGGCTGGCACGACGTCAGACTTCGGGGCGCCGTTCCACGATGGTGTCCGGGGCGGTGCGCCGCTCCACCACGGTATGGCGGGTCCTGCTGGACATGACGATGGAGATGATGAGGCCCAGGACTCCAACGGCCATCAGGATGTAGCCGATCAGGACTTGGTCGATGAAGGGGATCAGCCCTGGCGTCAGGGCAAAGGCCAGGATCGCTCCGATGGCTATCAGGGCTATGGAAGAACCTATTCTCATGATGTGCTCCTCTGTGTGGCGTTCGGCCCAAGGGGGAACCACTGGCCGACCGGACATGATCAGCCTACTTATCACTTTGTGATGACGCCAGCCTTTGCGCTCCGGCGGGACCGCACCGGTTCACGCCAATCGCACACCTACCCCAGGGTGCGCAGGGCGGGAGCGGGTGCGTCGCAGGCCGGGGAAGGGTGCGCTGAGCGGGAACGGGTGCGCCGGGCGGGAACGGGTGCACGCGCCCTGCGCTCCGGCGGGACCGCACCGGTTCACGCCAATCGCACACCTACCCCAAGGAGCGCAGGGCGGGAACGGGTGCGCCGCCAGCCCGGACGGGTGCGGGAGGCGGGAACGGGTGCATCCGTCAGCGACCGTATTTCGCGGCGAAGCGGGCGATCGCTTCCTCGGGGGTCGGTACGGTTCCGAAGACTTCGGCTTGGCGTTCGGTTTGGGCAACGTAGCGGCCGGTCTCGAACCATGCGGACATGCTCGCCATATCTCCCACCAGCGGCGCGAATCGGGACGTGACCTTGCCCGCGAACTGGAGTATCGGCGTCGGAATGGACGCGACTTTGATGTCGCGGGTGCCTGGCTCCTTGGCGGTGCCGTCCGGCGACGTCGCCGAATTGTCCGGCGACATTGCGGTGTGCCTGGACAACATCTTCGCTGCCTCAAGCATGCTTACCGGCCTGGTCCACCCGATGTTGATGCGCTCCCCGTCGGCGGTATCGGCGTCGACTGCCGCGGCGAGGTACTGCGCGAGGTCGCTGGTCAGGACGAAGGTCAGCGGAACGTCCTTCCGGCCGAACCACATGATGCGCCCCTTCTGGAAGGGATCGCCACGCATTCCGACGATCTGGTCGAAGAAGGCCCCCGGCCGCAGCGCGACAAACGGGACGCCCAGCTCCTCCAACTTGTCCTCGGCGAGTTTCTTGTGCCAGAAGTGCGGAACCTGCGGGGTTTGATCGCTGGTGAGGATGCTGATCAGGACGAACCGGCGGACTCCGGCGTGGTTCGCTGCAACGGCCAGGTTGTTGTTGCCGAAAGTGTCGATCGCCTCGGCGTTCTTGTCATTCCGGGTGTAGCCGGCAGCCGTCGAGATCACGGCATCCACGCCGGTCATCGCCTGGATGAGCGAACCGACGTCGAGCATGTCGCCGCGGGCGATCTCGACTCCCTTGGCCTGAAGCTTGGACGGATCCGACGCGTCGCGCACCAGCGCGCGGACCGGCTTGCCGTGTGTGAGCAACTGATCCACCACCTGGCCACCCAGGTATCCTGTGGCACCAACAACGAGGACGGGTTTTTCTCCAGCCATGGCTCCTCCTGGAATCGATGCTTCCAGAACACGGGAGTGGTGTACAGGTACGGCGGCGCCTTGTACGCAAAGCACAGAAACTACGGGTAGCGTCGGGCTTAGTCCAGCCTGTCCGAACGCAAAGGAGCTGAAATGGCGAGAATCGAGGACTACGCACTCATAGGCGACCTCCACACCGCTGCCCTGGTGGGCCGCAACGGATCCATCGACTGGATGTGCCTCCCCCGGTTCGATTCGCCCGCGTGCTTTGCCGGGCTGCTCGCCGATCCGGAAGCGGGCCGGTGGCTCGTTGCCCCGGCCAACCCCGACCCCGCCAACGGCGGCAACTGCACCCGAAGGCAGTACCGGGAGGACACTCTGGTACTGGAGACGGAATGGGACGTGGAGGGCGGCAGCGTCCGCGTCATCGACTTCATGCCCGTGCGCGACGACGCCGTGGACCTGGTCCGGATCGTCGAAGGGATCAGCGGCGAAGTAGACATGAAGATGGAGCTGGTGCTCCGGTTCGACTACGGCCGGGTGGTGCCCTGGGTACGCAAACACGGGCAGGGGATCAGCGCCGTGGCGGGGCCGGACTCCGCTTACATCACCACGCACGCCCCCTTGGAAGGACGCGACAACCGCACCATCAGCGAATTCACCGTCAAGGCCGGTCAGCGGGTCCCGTTCGTGCTGCGCTGGGCGCCCAGCCCCGAGCCTGAACCGCGGCGCATCGACCCCGCGCGGGCGCTCGCCAACACCACCACCTTCTGGCGCGAGTGGATCGACCGCAGCGAAATCACCGGAACATACAAGGAGCCGGTGGAGCGGTCACTGATCACGCTCAAGGCCCTGACCTACGCCCCCACCGGAGGGATCGTCGCGGCAGCAACAACCTCCTTGCCGGAGCAACTCGGCGGCTCCAGGAACTGGGACTACCGCTACTGCTGGCTGCGGGATGCCACCTTGACACTGCAGTCGTTGCTCGCCGCCGGATACACCGAAGAGGCCTCGGCGTGGCGGGACTGGCTGCTGCGAGCGATCGCCGGAGATCCTGCCGACCTGCAGATTGTGTACGGGCTCGACGGCGCCAGGCGGCTTCCCGAAATGGACCTGCCTTGGTTGGGTGGTTACGAAGGCTCAGCGCCGGTACGTATTGGCAACGCCGCCGCGCCGCAGTTGCAGTTGGACGTGTGGGGCGAAGTCCTGGACGGCCTCTCCCTGACACGGGCGGCATCACCGGCAGGGACAGTGGACAGTTCGTGGGACATCCAGGTAGCCCTCATGGAATACCTCGAAGGTGCGTGGGACCAGCCCGATAACGGGCTCTGGGAAATGCGCGGACCACGGAGGCATTTCACGCATTCCAAGGTCATGGCCTGGGTGGCCGCGGACCGGATGGTCAAAGCCGTACGGAAGTCCGGGCTGCCGGGTCCTGGAGACCGCTGGGCCGATCTGAGATCCACCATCCATACAGAGGTCATGACCAAGGGTTTCAACGAGGACCTCAACACGTTCGTCCAGTCCTACGGAAGCAAGGAACTGGATGCGAGCCTGCTCCTCATCCCCCGCGTCGGTTTCTTGCCGCACCACCACTCCAGGGTGGTTGGCACAGTGGAAGCCGTCCAGGAACGGCTCACGGAAGACGGGCTGGTCCTCCGCTACCGGACCGAGTCCGGGCACGACGGCCTGCCCGGCGACGAGGGGGTGTTCCTGGCGTGCTCGTTCTGGATGGTGGACGCGTTGCTGGGCATCGGCAAACGGAGTGAGGCGACTTCCTTGTTCGAACGGCTCTTGTCTTTGCGGAACGATGTTGGACTGCTCAGCGAGGAATGGGACCCGCGTACGCAACGGCAGCTCGGCAATACGCCCCAGGCCTTCAGCCATTTCCCACTGATCCACTGTGCGTTGCAGCTCCACCACGGGCAGGCCCCCGGGAGTGACACGCCTATCGGGGGCCACGGTGGCGACGCGGAGATGTCCAGGAACGCAGCGCCGACGCCGGGCAAGCAAACGGCGCAGGGCTGAGCAGGCGCCGGGTCGGGTACGGCATACGGGACGCGTGAGGTGAGCGCGTGCGTCGTTCGCCTGCCCGCAGGGCCGAGTGGCACCGTGGTGCGGCTGGCCCCGGAGCCGGGTCCCGCCGTCGCGCGTCTACGCTCCAGGCCGAGTGGCACCGTGGTGCGGCTGCCCGCGGGGCCGGGTCCCGCCGTCGCGCGTCTACGCTCCGGCCCGAGTGGCACCGTGGTGCGGCTGCCCCCGGGGCCGGGTCCCGCCGTCGTACGTTTGCCGCGGTCAGCTTTCTGTCTTCTGGTCGTCGGGATCCGGAGCCTCGGCTCTTTGCTTGGCCTCCTCCAGGTGCTGGTCCAGTTTCCGCTCGGCCTCGCGCCGGCGCTGGCCGACGGTGCGCATTTGCTGGGTGGTGGGCGAGCCGGCGTCGCCATCCTGCCATTGCCGGTCGTCCCCCGAGGCTGAGGGCTTCTCGATGTGGTCTTGGCCCATAGGAAAATCGTCCCATTCATGGCGGCGACGCAACACCCCCGGCTCTTGGGCGCCGCAGGATCGGCGGGTAGCGTGAGCCCTGGATGAGCGATTCCACCAGCCACCTTGCCTGCAGCTTCACGGCGAAACCCCAGGAGCAGTCGAATGAGCAGAGCCCACCGGACGTACAGCGATGAGTCAAACGCCGCCGTCGAGCTGAATCCCCTGTTCAGCAGGCCGGGCGAGTCCACCCTCTTCCCCCGTTTCGCCATGCCGGACGGCGAATCCCTTCCCGGAACGGCCTATCAGGTGGTCCACGACGAGGCGATGCTGGACGGGAATTCCCGGCTGAACCTTGCCACGTTCGTGGGCACGTGGATGGAACCCGAGGCGTCCAGGCTCTACGCGGAGACCGTGGACAAGAACATGATCGACAAGGACGAGTACCCGCAAACAGCCCAAATCGAGACGCGGTGCTGGCGGATGCTCGCTGGGCTGTGGAACGCGCCCGATCCGGCGAAGGCCATGGGGACGTCCACCATCGGATCGTCTGAGGCGTGCATGCTGGGTGGCCTCGCCATGAAGCGGCGATGGCAGCACCAGCGCAAGGCCGCCGGCCTGGCCGTGGACAAGCCGAACCTGGTGCTGAGCTCGGCCGTCCAAGTGTGCTGGGAAAAGTTCTGCAACTACTGGGATGTGGAACCGCGATTTGTGCCCGTCTCCAAGGACCATCCGATGCTGGACGGCCATGACCTGGACGAGTACGTGGACGAGAACACCATTGGTGTCGTCGCCATTATGGGTGTCACGTATACCGGCGTGTACGAACCCGTGCATGCCATTTCGGCCGCCTTGGACCAGATCCAGGAACGGCGGGGGCTGGACGTGCCCATCCATGTGGACGGCGCATCGGGGGCCATGGTGGCGCCGTTCCTGCAACCCGAGACGGTCTGGGATTTCCGTCTGCCGAGGGTGGCATCCATTAACACTTCCGGGCACAAGTACGGGCTGGTTTATCCCGGACTGGGGTGGGTTGTGTGGCGTGACGCCGAGGCGCTGCCCGCGGACCTGGTCTTCCACGTCAGTTACCTTGGCGGCGACATGCCCACCTTCGCCCTGAACTTCTCCCGCCCAGGCGCCCAGGTGTTGCTGCAGTACTACCTCTTCCTCCGCTTGGGTTTCGCGGGGTACAAGTCGGTCCAGTCCACATCGCGGGATGTTGCTATGTACCTTTCCAGCGAAATCGGGGCCATGGACGCTTTCACGCTGTGGAGCGACGGGTCCGACATCCCTGTTTTCGCCTGGCAACTCGCTGACGGCCACACCAAAAACTGGAACCTGCACCACCTGTCCGAGCGCCTCCGGATGAACGGCTGGCTGGTTCCGGCCTATCCGCTGCCCGACGGCCTCAGTGACGTGACCGTCCAAAGGATCGTTGTCCGTAACGGCTTCACCCGCGACCTCGCCTCCAGCTTCCTCGCCGACCTCACCAAGGAAGTGGAGTACCTTGACCGGCTCACCGCGCCGATGCCGTCGGACGGGGCTGCCCAGGCGTTCCATCACTGATCTCTAATTCACCACAGATGTCTTCAGAGAGAGGGGTACAGGATGTGCCGGCTCTTTGGCCTGCATGCAGGTTCGCGTCCCGTGCGCGCCACCTTTTGGCTCCTGGACGCGCCGGACAGCCTGTCCGTCCAGAGCCGGCGTGAACCCGACGGAGCAGGAATTGGGACGTTTGCGCCTGATGGTTCGCCAAAAGTCACCAAGCGACCCCTCGCGGCGTGGGAGGACCACGCGTTTGCCCGGGATGCACGGGTCCTCCGGAGCACCACCTTCCTGGCCCACGTCCGCTACGCCAGCACCGGCGCGCTCACGGTGACCAACACGCACCCGTTCGAACAGGATGGGCGGCTGTTTGCCCACAACGGCGCGTTCTCCGGCTTGGCGGCGCTCGACGGTCGGCTGCGCTCGCTGGAGGTCATGGACCTGGTGCAAGGCCAGACGGACAGTGAACGGTTCTTCGCACTCATCACCGCTGAGGTACGGTGCAACGGTGGCGACGTTACGGCCGGGATAGCCCGGGCCGTCAGCTGGATCGCGGCCGAACTGCCGGTGTTCAGCCTCAACTTCATCCTGACCACGGCGACGGACGTCTGGGCTTTGCGATACCCGGCGACGCACGGGCTTTACATGCTTCGGAGGGATCCCGTCGCGCCCGCTCCGGCCGCTCCCTTGGACGCCCGAAGCAAACGGATCCACTCAAGGAGCACGGAACTCGCCGGCTCACCGCACGTCATCTTCGCTACAGAACCCATGGATCACAACCCTGGCTGGCGGCCCCTGGAATCCGGCGAACTGGTGCATGTTGGCCCCGCTCTCACGGTGGCATCCACGTTCCCCTTCCCGGATGCTCCGGCACATCAGCTCACGCTCGCAGACCTCGACCCTGCAGCCGCGGAGTCGCAGCGTCCCTGAGGGTTTTCCACATAGGCGTTGTGGGTTGTTCTGTGGGTGTGGGGGTGGTGTCAGGGTTGGTTTATGGGAATCGGTGGTGGGTTTGAGGCGGTAGAGGTGGCGGAGCCGGGTTCCGGTGCCGTCTCGGATGTCACCGGGCTGCTGCTTGATGCCAAGGGTGTGACGGAAAAGATTCCGGGTAACCCGGAGCAGCACCGGCCGGGAATACCGGCACCCTCCGCACGGGCCTGCCCTGAGCCTGTCCAGGACGCCGTGGGTGGTGCCCTGAATGACCCTTTGAGTGATGCTTTGGATGATGGGGCCGCGGCCCTCGAGACCCTGCGGGATACGGCCCTGCCGGCAGCACGGATGTTCGATGTCGGCGAAGCAGCGGATTTCGCCGGCCGCGTCGAGGACCTCGCCCGCACCCTCGAGTACCTGCAAATCGTCGCCGCCCAAGCCGTGGAACGAACCCGCGAAGAAGCCAAACACGCCCGCACCGCATCCGCGTCCACCGACGGCAGCACCGGCTGGCGGACCGGCTGGACCGAGAACGACGCACCCACCGGTCAAAGCCCCCACACCAACGGACCTCACACCACCAACAGCAACAGCAGCGGCACGGGTGCTGGTGCTGCTGTTGGTGGTGCCAGCATCACGGGTGCTGTAACTGGCGCGGGTGTAACTGGTGCAGTTTCTGGCGCTGGTGCTGTTGGCAGTACCAGCGTGACCGGGGTTCCGGCCCGCGGCTCCATCCTTGACGACGGGTACCGGAACGCCGCGGAGTTCCTTCGCGCAAGGTTGCGGATCGAGATCCGCGAAGCCCGACGCCGCCTGTCCCAAGCCGCGGCCCTCCTGCCCACCACCACTCTCACCGGCGAACCCCTCCCACCCCGACACACCGAACTCGCCCAAGCCCTGGCCACGGCACTCATCCCCTCCCGCACCGCGACCATCATCACCGGCGCCCTGGACCAGGCAGCACTCATCGCCCACCCCGAGACCCTGACCGCCATGGAACACGCCCTGACCCGCACCGGAATCGAAACCGACCCCGACTTCGTCAGCAAAACCGCCCGCCGCTGGATCAACCGGATCGACCAAGACGGCCCCGAACCCAGCGAAGAAGAACTCCGAACCCTCCAAGGCGCCTTCATCCGCAAACCCCGACGCGGACTCCACCACATCGAAATCTTCGCCACCACCGAACAATACGAAACCCTCACCACCCTCATGAACACCGCCACCAACCCCCGCCTCACCCCCAACACCACCACCACGGATCACAGCACCCAAGCAACCACAGCCCCACCCCAAGAAACCACCACCACAACACCCGCAACCACCACAACCACCCACACCACCCACCAAGCCGGGCAGGCCGGGCAGGGCGGACAGGGCGGGCAGGGCGGGCAGGTCCTGGAACTGGACCGCCGCTCACGAGCCCAGAAACTCCTCGACGGCCTCGTCGGCGGCTGCGCACTGGCCCTGAAAACAGGCCGCCTCCCAGCCAACGGCGGCCTCAAACCCCAACTCACCGCCTACATCAACGCCCACGAACTCCTCCCCCAACTCCAAACCAACCCCACCAACCCCGCACCCGACACCACCAGCACCACCCGTACCAACCCAGGCACCACCGGCCCGGGCAGCGCCCCCAGCAACCACACCGCACCCGGCACCACCAGCAACACCGTCACCGCACCCGGAACCACTGGCACCACCGGCAGGGCACTCAGTAGCGCATCAGCCACCTTCGCCGGCCCGATCCACCCCAGCACCCTCCGCAAAATCGCCTGCGACGCCGACATCCTCCCCGTCCTGCTCGGCAGCGA